>NZ_BAAHBI010000038.1:0-148561 GCF_054776755.1 Spirosoma litoris | reverse complement strand
GCTCGGACACGCATCCACACACACCTTGTTGGAGGGCGTACTCTCCAGGCCCCGCTTGCTGACGGCCGTCACGTAATAACAGCCCGCCACGGTCGATAAGCCACTGTGATCATACTTCTGAGTAGGGACATCCACCGAGGTTAATACCCCTAAGGTGTCGGTGCGGTAGCGACCATAATAGATCTTGTAACTGGCAATGTTGGGATCACAACTAGGGCCGCTGCCAGGTGTCCAGGCCAGCTTGTTGGTGAAGCTGCTCTGATCGCAGAGGGCTTCGGGACTCAGGCTGGCACAGTTGAGACTATCCACCTGCAAGAGGGGGGGACAGGGTTTGGTGGTGTCGGCCGGGGTGGCACAGATGATCTGACTGTAGTTGATCAGCGGCCCCAGTCGGCTGAGCTGGGTATCGGTGTACTGGCCCCGGGTCATCACCCGATAACAGTAGGAAGAGTCGGCTGAGAGAACCCGGCTGGTGTTGCCATCAGCGGTGAAGGTGTCCGAGCCATCATCGGTGAAGGAGTAAGGGGAGGTAGTGACCGTAAATTCCCGAATCTTGTTGAAGGGTCCATTGGGTCCTGACCGGGAGCGGTAGATGTCATGGGTTTTGCCGTCGTTGGACCAGGGGGTGTTAGCCTGCCAGCTCAGCACGATCTGTCGGTTGGCGGGGGTGGCTGCCAGTCGGACGGAGGAAGCAGCCTCGGTGACATCGAGCTGGGTCAGCGTCCCGTTGGCGGCTGTGTAGTAGAACTCCAGTCGGTAGCGGTAGGCATTGGCCGTAGTGTTGAGAATCGAGCTGGAGGTGCCTTTGTCCACGAAGAGGGTATCAGGAGCGGTGGGGCTCAGGTTAGTATTGATAGTGGCAATGGTGGTATAGGTGGTACCGGTGAGTCCGGTGGCTCGTTGGAGTCGATACTGGTAGGGAGCACCCAGGTCACCGGGGTTGAGGCCGATGGGCCGGGTCCATTTGACGGTGATTTGTCCGGTGGTGGTGTTGGTCGAATCGACGGTGACCTGGGTGATGACCGGTGCCAGGAGGGGCAGTTCCAGACAGGCTTTGTTGGAGGACAGGCTGACCCCTCCATTGATGCCCCCATTGGGATCAGAAAAGGCGGCTACCAGTCGATAGCCGTAGCTGACTCCTCGTTTGAGGGTGGTGGTGTCGGTATAGGTGGTGGCGGTGCTGGGCACGGTAGCGATCTTGGTATAGCCCGCTGGCACACCCGTCACGCATTTGGGTAAGTCATCGGGCTGACAGCCTTCTTTCCGATAGATGGTAATGGTGGTGGTGGGGCTGCTACAGGTGTAGGCATCCCAGGTGAGCTGGATGGCTCTGCCGTTGGCGGTGGCGGTTGGTTTGGCGGTTAAGTTCTTGATGGCAGGTCCCACCACCTGAATGCGGAAGGTCTGGAAGGAGACCAGGGCGGGGGTGGGTTTGGGGGGCACATCGGTGACTTTGAAGGTCACGTCATAAGGGGCCTGTCGGACATGGACACAACTGGTTTGCCAGCTGAAGGTGGCCGTAGCAGGTTGGGCCTGGGTAACTCCGCCATTGATGAGTCGGGCATAAGCAGGGGAGATCAGTTCTCCCGGCGTCAGGGCTGCTCCATCGGCCCCCACATTGAATACCCCGCCAAATCCGGAGATGATGACCCGGTTTCCATCGGGGTCGGTGGCCGTGACGGGTTGGGTGATCAGGGTACCAGCTTCGGCGCAGAGGTCGGTAATGGGCTGGATAATGGGTCGTTTGTTGGGACTATCGACCACAATGATTTGCATATCGCGGGTAATTTCCCCGATGAGCACGCCATTTCGCCATTCTTCGATGATGAAGGCGAAGTTATACTGGCCTGCCTGGCCTGGGGCATCCCAGCAGAGTTCACCGGTGATGGGGTTGATGGTAAAGGTGGGCGTTCCCCCGGCTTCACTGGACGTACTAAATCGTGTGGGGTCCTGATAGGCTGGGATGTTTCGTCCTAGGCAAATACTGGTTGCTGAGGATGTTTTAGGAACGCTCAATCGGTAGGCCAGGCTATCGCCATCGGCATCGAAGGCGGCTGGATTGTGGCAGAATTTCTGGCCCACTCGCCCCGAATCGAGGGGAGGGTTGAGCATGACCGGAGTGGAGTTGGTCAACAGAGATCCATTGATCAAAATTGTTGTCGATACGAAAAAGGCAATTTCCTTAGATTGGTCTGGTGGCGGTAAATTGATGGTTCCGTTGTTGCGATTTACAACGGTTACCGCAATTGTATAAGTGCCCGGTCCGGGATAGGTGTGCGTAGTGGTGTAAACGTCAATAGATGAGGTATTTCCATTGATTAGTTTTCGGATAGACCGTTTGACCTCAGCTGTCGTACCATCGCCAAAACAGATTGTATAAGCAGTGGCTTGTGTAGACGCGTCTTTCCCTCCAACCTCATCGAAATAGGCAGTAAATGTAATTTGATAGGTGAGTGAAGTTGCGGAAATTCGTTTGGTGGTAATCTCTCCTGCTCGTACGTGCGTAGCGTGGCTAACAGTGGGCACCAGCACCGCTCCTAGCAATAGGCATAACAGCCCAATTGGGTAAACGAACCGCATAAAATTATCCCGTTTTTTCAACTACAACGATTTCAATCCGCAAAAGTGTATCCCTGTTGACGTTTGCGTAGCGGCTAATTAAACTTTATAGAATCCGGGCCGATTGAACAGTGTTTTCCAGAAAAATCGGAAGAATATTCCAACCTGTTTGGTATACGCCCACTGATTGTCCAGATCGGCCCAGGGGCGTCGCCGGTCGCGAAGATTTACGGCTATTTTCCAGATAAACACAACGGGAATCATAAGAAGGTAATGCAGCATGAGGACTAAATAAGCGCCAATGCCGTACTGTTTCCGTACCCACAATAATTGGGAAACCTGAACCTGCGATTTAAATCGGTTGATATGGGTAACCACATGCTGCTGATTGTCTTCGCTGCTACCGTATTCCAGGTGCACGAATTTTTGATCGCGCAGCAGCAAAAGTCTTCCCTGTTTTCCCAGGCGATAACCCCATTCGACATCTTCGCCGTACATGAAGAAACTCTCGTCCAGCATCCCCGCTTTGGCCACAACCGAAGGGCGAGTCATTAGAAAGGCTCCCGAAAGCCACTCAACCTGATTGGGATCTGCATAGTGCGGATCGGGCATCAATCGATTCAGAAATCGCTCGGAAGCTTCTCCACCGGGTAAAATGTAGAAGGCCCGGCGCATTTGCCCGAAGGTTGTATATAAGTTGGGACGAACCCGCCGATTGGCCTGTAACTGGATTGCGCTTACAGCCGCTACATCAGGCTGTGTATCCAGCACCTGAACACAATTTGCAAGCACATTATCGACCAGCAACGTGTCTGAATTGAGTAGTAGAATAGTACGCCCTTTGGCCTCGCGAATTCCTAAATTATTGGCCCGGGCAAACCCCGAGTTATAGCCCATCTGGAACCAGCGTACATCGGGAAAGGATGTCTGTATGATCGCCTGGCTATTGTCACCTGACTGATTGTCAATGATTAATATCTCGAAGTGAATGTTCTGCGTATAGGTGTAAACCGACGTCAGGCAGTCAAGAATGAGTTGGGGTGTCTTGTAATTGACAATGATAATACTTAGATCAGGCAAAGCAGTTTTGTTGTGGTTGGGGCGTAAAGGTAGGGAGTTTAGTGTTCAATGTTTCAGGTTTCAAGTTGTAAGCTATACGTGTGAAACTTGGAACCTGAAACATTGAACACCAACCATTAATACAACACCCACGTATCCTTACCGCCACCGCCTTGCGAGGAGTTGACAACTAACGAGCCTTTGCGAAGGGCAACTCGCGTTAAGCCACCCGGAATAACGTTGACCCCATCGCCATAGAGAATATAAGGTCGTAAATCGACGTGACGGCCTTCGGCATGGTCGCCGACAATACAGGGCACACGCGAGAGCGAAATCGTGGGCTGGGCAATGTAGTTGCGCGGGTTTTCCTGAATTTTCTTGCGGAATAATTCGTGTTCTTCGGGCGTAGCTTTAGGCCCGATCAGCATGCCGTAGCCCCCCGCTTCGTTGGCTTCTTTGACCACTAGTTGCTCGATGTTTTCCAACACGTACTTGCAGTCTTCTTCTTCCCGGCAGATGTAGGTCCGTACGTTGGGAATGATAGCTTCTTCGCCCAGATAATACTTAATGATGCGGGGTACGTAGGCATAAATCACCTTATCATCGGCAACGCCAGTACCGGGTGCATTGGCCAGTGCCACACGCCCTTTTTTATAGACTTCAAAAATACCCGGCACGCCAATCATGGAATCGGGATTGAACGCCTTTGGGTCAAGGAACGTATCGTCGATACGTCGGTAAATGACATCAACAATCTGGAAGCCTTTAGTGGTACGCATTTTTACGTAACCACCCGATACTACCAGATCGCGGGCTTCGACCAGCTCAACGCCCATTTGTTGAGCCAGATACGAGTGCTCAAAATAGGCTGAATTATAGATGCCCGGTGTTAAGACAACCACGGTTGGGTTCGGACGATCGGCAATGAACTGGAGCATCTGGAGCAACCGTGTCGGATAGTCAGACACCGGCCGAACGCCCGTTTGGGTCAATACTTCGGGAAACGTCTGTTTGATCAGTTCCCGGTTTTCGAGCATGTACGATACGCCCGATGGACAGCGAAGATTATCTTCGAGGACCATCATGGTTCCATCGTCGCCCCGAATCAGGTCAGTACCAGTAATGTGACACCAGATTCCTTTAGGGGGCCGAACACCCAGACAACCAGGCAGAAATGATTTGCTGGATTCAATCAGGTCGCGCGGAACAACGCCATCGTTCAGAATGCGCTGTTCGTTATACACATCATCCAGAAACATATTGATAGCCTTGATTCGCTGGATAAGTCCCGCTTCAAGTCTGTTCCATTCTGCCGACTCAATGACCCGCGGAATAATGTCAATCGGCATAATCCGCTCTGTGCCTTCCCCTTCCGAATATACATTGAACGTAATTCCCATGCTCATCAGCGCCCGTTCAGCTGCGTGCTGTCGCCCAATAAGGTCTTCTCGGGTGAGTTGCTCAACACGTTGCTGAAAAGGGGCATACCCGTCGCGAACCTGGCTCTCGTTCACGAACATCTCATCGAAAAAATTCTCAGTTTGATAATCACTGAAAGAGAAGTTAACGCTTGCCTGACCCTGCGATTGAGTCATGCCATTAAGTGTCTGAGACTGGGATTGGTGGGTGTTTTGTTTTTTCATAGAACAATATATTTACAATTGGTCAGTTGGCCAAATAGAATATGGAATACCGAATTGTTGTGCAAATAAAACGCTATAAAAGTAAAGATTGGTAACTGTTTGTACTGATTTTTTATAAAATAACTGAGGTTTTCAAAATGGGCAGAATTGACCAAATGTTCCTTTTTTTTGAAAAAACAACTTTCTGTTCGAGGTGTTTAGCTGCTCTTGATCGCAAGTTGGTACATAGTTAGGTCTTAACCGACTCATTTATACTTTTTTAATGGTTACCCTGCTTGATCGTTCAGTTTGAGTGTTTTTACTACTTTTTTTCGGACGTTGCAACGCTCGTTCCAGGTACCACGTAAGGAGTGATGGGTCAGCTAACGAAGTTGGTCATTGCTTATTTTTCTGTTTTATTTTTTTAACAAAACCTATCTATGTTCTTTATGAAAACATTGCTTGTGTTCAGTTGTGGGTTGGCGTTGGTAGTGGGGTTGAATGCCTGCAATAAAACGGCGGTTGATCCAACGGCTGATGGTTCGGCGCGGTCGAGTGGAGTTAGTAGTACGTCGGTTACGGGGCCGCACAGTCTAACGGCGGTTGATGTGTCGAGCTTGCCAGCGGCTGTTACAACCTACATTACGACGAACTATGCGGGGGCTACAATTAAGGATGCCCGGAAAGATGAAGCGGGTAATTTTCTGGTAGCTATTACTGTTAACAGCTCGCTAAAACTCTTGCTCTTTAAAGCAGATGGAACGTTTGTGAAAGAGGCAGAGATGCGATTTGGTCATGCTCCCGGCGACTCAGCCCATCATCATGCGCCTGGTGATTCAGCCCACCATCACATGCCTGGCGATTCGACTCATCGACCCAAGCCAACGGTAGGTGATACTACTCATCACCCTCGTCCGGGTGGCATTGGGGCTGACCTAACAGAAGTGGCAGTATCGAGCCTACCGGCTGCCATTACAACCTACATTACGTCTAATTATGCAGGAGCGACGATCAATAAGGCGGCTCAGGAGAAAACAACCAGCGATTATATCGTGTCGATTACAACTTCTGCCAAAAAGCGGGGCGTTCTACTTTTTGGTTCCGACGGTACGTTTAAGAAAGCGCTGATTGGTAAGTGATAGGCTGATTATCTGGCAATTGTAAAAAGACTCGATAGTATATCGAGTCTTTTTTATTAAAGTGGGATAAAATTGTACAAACAAAAGAACTCCTTGTTTGTCATAACATGTATTCACTAAACGTATATACATGTTATGAAAACGAGATTCTTGACAATCATTCTGCTCGTTGTAAGTTTATCGAGTGCCATGGCCCAAACCGAGAAGGGAAATCGTCTGATGGGCGTTAATGTTGGAAATATTATCATTCCAAGCGGAAGCTCTACGACACTGATTAGTCTTCAGCCAACGTATGGCTGGTTTGTCGCTGATAACCTGGTGGTTGGTGCTGGTATACCGTTTTTTTACGCGGGCGCTAGTGGAAATAAAGTTACTCAGATTGGACTTGCTCCTTTTTTACGGTATTATTTAGGGCCATCTCAAGTGAAACCATTTTTGGGCGCATCGATTGGCGTCATTAACACGTCGGTTACAACGAATGGATCTTCAGCCGGATCAAGTACCGATGCTGCTTATAGTGCTACAGGGGGCGTTGCCTTTTTTATAAACAGATCGGTGAGTTTCGATCTGGGGGTGACCTACACGGGAGGAGACGCCGGATCTGTCAATAGTCTCATCGCAGGCAGTCCAAACGCACTTATTCCCAACGTTCCGAAAGCCGTCAATATCAGTTTAGGCTTTCAGGTTTATTTTGGGAAATGATAATGAGACACTGATCGAACGGATTTAGTATGATTGTTATCCACATAGATCATACTAAATCCGTTCGATCGGCGTCTCATTCATTACCACAAATAATGCACCGGGTTTTTGATGCGTTCGTCATAGATTCGTTTTATGGCGACCATTTGCTCAGGAGTAGGAGCGGGGCGTTCCATTGCCTGCAAATTCGACGATAGATGGGCTGGTTTTGAGGCCCCCGGAATAATACAACTTACCGCATCGAAGGTGAGAATCCAGCGGAGAGCGTCGGGCGCTAAATTGGCATCAGCAGGAAAAACGGCTTTTAGTTCGTCGACGGCAGCTAGTCCAGTGGCATAGTCTACACCCGAAAACGTTTCCCCTTTGTCGAATGCTTCGCCCTGCCGATTGAAAGTCCGGTGATCGGTTGCCGAAAAGGACGTATCGGCGCTAAACGTACCGGTCAATAAGCCACTCGCCAGTGGCACTCGAACAATAATACCCACATCCCGGCGGCTGGCTTCGCTAAAAAACAGCTCAGCGGGCCGTTGCCGGAATAGGTTAAAAATGATTTGGACCGTAGTGACGTTCGGGAATTCAATGGCTTTCAACCCTTCCTCGACTTTCTCAACACTAACCCCCAGATTCTGAATTTTACCCTCGTCTTTCAATCGATCGAATAGTTCGAAAATCTCGGGTCGATAATACACATCCGTTGGTGGACAGTGCAATTGAATCAGGTCGAGCGTTTCCAGACTCATATTCCGCAGGCTATCTTCCACAAAGTTTCGAAGCGCTTTGGGCTGATAGGCTTCATTCGTATGGGGTTGCAAACGACGACCACATTTGGTGGCCACAAAAATCTGCTCAGATCGCGAACGTACCAGTCGCCCGACAGCTTTTTCACTTTCACCATCCCCATATACATCAGCTGTGTCAATGAAGTTAATGCCAGAGTCAACAGCTTCGTTGAGGATACGGTCGGCATTCTCGTGGCTGAAGGGGGCACCCCATTTGCCGCCCACCTGCCAGGTGCCCAAGCTAATTTCAGAAACAGTAAAGCCGGTTTTGCCGAGTTTTCGATAATTCATATGGATTTGATTTGACAGGTTAATGGTACACTGATGACGCTGATTTATTATGATTCACGCAGATAAAAATCATAATAAATCAGCGTCATCAGCGTGCCATTTTTACAATTTTATCCCGAAGCGTTCGCCTAATTCTTCCAGGCTTTTGATAACGGGCTCAACAACAGGAATGCCATTGGCGAGTCGTTCGGCTTCCATCATACGCTCAGGGTCGCCGGGAATCAGAACCTGCTTGCCTTCAACCGCTTTTGCCTGCCGGAACCGTTGGATCCAGGTATCCATGTGTGTTTTAAATTCATCGGCAGGGCGGAATGCATCGATTCGCATGGCTCCAAAAAAGTGCCCTGTCCCTTCCCCAACGCCCTCATTCGCCTGCATAAAGCCAGCCGTAGCGAAAGGCGGTACCCAGGGACCATAATTTGCACCAGATAGAACCCCCGAAAAAATGTCGACAATGGCACCAAGCCCGTACCCTTTGTGCGAACCGTGTTCGCGGTCGGTACCCAGTGGTAGTAAGGCCCCACCGTTCCGAATGGCATTGGCATCGGTTGTAGGCAGACCTTCGGCGTTTTGTGCCCAACCAAGTGGAGCTTCCTGCCCTTTACGCTGTAGAATTTCGAGTTTGCCGTAGGCTACGGCTGTCGAGGCAAAATCGGCCAGAAACGTAGGTTCTGTTGCTGCCGGAATGGCTACGGCAATCGGGTTGGTTCCTAAGAGCTTATCTAGTGAAAAGGTCGGTGCTACAAGCGGAGCCGCATGCGTCATGGCCTGCCCAATCATATCGTGTTCGGTGGCGAGTAGGGCATGATAGCCCGCAATGCCGAAGTGATTGGAATTGCGGACAGCTACCCAACCCGTTCCGGCAAGTTTGGCTTTTTCGATAGCTACTTGCATGGCCCAAGGCCCCACAATAAGACCCAGCCCTCGGTCGCCGTCGACAACGGCTGTCGATGGAGTCTCATGTACAACCCGCATGTGTGGCTTGGGATTGATGCGTTTATGGTCGTAGAGCCGGACATAGCCCGGTAAGCGAGCAACTCCGTGGGAATCTACACCCCGGAGGTCGGCGCTAACGAGTACGTCGGCGGCTAAATTGGCATCGGTTTCGGAACAGCCGATGGCTATAAAGATTTGTTCGGTAAAGGTTCGAAGTTGGTCGGCAGTAATCATGGCGCAAAGTTCAGTAAGCTGGCGAATTATTGCGATGATTTGCCCAAATAATTAAACGGTCTACTCACTTATGGAATCTACAAGGCCTAAACATCCTGCCACTATGAAAATCGTATTAATGATTACTACGCTTTGCTTAGGCTCAGCATTCAGTTTCGCTCAGGTTGGCGCGACAACCGTCGCCGACGAACAACGCGTTCAGACTACACTTCGGCAAGTAACCGTATTCCTGACCCGTGCCCAATTATCGTCGCACGCGATGGCTACCTTAGAGGCTGGTACGAAATTAAATATCCCAAAGGGCGAGTGCTGTCCGAATGAAATAAATGAATAATGAGCTGATTATCTGTAGTGGAATTACTTGACTACATGGGCGCCCCAACTATTCATTGTTCACTATCCATTATTCATTTACTTGCTTTATCAACTTAACATCTTTTTAAGAAACAAATCAGGTAGTTTTGGCTTTATTACCAAAACCACCTGATTTGTTTAGTTAACGCTATGATCATTCGCTCCTACCTGATTCTGGCTTTTCTGTTCATTGTTTCTGTTGCTTATGCACAACCTCAGGACACGCTCACAACGGAACAGCTTCTACAACGAAAAGGCCCTTCGTATACCGCTCTGCTTCGCCCTTCCCGCTATCTGGCGCTCGACGTAAATCATGCGCTGGGGGGCTTCCATCGATACCGTTATTTTATTGGCGATGACCTGCATTTTAAAGCTCGTGGTGAAAAATATAATGAAGAGCTTTACGACGTTACGGATAGCACGTTCAGCATTCTGATGGCCAATGAAGTGATGAACCGCGATGAACCCGTAACCTTCCAGTTCAATGAAATAAAAACGGTGATGCTCCATCGCCGGATTCCATTTGTAACGGCAGCTGGTACCCTCTTTCCAATTGCAGGTGGTGTGTATTTACTGGCCGATGTTGTCAATAATCGGGGTTTTTATGCCAATACACTGCCCGTTGTTGGCTCACTGATACTGAGTGGCATAATTTTTCATCTCATTAGCAATCCACATATTCGGATCAATAAAAACCATCGACTGAAGGTGCTCAGAACCTATTAGCCGCCTATATCGAAAGGAAGAATAAGGCGCGTTTTGGTTTTACAAAAACTGGTTTACATTTGCCCTATGCCGAACTCTATCTCCAACTTACAAGTCGACTGGAGTCAATTCAATGGTAGGTATACAGATGCCTATCAGTCCGGGCGTTTGTCGTTCATTCCGAATTTGTTGCCGCAAACGGCCATGAATTTTTCGGTTTATCAGACACTCGAAATTCTGCATAAACGATTAGGAAATGACACGCTTCGCCGGGCATTGAATCCGGCCGAAACCATTGAAAGTCCGGCCGCCATTTATTCCGATGGCTCGTGGCTCAAGCGGAGTAATATGGTTGGTGTAAACGTCCGTACCATCGGGTCGTTCTGGAATATTATCAATTATGTGCTGACCTTGCCAGCCAGTCATGATAGTATTCATTTGTTGCCTATTTGGGAGCCGGGCGTAGTGGGGAGCCTGTATGGCATGGTTAGCTGGCAAATTAACCCGGAGTTTTTCGACGTGGCGTTAGCCAGTTTTGTGCCCGCGCTCGACACGGTCGAAAAGCAACTGAAGGTCGTTACGAACCTGCTTCACGCGATGGGTCGTACCGTTGGCATGGATGTTATTCCGCATACCGACCGGTTCTCCGAAATGGTGCTGGCCTGCCCAAGTCTGTTTGAGTGGGTACAACGTGATGTGAAGTCGGGGAAACCAACCGAATTGGCCGATCAGTCCAGTTTCGTTTATAAGTACGTAGAGGATGTTATCTGGCAATTTTTGAGGTTTCGGGGAGCAGCCGATGGGACTCCGCTAACCTTTCCCAAAGACGTTTTCTTCTCGACTGATATCGCCATTCTGACCGATGATCAGCGGTTCCGTATTTTATTCGGGAACCCGCATGATTATGGCGGTCGATTGAGTCGGCGAATAGCGTTGATTCGTTATCTGGTGGAGCAAGGGTTTGAAACACTACCGATGACGATGGCTCCTCCTTATCGGGGCCTGCACATTGATGCAACGACGTTCACCATTGACGATGCAGGGCAAATTTGGTACGAGTATGCTTTTGACAAACCCGAAGCCATGTCGCGGGTATTTGGTCCGCTGGCCCGGTATCGTTTCTACGAATCGAAAGACAACAACCAAAACTGGGAGCTTGATTTTGACCGACCCAACCTGCCTGCCTGGCAATACATATCGCGTAAAGTTCATGAATGCCAGCGCATGTACAACTTCGATTTCATGCGAGGGGATATGGCGCATGTGCAGATGCAGCCAGCGGGCGTTCCGGCGCAGGTTGGTGACTATTATGATCCGTTGCGGGCGATCAAAAAATACGTTCAGGCCAACGGAGCACCCCATTATGGCTTTTTTGCTGAAACGTTTCTGGCCCCACCCGATACAATGGGTTATGGCAACGAACTCGACCATCTTGATGCTATCGAAGCCGATTCGACACTAGGCGATTTGCAGGCTATGGTAGTCGGGTCTGATTTATTTAAGGCTCAATTGGCCGACTACTACATGTATCTGAAAACGCGTCGGTTTGCGCCTAACTTTACCATCATCACCGCTGATAAAGATGACCCGCGCTTTGATGAGTTTTACCGAACTGGCAACCTGTTCCGGTATTTTACCGCCTTATTCCTGACCGATATGCCCAGCTATGTTAGCCTGGGGTTTGAGGTTCGGAATTTGCACGAACAGCGTGGCGCTAATGAAGAGTATAGCAAGCTTTACGTTTTCTGGATCGAAGACGACCGACTGCCCGATAAAGTGACGCACGGTCCATTTTTGTGGGGGCAAAATGCCGATCAATTTTCGGCCATCCTGCGTATACGTGAATTTGCTGAAAGTATCTGGCCAGCTATTGTGGGAAACGAAACAAGGTGGTTAGTGGCTCCGGGTAAGGAAAGCTACATTGCCTGGACCCATGAGAACTCCCCCGACTACGTTTTCGCGGCTAGTATGACTGGGGACTTGCCTAAAACAATGGCAAATTTGCCAAAGGGCGAGGTAGTTTTTGAGGAAGGTGGATGCCGGGTTTGGCGAATGGAACAAGCTTGATTAACCCATCGTTTTGGGTATATTGCAGCATATAGTTTACGAGCAACAGTGGACGATCATGATACCAACTCAATCTCAAACAGGCGCATTACCGACTACATTCGAAGAGTTCCTCCGCTTCGAACCGGTAGATGGCTCTAAATATGAATGGAACGATGGCGAACTGATCAAATTTGCGGGCATGAAGCGTAAACATTTACGAATTATTCAGAACCTTAATCTTCGATTCGATACAACGAGAGCTAAGCAAGAGCGTGGCCAACTGATTTGTGAGCAAGATGTGATGCTAACGGGTATTCAGATGCGTCGGCCTGACGTAGCTTACTTTTCGGATGAACAAATCCGTAATGAAGAGGATGAGCCAATTCCTGCTTTTTGCATTGAAGTAATTTCGCCTACCGATGAGAGCGAAAAAGTAGAAGCGAAACGAATTGAGTATTTCAAGGCTGGCGTACAGGTGGTCTGGCACATCTTTCCTGAAAACCGGGAGGTTTATGTGTATACGTCCCGAAAAATTGTACAAATCTGCTCCGACGATGATAGTTGCTCGGCTTATCCTGTGCTGGAAGATTTTAGTATTTCAGTAAATGAATTGCTGGGCTAAACATCACCCATACCCCAACAACGGTAAAAAGTATTTCGATAAGATAAACCCAGTCCATTTTGAATTTTCAACTTGTATCCACCACCAGTAATGGTAGCTTCGATCTAATTGATAATCAGGAGGTACTTATTACACATTTTCAGTACGAAAACTGGTTTTCGAGTACGGGGAGTGCCCATCTGCAACACGATCTGATAACCATTAAACCTCGAAACTTTTGGCATTCTGCTTTCGATGTACTGATTAATGGCATCGATAAAGGCGACATTACCTTCAACTGGCAGGGACATATCTTGTTACATTTAGAGGAACAAACTGGTTTACAGAAAAATTATCGGCTTAAGGCAAAGGGCTTCTGGGAGTTTCGATTCGTACTGGAAGACGAACAGCATGTTGAACTGCTCCAGTTAATCCCCAAATTTAAGTGGAGTAAACTGGCGTATAATTATGGGGTTGAGTTTGCGGAGGGATTTGATCCTACTACGAATACCGACCTATTAGTACTTCTCTTAGCCTGCGGATATGGGGCCAATCTCTATATGACCATGATGGCCGCTGCTGCTGCTTGAAAACGATCCTGATTAGGTAAGTTGTATATTTACGTCATGAATCGCAACTTACTCGACGGCCTTAATTTTGCTTCTAAACTGACACCCAAACGGGTAGCCAACGCGCTTAAAGTGCTGTCGAGCTATTATGTTGGGAAACAGACGGGTCGACCGGTGCAACGGGGATTGCCCATGTCGATCTCGTTCGAGCCAACCACGAGTTGCAACCTGCGCTGTCCCGAATGCCCTAGTGGTCTTCGGGCGTTTACGCGCCCAACCGGTATGCTGGGTGAAGATCTTTACAAGCGAACGATTGACGAACTCCACGATACATTACTGTATTTGATCTTTTACTTTCAGGGTGAACCCTATCTGCACCCCCAGTTTCTGGAGTTGGTTCGTTA
The DNA here is from genome assembly GCF_054776755.1 of Spirosoma litoris. NCBI lineage: Bacteria > Pseudomonadati > Bacteroidota > Cytophagia > Cytophagales > Cytophagaceae > Spirosoma > Spirosoma litoris. The sequence continues at coordinate 134,558 of NZ_BAAHBI010000038.1, read as the reverse complement.
TGCCACTGAGCGGAATATCTATACGGCCACAAGTACAAATGCGCATTACCTCACCGACGCCAACGCTCGAAAAACAGTTGAGTCTGGTCTGGATCGATTAATTATTTCGATTGATGGCACCACGCAGGAAGTGTATCAACAGTATCGGGTGGGAGGGAAGCTCGAAAAGGTACTTGAAGGCACGAAGAATATCCTGCGCTGGAAAAAAGAGCTGAAATCGCGGACTCCCCACGTTGTTTTTCAGTTTCTGGTTGTGAAGCCCAACGAGCACCAGATTGCCGAAGTGAAAAAACTAGCTCGCGAATTAGGCGTGGATGAAGTGGGTCTGAAAACCGCCCAGATTTACGACTACGAACAAGGCTCCGATCTGATTCCGACCATGGATCAATACAGCCGTTATGCACCCCAAACGGACGGGACCTATCGAATCAAAAACGGTTTCGGCGATCATTGCTGGAAAATGTGGCATTCTTGCGTCATTACCTGGGATGGACTCGTAGTACCCTGTTGCTTCGACAAAGATGCCCATCATCGGCTCGGTGATTTACAAACGGAATCCTTCGCCGATCTTTGGCATGGCCCAGCTTATCAGGACTTTCGCAATACGCTCTTTCGCTCTCGCTCCGAAATAGAAATGTGCCGCAACTGCACCGAAGGCACGAAAGTGTGGGCGTAAATAAAGAGCGAAAGTGTGAATGAGTGAAAGAGCGTAAAAAAACTCGCGTCAGCTTTACGCTCTTTCACTCATTCACACTTTCGCTCTTTATTTCACCAAATCTTTATAACTAATCAGCTGAATGCCCTTTGTTTTGATGAACGCCTTCACCTTTGGGTTTGTCCAGCAGTCAGTTACACCCTGACGGTCGATGGCGACCTGCTCGTAGCCGATGTGGTGAATGGCGCGAAGTTCGGGTGTATTGAGGCCAGGGTGATCGACAAACAGGTACGTTTTACCTGCTTCCAGACTTTCGAGCATCTTCATGAAGCTGACGATTTTCTCTTCTGAAGTGGCATGCGCGCCAACGTAGCTTACGTTGGCAACGCCTAATTCGTTGGGCATAATGTCGAGCTTATATTCTTTCGCCAGCTTCTTGACCAACGTTTTTACATCGTCGCCCATACCTGTGCAACCCATATGACCCGAAATATGGCTAAGACGGGGTATCTTTTTCAATCCCAGCTCAATCTGCGCCCGGAATTCCTTTTCGACATCGGCCAACTGCCAGTTATTCTCGACAACGGATCGCTTGGGGTAGTTTTTGTTGGGGAAAATCATCGGATAAAAATAACCGTCGGCATCCTTCAGACTAGGACAGTCGGATACGGGTCGCCATTTGATATTGTCCCATTCGCTGCTAAGTGTCAGGTGAATCCCTACGTCGACCGATGAGTTTTCGGCCAGCAAACTAACGGCTTCCGGAAACCAGGGCGATGGAACAAGAACCTCAATGGACGTTTCAATGCCTTCTTTATAGCACTTTATAAGCGCTTCGTTCCCGCCCTGAGCATAGCCCATATCGTCGCCACGGACAATGAGCCGGGGTGGTGCTGATTGGGCAAAAACAACATTCGTACTGAGTAAGGCAAGAAGATAGATAAGTTGTTTCATAACAATCAGCGACACGTTTAAATCAACCATATATCAAGCCAATTCTACCGTTTTCTACCCATTTCCCACCAAGTATCAGTTGCTTGCCTCCAATTCATATGGCTGATCCATTTTTGCTAGTGCTTTGGCAAACTAGATTCTAGGAAATTCTATAGATTCTCGGGGCCGCCCGCGCGGTTGGTTCTATTGTGCTGATAATCAAAGGCGGTAGAATCCAAAGAATCGATAGAAACTAAATTGGACGACTCCTAGTATTTAGTGAGCTCTATGAAAAGGATAATTGATTCATGAAGAAAAGTAAAGAGAAGTCATTTTCTGAAGGTTTTTTCACGTTCGTGGAAAAGGGCTTCGACTGGATTGCGTTGATCGTTATTGCCCTAATTATCCTGTTTGCACTGGTCTTTTTGAATGGTTACTAAGCGCCCTGTTGACTGCTGTAATCCCGGATTTAGGAGAAACCACTTAGGCTAGCTGTTGAAAAATTGCCATTAAAAGCCATTTCAGGGGAGTATTATTTTTATGTAGTTGTGGTATGCCTGCATAGTAACTATGTTCGGAATAGCGCTTTTCTGAATACTGTCTGATTTGCGCAGTTTTCACGTTTTATAGTACTCTAAATTCAACTACGAATGTTCGCTAAAATTGCAGCTTTTAGTTTAGTTACCTATCTGGCTTGCTCATTTGTACAGGCGCAGCCGCTCAATACGTTATCGGTACAGGAAAAGAAAGAAGGCTGGAAATTGCTCTTTGATGGGCGCGATCTGAAAGGCTGGCACCGCTACAATGGCAAAGATGTTCCCGGAACCTGGAAAGTAGAACAGGGCGTACTGCATCTGGATGTTCCTCAAACGGCGACTTCCCCCCGCGACGCAGGTGATTTAGTAACCGATGCCATTATTTCGGGCGATTTTGAGTTTAAGGCGGAATTCAAAATCGAAAAGTATACCAATAGCGGCTTCTTTTTCTTCGTGCAGGAGGAAGCTAAGAACAAAAAGATTTATGATACAGGTCTTGAGGTTCAGGTAGGAGATGATGCACTCTATCAAAAGGAGTCGGCTCATCCGCACAGTTCCGGTGATCTGTTTGGGCTTGCCGATGTTCGGATGCAGGAGCCTAAACCGCTCGGAAGCTGGAACCAAGTAAGCGTAAGTCTGAAAAAGAATAAGCTGATTGTTACTATCAACGGCTTTACCGTTCAGGAACATGATTTGACTAGTGCCGATTGGAAACAGCGTATGTCGGGAAGTAAGCTCAAAGATGCTCCTGTCGGTAAGGGAAAATTCAGTGGTCGGATTGGTTTGCAGGACTGGAACACGAGCGTCTGGTTCCGAAATATCAAACTGCGGTCGCTTTGATCGGCTAGGGCTTTGGTAAACTAGTGCTTTGAAAAAATAGATTCTAGATCTTTCTATAGGTTCTGTTGGTTCTATTGTACTGATAATTAGAGATGATAGAATCGAAAGAATCCACAGAAACTGGAATAAGTGCCCTATCTTCAACGCTATGCCTGACACCGTTTTGAAACTCGTATCCCATGAAAAAGCTCCGTGCTGTCATTATCGACGACGAGACCAACGCTCGTCAGGCATTATCAAACTTGCTGCAGCTTCTCTGTCCTGACGTCGAACTGGTTGGCGAAGCTAAAAACGTGGATTTGGGTATAGAGCTGATTATGCATGAAAAACCAGATCTGGTTTTTCTGGATATTCAAATGCCAGGCAAAACGGGCTTCGATTTATTGGCAGCGTTCGAAAAGGCAGACTTCGGCGTCATTTTTACAACGGCCTATCAGGAGTATGCCATCCGGGCCTTTCGGTTTAGCGCTATTGATTACTTACTGAAACCCATTGATCCAGACGAACTTCAGGCGGCCGTGGGGAAATATAAATCTCAGTTAGTAGGCATCAATCCGCAACAGGTAAAGATTCTGAAGGAATACATTGATGATCCCCGTCAGGCTCGGTTGAACGAACGTACCAAAAACGCCAACCAACGCATTGCGCTGCCTACGGCCGAAGGTATTCACTTTGTTCAGATGACGGACATTATCCAGTGTGAATCGCTGGGGTCATATACCAAGTTTCATCTGGCTGGTAGCAAACCCATTGTGGTATCCCGACTATTGAAAGAGTATGAAGAGATACTGGACAACTATTATTTCTTCCGGATTCACCAGTCCAATATTGTCAATCTGGAACACATCAAACGCTACGTAAAAGGCGATGGTGGGCAGGTCTGGTTAAGCGATAACGCCGAAGTAGAAGTGTCGCGCCGACGGAAAGAAGAGTTTCTGGCTTTACTATCTGATTTCTATGTTAACTCAGGTAAGATTGCTTAGAGTTTTTGACAGGATTAACATGATTTACAGGATTTTTCATTTACCATCAATCCTGTAAATCATGTTAATCCTGTCAAAAAAGTTAATCATCATCGTCATCCTCTTCGGCACCTGCTAACTCTGCAGGGTAGCGTTTTTTGCCCTTGGCCGTAAACCATAAAATCCGATTGAGCAGGTCATCGTGCCCTCGATCAATGAAGTGAAAACCGTGTCGCATCGATAGATTGGCAAAACGGAGGGACGTTCCTTTCAAACCTGTCGGTGATGGATTCATCTCGGCCAGATTCACTCGATTGGGTACTACTTTGTATTTGAAGGAGAGATCAGGTTTATCCGAAAAACAGTCAAACATAGGCAGGGCCGTTGCATCGATGGCATTCATTGGCGGCAGCCCCAAAATCTGCTCCATCGTCCGAACCATAGACGTCTGATTGTAATTGGTATGTACGGTTTTCTGCAATCGTGAGTAAGGGCTGACAATGTAGCCTGTGGTTCTGTAAGCCGATATATGATCCCAACCTGCTTGTGAATCATCTTCCGTAATAAAAATGACCGTCGAGGCCGCAAATCGGCTGTGCGTAATTGCATCGACAATGCGACCAACGGCCAGATCATTGTCGGCAACCATTGCTCTAGGTACTGGAAAGGCGGGATTAGTACCAGCCGTATGATCGTTGGGTAACGACATGACCATGAGGTTGGGCAAGTCGGCATTTGGGTTAGCGTTCAGTTCGTTCAATTCCTTAATAAACGCATCGGCCCGCATCTGGTCGCTGATGGTTTCATCGTCGCAGCCCGGAAAATTCATCGCGAGTATAGGCCGCACTCGCGAAATGGTTGTGGTGTTGCTATATGAAAAAGGCTTGCTTTCTTTTCGCATCTGGTACAAGCTGCGCCAGTCGTATTGCTTCTGATCGAAGTGACACGTACAAGCCTCACCATACATCCGAACGGTTTTGCCATGATCGAGAGCGTTGTTCCAGATCAGCCCTTTTTTGTCGTATACCAGCGCGTCGTATAACACGTGAGGGTAGCTTCTGAACCAGGCCCGTACACTCTTTTCGGTGTAATCGGTAACCATGGCTGCACTGGCCCAGTGGTGACCTTCTGCCGATGATTTTCCCGATACATGATAATTGTCAAGCAATAAATAGTCGCGGGTAAGCTGGTGCTGGTTGGGCGTTATGCTATCTCCGAATATGCATAAATCTGGCATACCGTTGCCTTGGGGCTGATCGCCCAGAACCTGATCATACGTACGGTTTTCTTTAATGATGTACAGAACATGTTTGAACACCGAAGGCTCTCCGATGCGTTCAGGCACAGGCCGGGGAGCTATATTTGGTCGCGGAGTTTGCTCGGTTAAGGCCAACCGGAACTGGAGGCTTTGTTGCTTAACTTTTTCCGTAAACGCGGCCAATTGCGTTTCGTCGGGGACAGGGATAAACGAAATTGAAGCCAGCTGTTTGTGTGAATTGTAGGCTTTTAGCTCTTTTTTGGTTGGGTTTTTACCCTGGCTGCCTTGCTCGACCGGATTGGCAATTCGGGGTCCAACGGCTTCCAGATTTGTTACGTAAAGCTCATTGTTATTCAATACAATACCTGATGGATAAGCCTGAGTCGGGATATAGCCTTTTATTTCAGGAGTTCCTTTTCCGGTGGTCGACGCTTTACTACCCAGATTGACCACGCAAAGCGCATTGTCCATCCCGTTGGCTACATAAAGTGTGGTGCCATCGGGGGTAATGGCCAGCGCATTTGGCGTGCTGCCAATATAGCCGTTGCCCCGGTTGAATAAGCCCACAAAAATAGAATCGGTAACTTGCTGAGCCTGTGCATCAATTACGGATACGTAATCACTGTTGCCATTGGCGACATACAGGAATCGTTGATCGGGGCTACTGATAATTGCATTTGGGTGTAAACCAACCGCTAATTCCTTTTCGGGTTTGCCCTGTTTTATATCGATGATTGAAACGGTACCCTTCGCTAAGGCCCCTGTTTTCGGATCGATGTATGCACTTCCCCAGGGCACGCCAGCCGTCTCAAAACCATTGGTTGCATCGGGAACGGGACCTGCCCAGTTGGTGATGTAGGCCTTCTCGCCGAGGATCGTTAAACCGAAAGGAGCTACACCGGTCGGCGTTGTCCAGATTACTTGCCTGTCTTTTACCCGAACTTTAACGAACTGGTTGTTGCCGTTCAGCACGGTATATAGGTACAGCTCACCCGCTTCTTCTTTAACCGCAACTTCGTTGGGTAGCGCAATGGTGGCCGGAGCCATAGCGTCGAAAGGTATCCGCTGAATGAGTCGGGCATTTTTGCCATCCCAAACAGCCTGCATAACATACGAGTTAGGCTTGCCTTGGCCACCCGCTCCCCAGAAAATATAAGTCGAATCGTGATGAACAATGGCTTTGATGCCGGAGAATGAACTCATGCTTCCCTTAGTGTCGGACCCCTTTCTATAGTCCCATCGGGAAATAAGTTGCTGGGTTTTAACATCGAAAAAGGCGACCCCATATCGGTCTTCGACGGCGAGTGTTTTCTTATCGGGTAACAAGACAGCATCCAGACTATGGTTTTCGACACTGGCATCGCCAAAACTGACTGATTTCCCGGCTGCGTCGATAATGCGGTTGTAAGGCATTATAAACGGAGAATTAGGATTGTATAGGGTACTATCGTCTGAGGCTATTTTATACCCCGTCGAAGAACTGGTGATGGAGGTTGTTGGGCTGAACCGATGGCATCCTTCCAGTAGAAATGCTCCTACAAGGAGCGATAGTCCGCAAGTGACGGTAGTAAACGAAATTTTCATAGGAATTGGTTGACCGCAAAGCAGGAAGTGATATGATAACCTGCACTGATTGGCCGTTTGGCTGTAAACATAGCTGGCTAACGCTAATAGTCAATGCTTCACCTGTTTAAGTGATTATGAACCTTGCCGATTGGTCATTTATGGGTAATCTGAAGCGTACTCAAATAAATTTTGTGAAACATTCCGTGGAACAGTGCTTGCATTCGTGGAAACTAACCGGCATCTTTGGGACTGCAACGCACAGACCCATGGGTAAAGTCATTGCTATCGCCAACCAAAAGGGGGGCGTCGGTAAAACTACGACAACGATCAATTTGGCCGCCAGTTTGGCCGCCCTTGAATTTCAGACGCTCATTGTTGATGCTGATCCGCAGGCGAATTCCACGTCGGGGTTAGGTTACAATCCGAAAGAAATTGAGAACAGCATTTACGAATGTATGGTTGAGGGCGTACGCCCTCAGGATGCTATTATTCAGACGGATTTTCCGAATCTGGATTTATTGCCGTCCCATATCGATCTGGTTGGCGCTGAGATCGAAATGATCAACCTTCAGAACCGGGAGGATAAGATGAAAACCACGCTCGATGCCATTCGCGACGAGTACGATTTCATCATTATCGACTGCTCGCCTTCTTTGGGTCTCATTACGATTAACAGTCTGACTGCAGCTGATTCGGTTATTATTCCGGTTCAGTGCGAGTACTTTGCGCTTGAAGGATTGGGCAAACTGCTCAATACCATTAAGATCATTCAGTCGCGGCTGAACACGCATCTGGCTATCGAAGGCATCTTGCTAACGATGTACGATTTGCGCGTCCGGCTATCGAATCAGGTTGTTGGTGAGGTCACCAGCCATTTTCAGCAGATGGTATTTAGTACCATCATTCCGCGAAACATTCGGCTGAGCGAATCGCCCAGCTTTGGCGTTCCGGCTCTGGCGCAGGATGCCGACAGCAAAGGGGCCGTCAGTTACCTGAACCTGGCCCGAGAAATTCTGATTAAGAATGGCTTGATGCCGCAGGAAGCGTAAACTGATTTACGAATTACGATATACGGTTTCTGATTGTATTCGTACATCAGTAACAAATCGTAATTCGCACATCTTACCTCGTAAATCCATAAAGTACATGGAGAACGCAAATACCAAAGCACCAAATAAGAAGATGATGGGATTGGGTCGTGGTTTAGGTGCCTTATTGCACGACAGCGAGTCGATCGGCAGACAATCGAAGCCGTCTCCATTTGAGACAATCAGTACGATGACTGAAATTAGTTTATCGCTGATTGAAACAAACCCTTTTCAGCCACGTACCCGCTTCGATGAAGAAGCGCTGCAGGAACTGGCTGACTCAATTCGAACACAAGGTATTATTCAGCCTATCACGGTTCGCCAGTTAGGGAAAGAGCGCTATCAGCTTATTTCCGGCGAACGGCGTTTACAGGCGTCGAAGATCGTTGGGTTGACCCATATTCCGGCTTATGTTCGCACAGCGAATGACCAGCAAATGTTGGAAATGGCGCTGATTGAAAACATTCAGCGGGAAAATCTTAATGCTATTGAAATTGCTCTAAGTTATCAGCGGCTCATTACCGAGTGCAGCCTGAAGCAGGAAGAATTGGGCGAGCGTGTTGGTAAAAACCGTACAACGGTTAATAATTACATCCGGCTGCTGAAATTACCTCCCGTCATTCAGGCATCTCTACGTGACAATCGGATTTCGATGGGGCATGCTCGGGCTATTATTAATATTGAGAATCCTGATGCGCAAATTCGGCTCTTTACGAGAGCAGTTGATGAAGAATGGTCGGTGCGGAAGGTTGAGGAAGCCGTTCGGAACCTATCTGAAGATTCGCTCGAACTGACAGCTACCCGGCGTGTTACCTTGCCGAAACAGGAAATGCGCAGCCTTCAGTTCAAGCTATCATCGCTCTTCGGTACTCGCGTATCGATCAAAGCCGACGAGAAACATAAAGGCGAAATCAAGATTCCGTTTACTTCTCAGGAAGAATTAACTAAAATCCTGGAGGTGCTGAACTCGCAGAGTTGAACTCGCGGAGCTAAGCTCGTAGAGTTAAACCAGCAAACGTAATCGTGTTAAATTACTTTAAAAGGGAAAACAAGCGGATGAGTCAGGAATATCCTGGACGTTATCTGTTTATGAAGCCATTTCCTTCCACATTCGTTGTTTTCCTGTTGTTGATACTGCCGGCCTATACGCTTTTGGCACAGAATCCGGCTATCAAGCCAGCGCCCACACCAGCCGCTATCGATTCGACTCGTCAAATTCGTTCGGCGAGCGATACCATTCCAGCTACGATACGAAGAAATGGAATTAAGGTTGGGACTTCAGTATTAACACCTGACGATGATTCTACATCATTGGATAAGCCTGATACCCTGCGCGTAACCGCGAAACAGGAGGCTCAAATCCACAAAATCATCCCGAAAAAAGCGACGTTACGCTCTGTAATGCTACCGGGTCTAGGACAGGCGTATAATCGGCAGTATTATAAAATCCCATTCATTTACGCTGGTTATGGCGTAATGGGTTATCTGTTTTTTAAATACCGGGGATTGGCTCAAGAAGCCGCAATAGGCTATGGTCGCTTACTTTTTGGCGATAAAGTAACCAATACCTCTTATGCGACTTTAGATGCAGGCATTTTTCCGAAAAATTACGTAACACAGCCGGTTTATGTAGATCCCATTAAGCCCGATAAAGTACTTATCGGCGGGCAGTACTTTTACACATCGGCGGGCGCCAAAAATGCGTACGACACCTATCGGCGTTATCGGGACTTAAATGTTCTTTTGTCTATAGTTTTGTACGCCGTAAATATTGTAGAAGCGAATGTGGCGGCTCACTTAAAGACTTTTGATTTAACCGACGACATCTCGATGCTCGTCGAACCCAATGCAATTCCCATGCCCGGAACCGGTTTGGTACCTGGGGTAAGGGTGGCTTTTACGTTTAAATAAGTTTGAGGTTTGTAGTTCGATGTTTGAGGTTTACGTAGCAATACAAAACAACTATGAACATCAAACTACAAACTACAAACTACAAACTCAAACTAACTTGAATATTCTTCTTCTTGGCTATGGCAAAATGGGTAAAACGATTGAGCAGATTGCGCTCGAACGGGGACACCAGATTGCAGGCCGCATTGACGCCGATAACCAGGCCGATTTAGCTAATCTTGAACCTGATGAGGTTGATGTGGCCATTGAATTTAGCTCGCCCGAGTCGGCTGTAGCAAACATAACGTATTGCTTAGAGCGAGGATGGCCAGTCGTTTGCGGTACAACAGGCTGGCTCAGCCATCGGGGCGAAATTGAAGCGTTGTGCCAGGCTAACAAAGGAGCCTTTTTCTACGCATCAAACTACAGCATTGGCGTTAATCTATTTTTTCGGTTGAATAAAACCCTGGCTCAGTTTATGCGGAATTATCCATCGTACCACGTGTCGATGACTGAAATTCATCATACCGAAAAGAAAGACGCGCCAAGTGGAACGGCCATTACACTAGCCGAAGGCGTACTCGAGCGTTTACCGAATAAAAAACATTGGGTAAATAATGAACCCGGTAAAGAACCCCTGCCCGTAGGCGACGATGCGATTGAAATTGAGTCCTTACGGGAAGGAAAAGTGCCTGGTACGCACACCGTTCGCTATGAATCGGATGTAGACCGGATTGAAATTACGCACGTAGCCCATAATCGACTAGGATTTGCGACGGGTGCTGTGGTTGCTGCAGAGTGGCTTGTAGGTCGGGAAGGTGTATTTGGTATGGATGATCTGTTGGGAAATTTGTAAATTTGTTTCAGGTTACCTTATTAACAATCAGCACGATGCCTGATTAACATGGAACCTGAAACCTGAAACTTAGAATATTCTGTGTCTGAAGTAAAAACCAGAGCCGAAGAAAAACCGGCTAAAGCTAAGAAATCACCCATTCGCGAGTGGTTAGATTCCGTCCTGTTTGCTGTTGTGGCTGCCACACTGATTCGATGGCTGTTTATGGAAGCGTTTACGATTCCAACGCCTTCTATGGAAAACAGCCTGATGGTTGGGGATTTTTTATTCGTTAGTAAGCTGCATTATGGCACTCGTACACCTCGTACGCCCTTACAGGTGCCACTCACACACCAGAAAATTTGGGGAACCGATATTCCATCGTATAGCACCGCCATTCAACTGCCATCGTATCGACTACCGGGCTTTACGCATGTCAAAAACGGCGATGTCGTTGTATTTAATGTGCCGCCTAAATACCTCAACGATAACATTGATTATCCTGTTGATTTGAAAACCAATTACATCAAACGGTGTATAGGTATTCCTGGCGATGTATTGGAAGTACGTCAGCGTGAAGTGTTCGTGAATGGAAAGCCATTCCCGACTCCGCCACGCTCAGAGCAGAAGTATTTCATCAAAACAACGGAATCGCTCGACGCGAATTTCTTCCGTAAGTACGATATCGTTAATGATTATCGCGATCCTAGCCAGCCAACCGAAAACTGGAAGCCACTGGAGCAGTATAATGACTCCACCAAGACTTCAGTTATGGTTGGTTATAGCGTCAATACCACCAAAGACGTTATCGAGAAATTCAAAAGTTTTGATTGGGTAAAAGGCATTGAACCGATGTCTGAAAAACCCGGTGAAATGGCGCCCATGATCTACGGTACGCCAACGTTCAAATGGAATCACGATAATTTTGGCCCGATTACGGTTCCTAAAAAAGGCGTGACGATTCCAATCAATGCACAAACCATTGCGCTTTATGGTCCAGTCATTCAATTGTATGAAGGGAATGACAAAGTTGAAGTAGAGCCAGCAAGTATAAAAATTGGCGGAAAAACGATCACGTCATACACGTTCAAACAGGATTACTACTTCATGATGGGCGATAACCGCGATAACTCACTCGATTCGCGGTTCTGGGGTTTTGTTCCCGAAGATCACATCGTTGGTAAAGCTGTTTTTGTCTGGATGTCACTTGATCCGAATCCGGCCAATATCTGGAATAAAATTCGCTGGAATCGACTGTTCCGCACGATCGATTAAGCCATCTAAGAGTACGCTTAGTCATAGCCCCCAAATTTGTTTACGCCTGCTGTAGCAAATTTGGGGGTTTCGTTTAATCACAATTTGGTGACTAATCGGCTCGTTTTTACGTCAATACGTTGACATATCTTTTACCCATGAATCGAACAGCTACACCATTTCAAAAACGAATCGACGATAACCGCATCTGGTTAGGGATTTTTCTAGTGTTATTTTTTATACACGCAGAAGGTTCGCTGGCAGTGGCTAAAGGGAAAAAGAACCACGCCCATGCTCGGGCAACGTCTACCAGGAAGCTAGTATCAACAAAGCTCACGAAGCATTCTGTAGTCAGCAAAACCCGGTTGACCAGTCCTAAAATGACTAAGTCTGTCGCTGTAAAGGCTGATAAGAAAGTGAATGCTTCGCTATCTATGGCATTGTTAGGCGCAAAATATGCTCATGTGACCGTCAAAGATCAGAAACTGAAAGGAGCTGTTTATTATCTTGTTTCGGGGCATGGTGGTCCAGATCCGGGCGCATTGGGGCAGTATGGGAAAAACGTGTTACCCGAAGACGAATATGCCTATGACGTAACGATTCGCCTGGCTCGTACATTGATGGAACACGGTGCAACTACGTACATGATTGTGAGAGACCTGAATGATGGCATCCGTGATGCAAATGTGTTGAAGCTGGACCATGACGAAGTTACTTATCCCAATCAGAAGATTCCGCTTAGTCAGGTTGCACGGTTGCGTCAGTGCACCGATGCTGTCAATAAATTGCATCGAAAGCACAAAGAGGCTTACCAGCGTATGGTGACAATTCATGTCGATAGTCGGAGTGAAGGCCAGAACATCGATGTGTTTTTCTACCATCATGAAAGTAGTAAAGTCGGCAAGCGATTGGCCAAACACATTCATAAAAGCTTTCAGTCAGGCTACAAACGTAGCCAACCGAATCGCAACTATTTAGGAACCGTATCAGACCGGAGCAGTTTATATGTAGTGCGAAATACCCATCCACCCACCGTTTTTATTGAGCTAGGCAATATCCGTAACAGTAAAGATCAACAACGCTTTTTACTGGCCGATAACCGACAGGCTTTGGCGAACTGGATATGTGCCGGTTTGCAAACGGATTATAACGGACATTGAGGAGTATAGTTTACGGTTTGAGGTTTACGGTGGCTGACGCGAAAATAAGTTCACATGCGTCAGCCACCGTAAACCTCAAACCGTAAACTATACTATATACCACCTGTTATTACCACTCAATCGGTGCCAATCCTTTACTTTCCAGATAGGCATTGGCCTGGCTAAAATGCTTGGTGCCGAACCATCCACCATAATTAGCTGCCATAGGCGAGGGGTGTTTGGCTTTCAGAACTAAGTGTTTTTTGCTGTCAATAACGGCTCCTTTCTTTTGCGCATAAGCCCCCCAAAGCATAAAAACAACGTTCCGTTTTTCATCTGAAATAAGCTTGATCACAGAATCCGTAAAGGTTTCCCAGCCTTTGCCCTGATGCGACCCCGCTTGCCCCGCCCGAACAGTAAGCGTCGAATTGAGGAGCATAACGCCCTGGCTAGCCCAGCGCTCAAGATTGCCCGATTTGGGTACGGGTTTGCCCAGATCGTCCTGAATTTCTTTGAAGATATTAATTAAGGATGGCGGTTTCGCAATCCCATCGGCTACTGAAAAAGCAAGCCCGTTCGCTTGGCCTTCGCCATGATAAGGATCTTGCCCAAGAATAACAACGCGGGTGTTGTCGAAGCTACATTTGTCAAACGCATTGAAAATCAGGCGGCCGGGTGGATAAACCCGTTGTGTACTATACTCGTGCCGAATAAATTCAGCCAGTTCAACGAAATAAGGTTTGTCGAATTCAGCTTGCAGGCGAATTTTCCACGATTCGGCAATGGATACGTTCATGTAGGGAACTGATAAAGGTGATAAGGCATTATACGCCTATAAATGCTGGAACCTGTCCATCAAAAATATTTTCAGACCAGTTCTTGCGTAACAAAACTAATCAACTTAATTTTCGTTCTAAGGTTGCAAACGATACTAAATTTATGGTTTCGTCAGTCACAGAAGGCGTAAAAGTTAGCGTGAAGACTGAGTATCAGGCTGATTACTCCAGTCCGCTCCAGGCTCACTATGTATTTACTTATCGAATTACCATTGAAAATGCCAGCGAGTATACGATTCAGTTGCTCCGGCGCCATTGGTTAATTTTCGACTCAAACGGTACGGTTCGCGAAGTAGAAGGCGAGGGCGTTGTTGGCCTGCAACCTGTGCTGGAGCCGGGTGAAGTTCACGAATACGTATCAGGCTGTAACTTGCGGTCGAGCATTGGTAAAATGACGGGTACCTACCTCGTCGAACGAATGATCGATGGCAAACAACTGCGCATCGGTATTCCGGAGTTCACGATGGTGGTGCCATATAAACTTAATTGATTTACGGATTACGGTTTACGAATTACGATGTGTGATTCGATTTGAAAATCGTAAAACGTACGTCGTAAATCGTACTTCTTTTTGATTACCGCTTATCTTCGTTATTTAAGTCGCGCCCGCGACGAACATTCGCTTCATTCTCCTTTTCTGTTTACGTTGTATAATGAGGTCATTCGGGCTAAACGGGCTCCGAAGGCATTATTTGAACCTATTCAGTCATTACGAAAAGACCTGCGCAAGAGCCGACAACTAATTACAATTGCCGATTTCGGTGCTGGTTCTAAAATAAATTCGTCCCGACAACGTACGGTTGGCGATATTGCCCGCAATTCGCAGAAGTCAAGTCGCTTTGGCCGGTTGTTGTTTCGACTTATTCAGCGATTTCAGGCAAAGAATATTGTTGATCTGGGCACTTCGCTGGGCATAACCACAGCCTATCTGGCCGAAGCTACCAAACCATTCGGGGGGCACGTGTTAACCTTTGAAGGGTGTCCTGAAACGGCTGCTATTGCCCGTCAGAATTTTGACCAGTTAGGTGCTCACCATGTGGATATCATTGTGGGTAATCTGGACGAAACATTGGCTTCGGCAGTAGCTTCTCTCGCTCCAATCGATTTCGCTTTTTTTGATGCCAATCACCGTTACGAGCCCACCGTTCGTTACTTCGAAACCTGCCTGACGAATATCCATAACGATACCGTATTTGTGTTTGATGATATTCATTGGTCGGCCGAAATGGAGCAGGCCTGGACGTATATTAAAGCCCATCCGAGCGTAAGCGTAACGGTCGATTTATTTTGGATAGGCCTGGTTTTCTTTCGACAAGAGCAGCCGAAACAGGATTTTATCCTACAATTTTAACGGAAATTACAGGGAATATACTTATCTTTCGTTAGGCTACCCTGGGCCTAAATAGATCATGAACTTCCTGACTTATACGCGCTTAGGCCTTTGTGTTGGTATTGCCACCTTATTGTTGACTCTAGTATCCTGTAGTAAGAAAGCTACAGAGTCACCTGATCCAACGGAATCGGCTTCGTTCGACCTGATTCAACAAAAGATATTGACGCCTTCCTGCGCTACGTCGGGTTGTCATTCGTCTGAAAAAGACGGTACGTTTGCTCAACATGGCCTCGTACTGGCTGCAGGTGTTGCCTACGCAAACCTGGTTGGTGTAGATCCTAAAAATAGTGACGCGAAAGCCGACGGGCTCAAACGAGTAAAACCCTATGCATCGCTGGAAAGCCTGCTGTATCACAAACTAAATATTTCAGCCACCCACCATTCTGGAAAACAATATGGCAATCCTATGCCATTAGGTGGTAACACCTTGCCTGATGGGCAAATTGAATTTGTTCGTCGGTGGATTGAAGCTGGCGCTCCTAAAACGGGTAACGTAGCTGATGTTACTCTCTTGGAAGATAAGACCGTCACTGTAGCGACCTATGAGCCCCTGGCAGTACCTACTGTCGGGACTGGTTATCAGATGGCAGTTCCTCTATTCGATGTTCAGCCTAACTTTGAGCGTGAATTATTTACCCGTAAAATGGTGGGGAACACCCAGGATATTTATGTGAATCGGTACGAAACTAAGATGCGTAGTGGTAGCCACCATTTTGTCGCGTACGATTTTCGGAGTAAAAGCTCGTTGCCCAACCTGAATGACATCCGCGATTTACGTAATCCCGATAATTCCCTCAATATACTGACGGCCATTACCATGTCGAACCACGTTTATCTGGCAGGTTCGCAGGCTCAGTATCAGGACTATACCTTTCCGGCAGGTGCGGCTTTGTTAATTCCAGCCGGAGCGTCGTTCGATCTGAATTCACACTTTGTGAATAAAACGACGTCCGTAATGAAGGGGGAAGCTCAAATTAACTTGTATACAGTCGATAAGTCGACCGTGAAAATAGTCGTTCAGACGCTGGATTTGAGCAACACCAATCTTACACTGCCCGCCAACACGCGGGTTACGATGACCAAATCATTTACGTTCGACAAGCCTCGTAAAATCCTGACGCTAACGTCGCACATGCATAAACTGGGCGAGAAGTTTGTGATAAAAATTAAAGGCGGTACCCGCGACGGCGAAATTGTTTATACCTCAACCGACTGGGAAAGCCCGGACATTATCACCTTTGCAACGCCTATTGACCTGAAAAAAGGCGAAGGGCTGACATCCGAAATTACCTACAACAACACCACTGCGAAAGCTGTCAGTTTTGGCCTAACCAGCGAAGATGAGATGGGCATCATCTTCGGGTATTATTACGAGCCGTAATATGTAGAGCCGCAATCCCTTGCGGCTCCTTATCTGGATGGCTTTTGATAATACTATTGCTGACGCGAAGGAGCCGCAAGGGATTGCGGCTCTACGTTATTCCGCCCGCAGACTCTTCACCGGGTCCATCATCGCTGCTTTTATGCTTTGGAAACTTACCGTAAACAACGCAATCAACACGGCTGATAGGATAGCGACCAGGAAATACCACCACTCCAGATTGATACGATAGGCATACTTTTCGAGCCATCCACTCAGGAAGTACCAGCCCAGCGGAAAGGCAATAAAAGCCGCGAGTAGCACCAATTGAATAAACTCTTTGGAGAGCATACCGATGAGATTGGGGACACCCGCTCCCAATACTTTCCGAATGCCGATTTCCTTCGTTCGCTGCTCAGCTGTGAAGGTAGCCAGACCGAACAAGCCCAGGCAGGAGATAAAAATGGCCAGGAATGCAAAGTAGCTGGATAGCTTACTCACCGTGTTTTCCGATTTGTATAAGTTCGAAAACTCCTGATCGGTAAACGAGTATTTGAACGGGAAGTGTGGGTTGAATTTCTTGAAACTAGCTTCCAGACTCGCTACGGCCTGCTTCGTTTGCCCCGGTTGGGTGCGTACCAATACGCTTCCCCAATAGTTTGTCGTATCATTGGCTCCGCGCTGCAAATGAAGAATTAGGGGTTCAATGGCTGTATGAAGTGAGTTGTAATGGAAGTCTTTCATCAGACCAATGATTTTGCCCTTTTTACCCCACATGGTCATTTCTTTTCCAACGGGATCTTTGTATCCCATTTTCCGGGCCGATGCTTCGTTGATTAAGTAATTGCTGGTATCGGTGCTGAACTCCGGCGAAAAATCGCGGCCATCGATCAGCTTAATACCCATTGTTTTTACGTAATCGTACGAGATGGCATTTTGGCTAAAGAGCATCAATTGAGTGGTGTCTTTTCCCGGCCATCGAACACCTTGCGTTGAACTGCCCACTTCAAGCGGGTCTGATTGAGCACAGGTGACCGATTTGATGCCAGGCTCACGTTCCAGTTCCTGACGGAATGCCTGGAAATTCTTGGCCAAATCACCTTCCAGGGGCATATACAGCAAGCCTTCGCGGTTATAACCAAGGTTTTTGGTCTGGATATATTGGATTTGACGATAGACCACAAGCGTTCCCAGAATCAGCATGATGGAAAGCCCGAATTGAAGAACAACCAGCCCTTTACGGAAATAGGTAGCACTTGCTTTGAATTTCAGCGCTCCTTTGAGAATGACAACCGGATTAAGCGACGACATGAACAGCGCTGGATAACTTCCCGAAACCAGACCTGTGAGCAACGCCAGGGAAACCAGCAGTAAGACAAAGGTGGGATTGGAAAAATCGAGCGAAAGGTGCTTTTCGGTTAAGGTGTTAAAGACGGGAAGAATCAGCAGTACGAGCATCACCGAAAGAATTAGTGATAGCAGTGTGATCAGCATCGATTCGCCCAGGAATTGACCAATTAGGCTGTTTTTATACGCGCCAACTACTTTCCTGACCCCCACTTCCTTTGAACGTTTGACCGAGCGTGCCGTAGCCAGATTCATGAAATTGATACAGGCAATGGCCAGAATGAAAATAGCGACAATCGAGAAGGTTTTTACATACTCGATCCGGCCGCCGTTTTGCTTGCCCGCATCCCAGTTCGAATACAGGTACGATTCGCCATAGTTTTGCAGGAACAGATCGACGTTACTGTCTTTATTTTTCGTTTTGATGTAATTCTTGATCTTGGCATTCACCTTATCGACCGATGCGTTCTGAGCCAAGAGGACATAACAGCGGGGGCCGTTGTTTCCCCACTCCTGAGCCCATTTGTTGGCTTTTTTCCAACGGTCGTAACTCATCAGGAAGTCGAATTTCAATGAAGAGGCTTCTGGCATGTCGGCGAGTATACCCGTCACCATGACATCATCGGTGTTGTCGATTCGGACAGTTTTACCCATTGGGTTTTGTCCTTTGAAGTATTTATCGGCCAGTTTCTGAGAGATAACCAGCCCGTCAGGACGTTTGAGCGCAGTTTTTGGGTCACCTTCTTTGAGCGGGAACGAAAACATTGTCAGGAAATCGCCTTGTACGAAGCGCCCTTTCTCTTTTTCGAAGGTATTGCCAACCGTAAACAAGGGTGTGTTCTCCCAAAGCATCTGGCTCGCCAATTCAATTTCGGGAATGTCTTTAACGATATTTTCGGCCAGAATCCCCGGAGTGGAAGCGTATGTGTTGATAACACCCGTGTAGTGCTGGTTTTCCATCACCCGATAAAGGCGACTGTCGTTTTTATGAAAACGATCCATGTGCCGCTCATCCTGAACCCAAATCATAATGAGCAAACTACAGGCCATCCCTAGGGCCAGTCCCAGAATGTTAATGAAGGAGAATGTCTTGTTTTTCCAGAGGTTTCGCCAGGCGATTTTGATATAGCTGCGTAGCATGTGTTTGGGAGTTTGGCGTGGAGCAAGGTGCGCGGAGCAGGGGTAAACCAAGCTCCGCGCACCTTGCTCCACGCTATTCACACGCAAAGACAAGATGGCAGTCAAGACGTTGCATGGGCAGGATGAATTGGTAAAAACAAAAATGCCAGCCTGTTGAAACAGACTGGCATTTTTATGAACTCTAGACTCAGGGATTATCGTGCTACTTCAATATTTACCCGGCGACCTTTGATTGTATTGCCTTCCATAACGTCGACAACGCGATTAGCTACATCTTTCGGTACGTCAACATAGGTGAATTTGTCGAAGATGTCGATGCTACCGATGCTGTTGCCTGGAATGTTGGCTTCACCTGCAATGGCACCTACAATATCGCCCGGACGAACGAAATCTTTACGACCGATGCTCACCATCAGACGAGTCATGTTCGCTTCACGCTCGCGAGGAACACGTTTGTCATCCCGTTCGAAATAAGGCTTACGTTCGCCATCCCGACGGTCTGGTCCGTCATTACGGTTGCGATCACGATCGCCAAAACGTGGACGATCGTCGTTACGGCTGCGGTCTCCGAAACGTGAGCCACGATCATCACGATCCCCGAAACGGCTACCACCCCGACGATCTGGTCCGTCGTTACGGTCAAAACGACCTGAACCTTCACGACGGTCACGACGATCGCCGAAGCGATCATTGCCCCGACCACGGTCCTCACGACGACGATCATCTTCCAGACCCAGGTTCTGATCGGCAAATTCGTTTTTCTCCAGACCCATGCTACGTTTTACCAAAGCCGCTACAATCTGTTCGGTTGTGAAACCGGTATGATGCAGTTGAGTCAGTAAATCGTCGTACAGGTTAAGGTCGTTGCTTTCCTGAATCGTTTGTTGCAATTGCTCGATGAAACGAGCTTTACGAACGCCAACGATATCTTCGAAAGAAGGAATTACGCCTTTCTCAACTCGTACTTTGGTATATGATTGGATTTCGCGGAAGCGATATTTTTCATCGCGACCAACCAGCGAGAACGCCCGGCCCGATTTGCCAGCGCGACCCGTCCGACCAATCCGGTGTACATAATATTCTTCGTCGAGCGGAATATCGAAGTTGATAACCGCATCTACATCGTCAACGTCGATACCACGAGCCGCTACATCGGTAGCAACCAGAATATTGGTCGTGCCCGCGCGGAATTTGCTCATGACATTACTCCGTTGCGACTGCCGAAGATCACCGTGTAAACCTTCGGCCTGATAACCGCGGATTTGCAGGTCTTCTACAATCTCATCAACCTTGCGCTTGGTGTTACAGAATACCAACAATAGCTTCAGGTCGTACATGTCGATCAAACGACACATCACTTCCACTTTTGCTTTTGGTTTCACCTCAAAATAGACCTGCTCGATGTTGGTGTTGGTCAATTCTTTTTTGACAACTTTCACCAAGACAGGGTCTTGCTGGAATTTCTGGGTGATCTGCATAATTGGCTTCGACATGGTAGCCGAGAACAGGATCGTCTGCCGCTCTTCGGGCATATCTTCCAGAATGCTCTCGATATCTTCGCGGAAACCCATATCCAGCATTTCATCGGCTTCGTCAAGAATCATCATCTTCACGTTGTCGAGTTTGAGCGTGTTACGCTCCATATGATCCATCACACGACCTGGTGTACCGATTACGATATGCACACCGCTCTTAAGCGACCGGATTTGGCGCTCGATAGAATCACCACCGTAGATAGCTTCGACACGGACACCACGCTTATATTTAGCGAGTTTCTTGATTTCTTCGGCTACCTGCAACGCTAACTCACGAGTTGGGCAGAGAATAAGCGTTTGTACCGAACGATCCTGAACATCAATCAGTTCGAGAGCTGGAATACCAAACGCAGCGGTTTTGCCCGTTCCAGTTTGCGCCTGCCCAATTACATCGCGACCAGCCAGAATTGGTGGGATCGCTTCAGCCTGAATTGGCGATGGGCTAACGAAGCCCATGTCGGTTACGGCTTGTAATAATTCAGGCGAAATATCTAAGCTAGAGAACAGAATCTGATTCGGATCAACTTTTGGGGTTACTTCGGCAGCAGGCGCTTTCTCCGTAACAGGTGCTTGAGTTGTTGTTGGAGCATCGGCCACGATAATTACTTTATCGGCGATACCTTCCACAACAGTTTCAACGGCTGTATCATCAGCAGACGTTTCAGTTGTTGCTTCAACGTCTGATTGGGTAACTTTCTTTTTAGGGACTTTAGCCGTTTTAACCTCAACGGTAGCTGCAGAAACTGCACTAGCGGCCATTTCGGCGGCTATTTTTTCAATGTCCTGAAGATCATTTTGATCAACGGTTTTGGTTGTTTTCGTTTTCATTAATTGGGAATGATTAAATAAAATAAATCATCCAAACGAAGACGAGTGTGTGCCAGTGAACGGCGCGATATTGCGAGAATTGCCCAACGAACGAAGCTGCCCAACGACCCAACTAGGCCCCAATTTTCCCCCGCCCTGATCAAAAGGGGGAAACGAACAACGATCGGTGTCGACTCTGCGACTTAATACCGATACGACCGATTGACGATTAGCCCACGCGCAAATGTTCCGACACAGCGGAACGTCCACCCAGAAACCCATCTGTACATCCGTACATTGGCTCTGTCAGACCTAAACTCAGCGTGTAAAAAGGAGAGTAACAGAGACGCGACGGATGTCGCTTGTAAAATCTGGTGCAAAATTAAGTATAAATTGCCGAAAAAGCAAGTGTTGGCTTACTTATATTGTATTTATTTTAGAAACATGGTTTTTTTGTCATTTCTACGTCAGGAGAAATGACAAAAAATAGTGAAACCCGATTCTATGAACCCAACCATTGGTAAATACATCATACTTGCCGGGGCCGCTATTATCCTGATTGGTTTGGTCGTCTATTTTTTCGGCGACAAACTGAATTGGCTGGGCCGATTACCGGGTGATATTCGAATTGAAGGGAAAAATGGGGGAGGATTCTACTTCCCAGTTGTCACCTGTATAATTGTCAGTATTGTACTGAATCTGCTTATCGGTCTGATCCGTCGCTTTTTTTAACCGCAGCGCTGGTCGATTTAGTGGATTGATTCTCTTCGCTGTAGGTCAGCTTGTTCAGGTAGAATACTTCTCGCTGAGTCGAGACGTGTTTAGGGGAAATCTTTTGAAAGCCACAGGCCAGAAAGTGCTGACCATACCAGGCCATCAGATTATCCTGGGCTGAAAAAGTTACTTTCTCATTTTCAGTATTCGTCTGAAGCTTAAATTTCTCCGTTTCTTTCAGAATCTTATTGCCCTGAATCACCTCCGTATTGATTTCTCCATCGTTGGGGTAGGCCAGTACGATGCGGTCGCCCTGTTGCGATACTTGCACCATTTCGGTCAGATCGGTACTGAGCAGTTCTTTAATCGGGAAGCAATTGTCCCATAGAAGTTTCCCTTGTTTATCGAAGCCGCAAATAAAGGCGTGTGTATACCGGAATCCTTCGTAACGATCGGAACCGCGCAAGAAGCCTCCATAGCCCAATGCACTGCCCCGATACTGCGGAAAATAGACTTCGGCTACCAAGGTGAGCCCATCGGCAGTAGGTTGTAGGTCATGCACTAAAAGCCTATATCGAAATTTGTAGTCTTTACCTTCGTCTTTCTTCTTTTTAGCCCGTGCCAGCAGTTTTTGCTGGCGATTGGGTTTTAAATAATTGAAGAAATTCTGAAGCTGCGAGAACTCGATATATTGAATATTGGTAACGGGCTCGTCAGTAGCCGTGTTTCCCGATTCACTGTGTCGAATGCGTGTCACGTAAATGCCTTGTGAATAGGGCGTACAATCGGTGGAATAATTACCGACGAGCAGCGATTCATGCTCATTAACCGGTAAGAGTTTTCCGGAAATGAGGGCGTTTTCAGCTCCATCGAAATCCAGAGTGCGGAGCAGCTTACTGTCGTAATTGTAGGTTCTGATCGAAAATTTGCAGTGGCGTTTGAGAGAATGAACCAGCACATTTACTTCTTTTCGAACATCATCGACTTCCAGGCTACTGATTTCCATGTGATTAACGTACATGCCCGGCAACACCTTTGTCGACTGGTCGAAAAAGGAGAAGGTCATCACGACTGGTCGCCCGTGACGATACCCACCCACATATGCCTGACTGCCCATCACTTTAAATTGATGAACATCGAACTGGTCGATTAAACGCCCTTCAAATGTCTCGATTACGCCATCGTCGAGGTGTAATCGTACGAATTGAAACTCATCCGTATCATATTCGCGAAACAGGTGGTAAACGTACTGATCGTTGTTATAGGTTGATATAGGCTTAAATTTCGTGTCCTGCTTAAACGTTGTTTTCCACAGTAATTTGAGATTAATATCGTACTTCTGGAAGTTGAAATTAACGGGTGATGTTTCATAAAATCCTCCCGTCCGAATGGTCATTAAAACGCCCTTCTCGTTTAAAGGGGTTACGTCGAAAGATTCAGCTTCGTTCGGATCGGACGGTATTTCAATACGTAATGACTGTGCCAACTGTGCCTGTACCGAAGGCAGAGTAGTCGCTAGAATCAGGCAGCACAGGTAGAGGATACGAATCATATACTCAAATTTACGATTTATACGGAGTATGGGACAAGTTTATTTTTCGATAGGATTAACAGGATAAAACAGGATTATAGGACCAGAAGAAAATCCTGTTTTATCCTGTTAATCCTGTCAAAAAATAAACAATGGTCAACCCGCATAGAATATATGAACTAGAGCAAAAATCATACTGTAAACGAGCCTGAACCGTAAATCACAACTTGTACATGCTTACACTTTCCATCTTTTTTTCAAATAGTCTTTCATGAATACGTTTACATCCCATTGACTAGCAACAGGTTGCTGTGTATAGGGGAGGGTAGGGAGATAACCCGCTGGACCAAATTCACAGGTGACCGTTAGGGCTGGGGCATTGGCTTTTTGGTGCCGGTCCCGAATGGCGTCCCACCACTTGGCATGACTTTCGAGGGCGTCTTTCCACTCCGGCGCACGAGGATCGTTTACCTGCGGCCCTTCTGGATGACCCACCCGGCAATGAATATGGTCACTAACCGCAATGGCACGATTAACATTCTGAGCCTGGTCGGACAGATACGATTCGGCCACGTTAACCCAGTGCGAATAATCGGCGGTTAGGCGCAGATTAGGTAATTTAAGCAGATAGTATTGGATGGCGGGCGCGCTATAAGAGAATCGACCCCGGTGGGTTTCATGCAGAATACGAACGCCTGTTTGTTTCTCAACATCGGCTGCCATTTGAATCAACTCGGCATTTTGCTCGAATGTAAAATAATCGTGGCCGGTGTGGGCGTTTATGAACATCGGTTTGTACGACGCGATGTCGAGCAGGTCATCGTGGTATTTTTTCTTGTGTTCGGCAAAGTCACTGCCGCCCCCGAAAGCCATTAAAATCAGGTCGAGACCGTTGTCGTGCATGACCTGGGTTGCTTCCTTCCGCTTATCGGGCCCGGCCGAGATTTCCATGCCATCGTAACCGACGGCTTTCACGCGTTTAGCAGCTTCGGCATACGAAAGGTTTTCCATTCCCCACATGGGGCAAAAGAAGATCGTTTTCAAGAATTCAATGGGTTTAGTTTAGCAAGCCAATGGCGGCCAAAATGATGGTTTCAGAAATCAATAATTCTGGATGCTTATGAAATCCACAACCTCGCAGAACCTACTACTTTCCAGGTATCTTTTTTTCGCTCCAAAAAGACGAGATAGCCTGCACCTGATCGCCCATCGCTAAGTTCAGAATAATAGCATAAAGCTTTTTGCTGATCTGCCGAATAAGCCACTTTAGACAAACTGATCAAACTGCCAAAGTTTTTATAATCGTTGCGAAGGGCGTAAAACCCCCGACTCCGGTGGTTCTCTTTGCTAAAGTAGTAGTCGTCCTGTTGGGCTGTCCATAGTTCGTTCTTACGGCAGGCTAGTTCAAGCGGGTGTTTGATTTCATAGTTTGTAAACTGATTCGTATCAATAGCGGCAATGAACGTTTTCCAGCCCGGCTCCTGATAAAATGTCTCTTTGGGGGACGTCAGAGAAGCTAAATTTTTCTGTGCCTTCGGGAAATCGAAACGGAACGAATGTTTCCCTTTTTCCTGAGTAACCGTTTTGATAAGCAATAGCCAGTTTCGTCGGTAGGCATATTGTTCATTCGTACACTTCGAGAAGTCGTTCAGTATAGTTGTATAAACGGAGTAATCTTCGTCGGGCAAGGCCGGATAAGTAGGCTGGCTATAGGCTGGTTGCCAGAGTATTTGTGCGAAAATAAGCCCTGAAAAAATCGCACGGAATACCTGAAGTTGGTTTAACATATGTAGGAATGGTGTAGACTGCCTGAAAGTGTTCGTACTCATACAAAACAATTGTGGAGGATGGCTAAGTGGCGTCAAATTTAATCTGAAAATCATCCAACTGCTATCACTGAAAAAGGGTCATTCGTTGTTAAGTAGAAATTCAATTTCAGTTTGTCTTTGTTAGTACTTCCTTGTGTTTGAGCAAGTTTACTCATCGATATACGTGAAGCAACTTTCTTTTCAATTCCGACTAAAAAAACGGACGATAATGGGCCTCAGTAAGGCGCTCTTATTCGTAAGTTTTCTGTACAGTTCGGCGCGAGCGCAATCGGTAAAAACCTATGCCAACTGGTACTTTGGGGACGGTGCGGGGGTTACCTTTACTAGCGGGAGCGCTCTGACCGACGGCAAGTTGCATACTGCCGAAGGTTGTGCCAGTATGTCGGATGAAAATGGCCAACTGCTCTTCTATACCGATGGGAGTACAATCTGGAATCGGAATCATGACGTTATGCCGGGTGCTACTGGTTTAGGGGGCAATAGTCATGCCACACAATCGGCTCTGATTGTTCCATATCAGAACAGTACCAAGCAGTTTTATGTGTTTTCGGTAGGTACGCAAAATCAGAATACCAGCATTCAGTACGCGTATGTCGATATGAATCTGAACGGTGGTTTAGGCGGTTTGACTTACAAAAATAAGGTTCTGCTGGCGGGTTCTTCGGAGAAAATTACGGTTGTCAAGCATTGTAATAATCTGAATCACTGGATTATTACCCACGACTTTGGGAGCAATACGTTCCGGGTTTATTTGATCAATGATAACGGTCTGATCCTTACCCCTGCATTATACAGCGTTGGCAGCACCCATCAATCATTGTCGGGAGCCGGGCATAGTGCGCGTCAGCAGAATAAAGGCTATATGAAGCCATCGCATGATGGGCGGAAGCTAGCCGTTGCCGTTTCGGATAGTATACAGGGTGGGTTTCTGGAAGTGTTTAATTTTGACAACAAAACGGGAATTATCTCAAACCCCATGAAGCTAGAGACTGCTGAAACAGTTGGCGCATACGGCGTCGAATTCTCGCCTGATAACAGCCTGCTCTATCTTTCATCCATGTTCAGTAAAAAGATACAGCAGATTAATGTAGCCAGTTTGTCGGTCAATGCAACGCTGACTGTGCAAGGGCAAACGACCTATTCGCCCGGTATTGGTGCTTTACAGATTGGACTTGATGGGAAAATCTACGGAGCCGTGCCCGGCGAGGAATATCTACTAGCGATTAATCAACCGAATCAATCGGGAACGGGCTGCGGGTTGATATCGCAGGGTGTTAGTCTGAGTGGCCGAAAAGCGATGGCGGGGCTGCCATTTTTGCTCGATGAGGTGGTCCTGTTGCCGCCTGAACTCAGCATCTCGTTGAAAAAGCCCGGCGGTTGTAATAATTTTTTGCTGGAATCGAAGGTGGTTAACCTCGACCCGAATTACCTGCTCTATCAATGGTATGTCGATGGGGTTGCGGCTGCTGGGGGTGATAAAGCAACGCTGAAACCGACTAAAACAGGTACCTATACGCTTAAAATACGGGAAACTAAATGCCAGGATATACAAATGACTTCCAATGAAATTAAGGTCGTTCTGGTTGAAGCAAATCCGACCGCTAAGGCCGTTCCTGATTCCTGTGGCACGTTTTTACTCAACGCGCATGCTAGTGGAGGTACTGTTCAGTGGACTGGATTCGGTATTTCACCGCCACGAGATCAACTGGATTCGCTGATTGTTTCTAAGATTACGGGTAGTCAGACGTTTCGGGTCAAGGTCGTCGATCCTGATGATGCTACCTGTTTTGCGGAGAAAGACGTAACGACAACGTTTTCTCCTCCGCCCCCTTTCCCATTTGCGGACCCCATCCGTTCGGGCTGTGGTGATACACTCACATTACGAGCTACCCCTACAACCGATTGGGATACTTTTCGTTGGAAACAACCCGACGGCGCTTCGGTAACTGGAACAACTGTCTTGGCAAGACAAAGTGGATACTATCAGCTAATCGCATTGAGTACGAGTACCGGTTGCAAAAGTGAGACTTCCATCATGGTGAATCTATTTCCAAATCCTGAACTGCAACTGAGCCAGCATCAGGTGGATACCTGTTTTGCTAACAATAATAGCTACCTGGAGCTAGATGCCGGTTCGATCCCTAACGTTATCTATACCTGGACGAGCGATGGAAAAACCATTGGGACAACTCAGTTTCTGAAAGCGTACGCATACGGTTCGTATACGATTTCCGTTCGTACGTCGGATGGGTGCCAGGCCGTCGATTCAGTTCGTATCCGTACCAACTGCCCGCCAAGCCCGGCTGTAGTTAATGTGCCCGATGCGTTTACACCCAATCAGGATGGTATGAATGAGGTTCTTGTCATTTACGGGTCGGGAGCCGAGCAGATGACCTTGACTGTTTACAACCGTTGGGGCGAACCGATTTATAGCGTAAGCAATGGCGTTATGTCGCCATCGGGTTGGGCAACCTGGGATGGAACCTATAAGGGTCAGCCAGTTGCGAGTGGCGTATACATATATAAGTTGGCAGGTAAAAGCATCGATTACCCGGAATCGTTTGTTCGGGAGGGTACGGTTGAGGTGATTCGGTAAGTGACTTTTGGAGGGGTAAAATGGAGAGATAGTAGCAATATTCCACGAATATCCGCAACTTTACCCTTCGAAATCAAATAGGTTAGCCGCCCCTGTTTTCGGTAAACTATTTCTTAAACGAATCCAAAAATATCCCTAGTCATGAGTGAAGTAACCACCCGTTTTGCCCCCGGCGTTGTGACCGGCGAAGGCGTTTCCCAACTTTTCCGTCACGCTAACGAAAATGATTACGCCCTGCCAGCCGTCAATGTTGTCGGTACAGACTCGGTAAATGCTGTGCTGGAAACAGCAAAAGCTGTTAACTCACCAGTGATCATCCAGTTCTCAAACGGCGGTGGTATTTTTTACGCTGGTAAAAGCTTACCAAACGACAAGCAACAAGGTGCCATTGCTGGCTCGATTTCGGGCGCATTGCACGTTCACCACGTAGCTGAACTCTATGGTGTTCCGGTGATTCTGCATACCGACCACTGTGCTAAAAAACTGCTTCCCTGGATCGATGGTCTGCTGGCCGCTGGCGAAAAACATTTCGATCAAACAGGTAAGCCGTTGTTCTCGTCGCACATGCTCGATCTGTCGGAAGAGCCAATCGAAGAAAACATCGAAATCTGTTCGAAATACTTTGAGCGCATGGCTAAAATCGGCATGACGCTCGAAATTGAATTAGGGGTTACGGGTGGTGAAGAAGATGGCGTTGACAACTCTGACGTTGACGATTCGAAACTATACACACAGCCTTCTGAAGTTGCTTACGCCTATGAAGAGCTGAGCAAAATTTCGCCAAACTTTACGATTGCTGCGGCTTTTGGTAACGTTCACGGCGTATACAAGCCAGGTAATGTGAAGCTGTCGCCAATCATTCTGGACAACTCACAGAAATACATCCAGGAGAAGTATGCAACGGGTCCTCTGCCCGTGAACTTCGTATTCCACGGTGGATCGGGTTCGAGCCGTGAGGAAATTCGCGAAGCCATCCGCTATGGTGCCGTGAAAATGAACCTCGATACCGACATGCAATGGGCCATGTGGGAAGGTATCCTGAAATACTACAAATCGAAAGAAGGATATCTGCAATCGCAGTTAGGTAACCCCGAAGGGTCTGATTCGCCAAACAAAAAATACTACGATCCACGTGTATGGCTACGTAAAGGCGAAGAAAGCATGGTACAACGCCTGAAAATCGCGTTTGAAGATCTGAACTGTATCAACCGGTTGGCTTAGTCAATATACGGTGTTCAGTTTACAGTGGTGTCGGGTTGAAGAACCCGACACTTTTTTTGTATCTAATTCAGCTGGTTAAATGAGAATATGTGGGCAATAAATAGTCGCTTGGATTGGGTAGTTTTCTCGGATAAACTGCTTGCAAACTAGCTAACTGTCTAGAATGAACTAGTTCTCATTTATGCCTGATTTATACGGCATTTTCTCGGTTGGCTACAGTTTTTTAGGTAAGTGTTTTTACTCAAAAGTTGTGCATTAATCCTTCATTCTGATCAGTTGATAATCTTATAAATACCTCTGAAAGAGCACAATGGCTTGTGTGCAATTGCCAGACAAATTCGTTAACTTTCAGAGTGATATATCTCTGGATGTGATGTATTATGGAAAAAGTTGGGTTTTATTGGATTGGCCTTTTAAATGGACTAAAAACTGAAACGAAAACCCTTGATTCGATCAGTTGAGTTGTGAGTTTAAGTTGATTTTAATTTACTATGAATTTAATCCGCTCTGCGTTACGGAAGCCAATCACAATTCTGGTTATCGTAGCCAGTTTATTCTACTTCGGCATCGGCGCTGTTCGTACAATCAAGATTGACATCTTCCCGAATTTAAATCTGCCGGTTATTTACATTTCCCAACCGTTTGGTGGGTATACCCCCAACCAGATGGAGTCGTTTTTTGGGAAACAGTACGTGAACCTGCTGCTGTATGTATCGGGGGTGAAAAGTATTGAGACCAAGAATATTCAGGGGATTACGCTCTTGAAATTATCCTTTTACGAAGGCACCAACATGGCGCAGGCCGCTGCCGAGGTATCCGCTTACTCGAACCGTGCCCAGTCCAGTTTTCCGCCCGGATCGCAACCGCCGTTTATTCTCCGCTTCGATGCGTCTACGTTGCCGGTTGGGCAATTGGTATTGAGTAGTCCGAAACGGACGAACAATGAATTGCAGGATTTAGCCAATGTGTACATTCGTTCTGGTTTTACATCGATTCCGGGATTAGTTTCCCCTGCTCCGTTTGGCGGTAACGCCCGTTCCATTGTTATTAAAGCTGATCCAGAGCTACTTCGGTCACATAATTTGACGCCTGACCAATTGGTGGCAGCATTACGCATCAATAACCAGGCGACTCCAGCTGGTAACGTGCGAATTGGCGACTTCAATTACTTTACACCGGCGAATACAACAGTCAAGAACATTGAGGATTTTGGCAATATTCCGCTCTATACCGGAACGGTTCAAAACCTGTATTTGAAGGACGTTGCTACGATTGAAGATGGTGCTGATATTACGCAGGGCTATGTCTTGGTCAATGGCAAGCGATCGGTGTATCTGCCGATTACCAAATCTGCCGATGCCTCTACCTGGGAAGTCGTTCAGAATCTAAAGGCTGCTCTGCCGCGTTTCCAGGCTTTATTGCCGGAAGACGTGAAGCTGACCTACACCTTCGACCAATCGGTATATGTAATCAATGCCGTCGAAAGTTTGATGACCGAAGGGGCTATAGGCGCTATACTGACAGGCCTAATGGTATTGCTTTTCCTGGGTGATGTACGGGGTGCGTTAATTGTAATCATCACCATTCCGACCTGTATCATTTCGGGGGTTCTGTTCCTGTCGTTGTTTGGGCAGACGATCAACATTATGACGTTGAGTGGTCTCTCGCTGGCTATCGGGATTCTGGTCGATGAAAGTACGGTGACCATCGAGAATATTCACCAGCATATGGACATGGGCAAACCCAAGGCGCTGGCCATTTGGGATGCCTGTAAAGAAATCGCCTTCTCGAAACTCCTGATTCTGTTCTGTATTCTGGCTGTATTTGCGCCTGCGTTTACCATGACCGGTATTCCGGGTGCCTTGTTCCTGCCGCTTGCGTTGGCTATTGGTTTCTCGATGATCACGTCTTACCTGATGGCTCAAACACTGGTGCCGGTTTTGGCCAACTGGATGATGAAAGAACACCATCCGGTTAGTAATGGGAAAGCGAGCAAGCATGATACAGCGAATGCGCAGCTGATTAAAGCGAACGGAAAAGCAAGCTCGAATGGTCATAGTAAACACGAATCCGACGATTTACTGGACGAAAAACGAAAACAGGCGCATGAAATAGACCTCGATCACGACGGCAAAATCAGCTTCTTCGAGCGAGTTCGGGCGCGATTTGTTCGGTTTATTGGCCGAATGCTGCCTTATCGGATGCCCATTGTTTTAGGCTATGTTGTTGGCGCATTAGCCATTGCCATTTTACTGATTACGTCTATTGGCCGTGATGTATTACCCAAAGTAGCTGGCGGCCAGTTTCAGGTTCGTATACGCAAGCCTGACGGTACCCGACTCGAAAAGACCGAAGCTACAATGTTGAAAACCATCGATGTATTGAATCAATTGGTGGGTAAAGAAAACGTCGAGATTACATCGGCTATGGTGGGTATGCACGGAGCGCAGTTTTCAACGAGCCCAATCTATCTGTTTATGGCGGGGCCTCAAGAGGGCGTCTTGCAGGTGAGTTTGAAAGAAGACTATAAGGTTGACCTGGATGAGTTGAAGGATAAATTCAGGGCCAGCATGAAAAAGGCGCTGCCTGATGTGAAACTTTCCTTTGAACCGATTGAATTAACAGACAAGATTCTCAGCCAGGGTTCGCCAACGCCAATTGAAGTGAAGCTGTCGGGTAAGAACAAACAACAGAATGAAGAATACGCCAATAAGGTAATCGCTAAGCTGAATAAGATTCCCTATTTGCGCGATGTTCAGATTGGTCAGGCAACGAAAGCACCGGCAATCAATGTAAACATCGACCGGACACGGGCTGCTCAGTTAGGCACGGACATATCAGCCATTTCGCGTTCGTTGATTGCTGCTACATCGTCGTCGCGTTATACCGAAAAGAGTGTGTGGATTGACCCAAAATCCAGTCAGTCGTACACGGTGCAGGTGCAGGTTCCTGAAAACCAGATGACCAGCGTCAACGATTTGGGCGAAATACCCGTTTCGCCAAACTCGAACCGCCCGGTTCTGAGCGACGTAGCCACGCTTCAACAAGGAACGACGTATGGCGAAAATGATAACATTGGTGCTATCCCGGTCTTATCGGTGACCGCTAACCTGAACGATATTGATTTAGGAACCGCGGCTCGAGATGTTCAGAAAGCGATTGATTCATTGGGCGAATTACCTCGTGGACTAACGGTAAAAATGCAAGGTCTAACCCAGGTACTCATCGACACGCTTGATAGTCTGCAAACAGGTCTGATCACGGCCATTGTGGTTATTTTCCTGATGCTGGCGGCTAATTTCCAGTCATTCAAAGTGTCGCTGGTTGTGTTATGTACGGTTCCTGCCGTATTGGTTGGGTCACTGACATTGCTTATGATCATGGGGTCGACGCTCAATCTGCAATCGTACATGGGCATGATTATGTCGGTAGGTGTATCCATCTCCAACGCAGTGTTGATGGTCACCAATGCCGAAGAACTTCGTATGAAGAGCGGGAATGCATTGCAGGCCGCCCGCGAAGCCGCTTCGCTACGGATGCGACCCATTCTGATGACCAGCGTTGCGATGGTGGTTGGGATGATTCCAATGGCATCCGGTTTAGGTGAAGGTGGTTCGCAGGCCGCTCCGCTGGGTCGTGCCGTTATTGGCGGCCTGATTGCTTCAACGTTTGCTGCGTTATTCATTCTGCCACTGGCATTTGCCTGGGTGCAGAACAAAACCACGACCGACTCGGTATCGCTCGATCCAGAAGATAAAGACAGTAAATATTACATTTCTCCCTCGTATGAAACGGCTAATCAATAAACCAGTATACAACCTGCTTGCACTTACGGGCAGTTTGCTACTGGCCAGTATGCTTACGAATTGCCATTCTTCTGAAAGTAAAGCAGAAGCGAAAGAAACCGAAACGACAGAAGCACCTGCGGCTGTTGAGTTGTTTGCGCTAAAAAAAGACAAGATTGCCTCATCGTTACACATCCCCGGTGAATTGGTTGCGTTTCGTGATGTGGATATTTACGCTAAAGTGAGTGGCTTCATTAAAACACTCAATGTGGATGTAGGCTCTGAAGTAAAACAGGGCCAATTATTAGCGTTAGCCGAAGCGCCTGAACTAACCGCCCAACTGAACTCTGCCGACTCAAGGCTCAAAGCGCAGGAAGCGGTTTCTATTGGTAGTAAAGCCAATTACGAACGGGTATTGGAAGCCAGCAAGTTTTCAGGCGCTGTTTCGAAAAACGATGTTGACCTCGCGTTAGCAAAGCGCAACGCCGACCTCGCCCAACTGGAAGCCGCTAAATCGGCTTACCGTGAAGTCGCTGATTTAAAGAAATACCTGGAAATCAGAGCACCTTTTAACGGGATTATCAGTGCTCGTAATGCCAGCACGGGCGCTTATATAGGGCCTGCTGGTAAAGGCTCCGAATTTCCGCTCTTTGTGCTTACCGAACAGAAACGATTGCGTTTGGTCATCTCTGTTCCTGAAGCGTACACAGGCTATGTAGAACAGAATGATGCGGTAAGTTTTTCGGTCAAGACATTCCCCGACAAGAAGTTTACCGGGCAAATAAAACGTCTATCGGGTGCATTAGACAAACGTTTACGGTCGGAGCGGGTTGAAGTAGATGTCATTAACAATGACAAGAAACTTTTGCCGGGTATGGTTGCCGAAGTAAACCTGCCCTTACCGACGAAAACCAGCACATTTGTGGTTCCTAAATCGGCCGTTGTTAATGCTACGACGGGTGTTTTCGTGATTCGGGTTAAGGATCACAAGGCAGAGTGGGTGCCTATCAAAAAAGGGCTTGAAGCTGATGGGAAAATCGAAATCTTCGGTCAGTTAGCCGAAGGAGATCAATTGATCACCACGGCCACGGAAGAAATTCGAGATGGCTCGCCAGTGAAGTAAATAAAATGGGGATCGGTTACCGATCCCCATTTTATTTACTAGGTTGGTTGTAATTCGCCGACAATGCTTGAAAAGCTGTGATTATATCGGCTATTCGCGGATTATCTATTCGCATAATGATGGGCATGGCCAACCCAATAGGGTAAATCTTGCATTCGTGCCTAAAAAGACAAAAATGTAAATTTATAGGCCTAATAAAAATCTGCTTCGGCGGCCCGGTCACAAACTCGCCTACAATGTGAGATTTCTGGTTTGATTAGTGAGACAACATTTTGAGACTTCATCTATCATAGATTGTTCTTACATAGACAGTTACTACCCCCATCTCAAGAAAAGGGCATTTGGTGAAACAGTGTTTAGCCTGAACATACTCCCTTAGCCTTAATTACTTAATTCACTTGTCATATGATTATTTTCAATATTAGCTATTGCCCGCCAATTTTATCTTTTTAAAAGAATCTTCCATAGGAGACAATGATCTCTTCATGATACCTGATCGTTTTATTAAGGATCTCTTTTGACGATAGACAAAGAAAACCAACTCATCACCCCTTAGGTAACGGGCTTCCTTCAACTAAAAGTGATGCATGGTTAACTATTTTCTCCTCATAACGTGTTCCTTACCCATCAGACCTGTAAAGGTCATCGAATGAACGCATCAGATAGCCCCATGCAAATAGACACAACCACACTTTCGGAACTCAGGAACATTAAGCGAACGCTTTATGCAACAGATAAAGGGGATGCCGTAAACTTCGATATACTAAATTTGAGTACGGTGGATAACAATACCCCCTTATCATTTGAGTATAGTCGAAAGACGTATTACACGGTTACCCTTTTACAAGGTAAGTATACGCTTGAATTTGAAGAGACACAGATCGATGTATCAGGTACTTCATTATTATTTACCAGCACGAAAATACCCTTTGGCATTCACGCAGCAGAAGGGGTATATGTAGGCATAAGCTGCCTGTTTAAAGAGAGTTTTATCACAAAAAGTAATAGTGGGTACCGGTTGCTTGAATTTCCTATTTATAAACCAGGGAGGCAGACTATTTATTCATTGACGGATGAACAAACAAAAAAAATCGTTGGTATCTATGCCAAACTAGTCGAAGAACAACAAACTAACGGCGATTTTAAGGAAAACCTGCAACGTACCTATTTGCTCGAACTGATTTTCAACGCACAAAAGCTTGATCCGGTCAGTTCCTACGTAAAAAAGAATAACACGAGTGAGGTCATAGCCTGTGCCTTTATACGCTTACTGGAAGCCCAGTTTCCTGTAGAATCGGCTCAGAATCCCCTCCGATTAAAAACGGTAAAGGATTTTGCGGATGACTTGTCCTTACATCCCAATTATCTAAACCGACAGGTAAAGCTATCGAAAGGCCGAACGGTAAGCGAAATCATAGCGGCACGGATCGTTCAGGAATCGAAAATTCTATTGAAGATAACCAACTGGAATATTGTGGAGATTGCCAGCTCCCTGGGTTTCGAGCAGGCATCGCACTTCAATTTGTTTTTCAAGAAACACGTACGGGTTTCACCCACAGCGTACAGAAAAACAACAAAATAGTTATCTCCAGTATAATTCACAGTCACTTACGCCCAAGTTTGATTTTAGTAATGATTGGTTTTATTTAGACTAACACGGCCTCGGTGATCGGCTTCATCTTTGCATTGTACTTATAACACATTGCAAAATGACGAAAATAGCACTAGTAACAGGAGCCAATAAAGGCATTGGTTTTGAGACAGCTAAACAACTAGCACAACAGGGTATTAAGGTCCTGATAGGAGCCAGAAATGAAACGGAGGGCAAAAAGGCAGAGGAAACGTTACGTGCTCTGTCATTGGATGTAACATTCGTCAAATTAGACATCAGTAAGTCTACCGATATAGAAAATACCAGAATATTCATTGAGCATAAATTCGGCAAACTCGATATCCTGGTCAACAATGCCGCCGTATTCCTGGATAGCGCCTGGTTCGGCAACAACACCGAAACCGTTCCACTGAAAACGCTCCGCGACACATTTGATATCAACTATTTTGGAACCGTGGAGCTGACCCAATCCTTACTGCCAGCAATCAAAAAAAGTGAAGCCGGACGGATCGTCAATATCAGCAGCATCTCGGGCTCCTTTGGTGTTCATATCGACGAAACGCATTGGCTGTTCGCCTTAAAACCTTACGCGTATAGCGCTTCCAAAACGGCCCTGAACCAATTTACTGTGTTTTTAGCCAATGCCCTTCGCAACACCAACATCAAGGTAAACGCAGTCAATCCGGGTTGGGTAAAGACATCGATCGGATCAGATCAGGCGCCACTTACGCCAGAAGATGGGGCGAAAAGTGGAGTGGCCCTAGCCTTACTGGACGAAAACGGACCGACGGGTACATTTTCTCAGATGGGTGAGACGTTGCCCTGGTAGGCGGTTGCTGACTAAGGCCCACTACTTTAGGCGATCCGTAAGTAATCAGCCGTTAGGTCGCTTTGCTACCAATTTGTCCAAACCGCCATTATCGATCGGCTGGGTACGAATCATTTTACTTCACTAAAAAAGGCAACTTGTCCACTCTTCCCTTCGAGTTAATCAACCCTTCTTCGCCCACTGGAAGGTTAATCGGGTCGAAGATGCACTCACTAGGGTAGTAGCCTATGTAATCGTACAGACATTCTCATTCCCGCATAGGCTCGAAATACTGCTCACACAACGCGCTGTCTTTTTCGGAAAATGATCCGTTTTTCGAAATGAGTTTTAGGAGTTGTTGGTGCATTGTCGATCGTTTTTGTACTATTTTCCTAAATAGATGTCAGGTGGAATGAATCAACCATGTCTGCTGAAAGCTACTTATTTCCAGAATGGTTCTGTACGAAGGTCTTTAGGAGCATATCAACCAATAGTTGTCAGCCGTGTTATCTATCAGCAGTTTTCCCCTGGGTTGGTTGAAATAAATCGATTCGCCCACCTGAACCGATTGAATCCAGTGAGCCCCTTTCCCATTTGAAAACATACAGATTGCAAAATCGGCAATTTGGTAAACCGGTTCATAATTTCAGAAGGAATATTTGCGGTGTTCACAAAGCCGGTCATCATACGGATTGCCTACATAAACATCGGTTGTGAACCCCGGTACGTCAATGAAGAACACCCGTAACCCCGATAGATACTCAAACCTATTTTCGTCTCCTTTAGGAGCGTTTTTTGCGGCACGGCTTCCATTGATCCGTCTTGAAATCAGCCAATTGATTGCCCGACAAGCCCTTCTCGCCTTTGCTGACTCAGCCTTCAGGAAACGTCAGTAGCCAAATCAGTTTAAACTTATTGCCTAGAAACGTCAATTTTTACCGAATTCCCCCCGATTCGTACCGCTATTGGTAAGCTACTTCCCGCCAACTTTGTCTCGGTAAATCGAAGAGTTTCTTCTCTCTCCGATAGTGTTCAACTCTTATAAACCTAAAGACTATGCCTACGCTAACAGTTAAAGACGGTACCGAGATTTATTATAAAGATTGGGGAACCGGACAGCCCATTGTCTTTCATCATGGCTGGCCCTTATCCAGTGATGACTGGGACGCCCAGATGATGTTTTTCCTGCAACATGGATACCGTGTAGTTGCAGCCGATCGCCGGGGGCATGGCCGGTCAACGCAAGCCACAAACGGTCACGATATTGATACGTATGCCGCTGATATTGCCGAACTAGTTGACTTTCTGGATCTGAAAGAGGCTATCCACATTGGTCATTCTACGGGTGGCGGGGTAGTTGCCCGCTACGTAGCCAAATACGGACAGGTTACGAAAGCAGTCCTTATCAGTGCTGTAACCCCCTTGATGGTAAAAACCGATGCTAATCCAGACGGGGTACCCATGTCGATATTCGACGAGATACGGGAAGGTACGGCTACCCGGCGGCCGCAGTATTTCAACGAGTTTACCCTGCCTTTCTATGGCTACAACCGACCCGGTGCAACTCCCCTCCAGGGCGTGCGGGATAACTGGTGGCGTCAGGGAATGATGGGTGGTATCAACGCGCATTATTACGGTATCAAAGCGTTTTCCGAAACCGATTTTACGGAAGACCTGAAAAGCATCGACGTACCGGTACTGGTCCTGCACGGCGAAGATGATCAGATTGTACCCATCGATATTACGGCGCGCAAAGCAATCAAGCTCCTGAAGAATGGCCGTCTGATTACGTATCCTGGCTTTCCGCATGGTATGCCAACTACCGAAGCGGCCACCATCAACGCCGACTTGCTGGCTTTTATCCAAGCAGCATCGTAACGCGGTCCGGCGAAGTAGGCAAGTTATTTTTCGACAGGATTTACGGGATGGACAGGATTTTCAGAATAATTAATCCTGTCCATCCCGTAAATCCTGTCGAAAAGAAAGGATATCACTATGAATAACACAATTTTAGGGCTGCATCACATTACGGCCATTGCCAACAACGCTCAGCGCAACTACGATTTTTATACGCATGTGCTGGGCCTGCGCCTGGTAAAAAAAACGGTCAATTTCGATGACCCGAATACCTATCATTTTTACTATGGCAACGAAACCGGTACACCCGGCACGATTCTGACCTTCTTTCCCTGGGAAGGCATCGGCCCTGGTCGAAACGGCGTTGGCATGGCCACCGAAATTGGATACGCTGTGCCGAAGGGTAGCCTGGACAACTGGGCCGGTCGCTTCCGGGAGGCTGGTGTGTCGATGGGTGAACAAGCCGAGCGCTTTGGCGAAACCTATCTGCCGTTTACCGATCCCGACGGGTTGGCTATTGCGCTTATTGTTCCGAAGCAACCGGACGACCGTGCAGCCTGGGAAACGGAAGATATTAAGCAGGATATGGCCACGCAGGGTTTCCACAGTGTTACGCTGACGCTGCAACGCATTGACGCCACCGCCCGCGTACTGACCGATATTTTTGGCTATCAGCAACTGGGGCAGGAAGGCAATCGCTACCGGTTTCAAACGGATACCGTACCCAATGCGTCGATTGTGGATTTGCTGGAAGAGCCAAATGGCAAGCTGGGCCGGAATGCCGCCGGAACGAACCACCACGTAGCGTTTCGGGTGGCCAATGATGCCATCCAGATGGAATTTCGGGAAAAGATTCTGGAGAGTGGCTTACAGATTACCCCCAAAATCAACCGCGATTATTTCTTCTCGCTCTACTTCCGTGAACCTGGTGGTGTGCTGTTCGAAATTGCCACCGACAATCCCGGCTTTACGGTCGATGAGCCACTTCCTGAATTAGGAAGCGGGCTAAAACTACCGAAGCAGTACGAAGCCTCACGAGCAAAGATCGAGCAAAGCTTACCCCCCTTGAAAGCGAACTAATTCAATGAGTTAACCAAATCATGCTGACCTATGGATTCTGTAATCACTCAGCCATCTGCTGCGGACAGCAGCTCATTTGCCCCTAACTCGTTTCTGGTTGTTCCTCCCAAAACGTTCGCCGATCTGCGTGTCGGCGATGTGTTTCGGGCACCCAGCCGCACCCTGACCGATGCCCATGCGTCGGCGTTCCAAACCGTCTCGTGCGATAACCATCCCGTTCATTACGATGCAGAATGGGCGCGTAAACATGGCCATTCGGCCCCAGTGGTTCATGGCCTTCAGGTGTTGGCCTTTACGGCACCAGGCGCTACGTTGTTTCCGCATTTTATTGGCGAGGTGTTCATCAATTTCAGCGAACTGTCCTGTACATTTCTGAAAGAAGTCCATTCGGGCGATACGCTGTATTCAGCCCTCACAATTACTGATCTTATTCCTCAAGGCGATACGGGGCAGGTCGTAACGGCGGTTTCGGTGCACAATCAGCGGGGTGAGCTGGTTCTTTCCGGCCAGCATAAATATTTGCTTCGCCTGGGTCAGCCGTGAAAGCCTAAAACGCCTTATATTGGGTAGTTCTCAGGAAAAATCGTTTGCCTCAAGCAGTGCTTGCAACCGTCGTACGAAAAGGAGGGTTTTTATAAGATTAAGTCAACGATTTTAACTTGAATTGTTGGCTGGTAGCCAACAATTACTCAATTTATCAAACCAGCCTTTGCCGCCCGTACACTACGCAGTCCTTTCGCCCAGGCCAGTAGTTGCGTAAGCATCAGATCAACCGAGGCCTTAAGGGTTGCACCGGCAATGAATACCCCTGTGCCAAAGGTCGCGTGAGTTGATATGGAAACCTGTGCTCGAACGCTGGCTATCTGGAGTTCAGGCAAGATGACCCGTAAGGCTTCAGCGGCTCGTGATCCGGCCACCCAACCGCCGTAGCAGACAATACCAGCGGCTTTATCATTCCACTCCTTATAGACATAGTCCAGCGCGTTTTTCAGAGCACCCGGTATGGAATGGTTGTACTCCGGGGTAATGAAGACATAACCGTCAAAGCTATCAATCAGCTCACTCCATTTTTGAGTGTGCATGTGCTGGTACTGCTGAAAATTCGGATTGTTTGGCTCATCCAGATTGCCCAGATTATGCTCGGCCAGGTCAATGAGTTCGTAGGTGGCTCCCCCGTGATGCTGGGCCGTATCGAGTACCCAGGAAGCAATCTGGTCCCCTCGGCGGCCAGGGCGGGTGCTGCCTAGGATAATACCAATACGCAGGTTAGTAGGGACGGTCATAATCGAGTTGTTGGTATTCATATGTGATAGGAGTCTTTAGACGTTGACTTCTTTTCACAAAGGTCCGGTGATCCTTTCGAACAAAATAGCTGATTCAGTCGCAATATTGTTCGTATCTGGCGGATTCAATGAATATCCTTTTGACGCTTGGCGGCTTGATAATGCTTTGGGGTCAAGCCGAATTGGCGTTTGAACAAGTGGGCGAAATGACCCAAATTGGTAAAACCCAACTGGTGGCCTACTTCTGATACGGACCACTGCTCTAGCAATCGCCTGGCTTCCTGTAAGCGAGCTACTTGAAAATAAGCATAAGGACTGGTGCCAAAGACCTGATAGAACAACTGCTTGAGCTTCGTTTGACCCATACCCGCCAACTTGGCCAGTTGAGCCAGGGTGGGTGGGCTGTCGAGCGCGCTGAGTAGCGTCGCTCTTACCTGGAAAATAGTTGCTACATCGGTTGAATGCAATGGCTGTACGTTACGAATAGAACGCTGACCCAGCTCTCGAAGTAGCCAGTAGAGCAGCTCTTGCAGTTTGATGCGATAAAACAACAAATCTAAGTCATCAACAGGGCGGAGCGTCGTTATATCCTGCAAGGTCGATTGGATTTCGGGGGTGAGTAAGGCTTCTACCAGGCACGGTTGCTGGTGGGTGAGCAAGCCAATCGGTGCCGCTTGATGGCTACCTAGCCAATGGGCCAACAGTGTTTTTTCCACCACAACGCCAACGAAGAAAATAGGTGTATGTGCCGGTAGGACAGTTCTAAAAGTAAGGGTTGTCGAAGCGAGTTGTGCGGTGGACAAGTGAGCCGCCGAGAGCTTAGGATCAAAAGATTGAAACGAAATCAGCAATCGTTCAGCCTGATTGTCTTCGGCAAAGCGTTCTATTATGGTTTCTTCCCGTAGTGAATAGCGGTGGATGATGAGTAGAAGCCCTGGTTCGATAGGTACCAGCTTAATAAAGCCGTTGCCCATACTCATTGGTAAGTGCAGAAAGCCATCAATCAGTTGTCCGCCTGCCGCCAAAGCCTTATCAAAAAGCATACGCAGGCCGTTTGCAACTGGGCTCGAAGCGGTGTCCATTAAGACTTAAATTACATTTATCGTTCGAATCGTAAGTGAATCGTTGCTTAAAAACACCCCTATAAAGAAGCAGATACTTGAAATTTCCTTCCTCTCATTTGAGCGCGTTAGTTAGCTGCTACGAAATCATACTTCTGCTGAAGCTGGGCCATGCGCACCTGATCAATCGGTTCCCCAACCGGGAACTCGCGTCCTAACTCCTCAAAGTAATCTTGGAAACGCCCTGGTGTATCAATCTCCACCATACGGACTCGCTCTTGACCTGGATTGGAAAAACCATGAACCGTTCCAGTGGGTATATACACGCAGGTACCGGCTATCGCTTCAATGATCTGCCCATCGATGACAAGCGTTACTGTCCCTTGGAGAACATAAAAGGTGTGAGTAGTCACTTGATGAGCATGAGGGGGCGGACCTGGAAAGCCAGCAGGTAAATCATGTTCAACGACACAGTAGAGCCCGCCCGTATCCATTTGGTCGACCAGAAACGTGGTTTTACAATCGCCTATCTGGATGCTTCTTCCCCCTTGAATGGAGGTAATAGTGGCAAAATTTGATTGAGGCATACTAAAGTTCGACTTTAATGGCTATTAAAGTTAATGATAATATCGGCGGCCACCAATAAAGAAGTAGGACGTGCTTTGTCCAGACAACAACCTTTAGTCTGGATGGCAAGGCACTTGATCGTAATTGACACTCCTAAAAACGTGAAGGTTACTAAAATGCAACTTCGTCTCAGGTAGGAGCATTTCATGATACAATACGAAATAAAAACGGAGTGACAAATCAAGAGCGGAACGACGGATCTCACACAACTAACCAAATTTATTGAGAAAAATTTGTAAGCATAGAAGTTCTATGTATATTTACAATACCTTGTAATTCTAAGTATAGACACATGCCCGAAATTAATAAAGAGCTTATTGCGGCCACCCTGGTGCCCCTAGTGCTCACCATTCTGGCCGATGGCGAAAGTTATGGCTACGAAATCATCCGCAATATACGCTTACGCTCCCAAGGACAGCTTGACGTGGCCGAGGGTACCCTTTATCCCGTGTTACGAAAACTGGAGCAGCGAGGATTAGTCCAAACCCAATGGCGCACGGCGGACAATGAGCGCCAACGAAAATATTATGCGCTTAAACAGCAGGGACGCGAGGTTCTCGAAGCTGAACGCGCCAACTGGAATATGATCAATCAACTCCTTCAATCGCTATGGAACCTAAATCCCACTTTGACCTAACCCAGGCCACTCAAAGTTGGCTAAGCCAACTCGAACAACGGGGCACCTTTACCAAAGACGACCTTCGGGAATTGCAAAGCCATTTAGTGGATGGCATGGACGCCTTACAAGCCACGGGCCTAAGTCAGCAAGAGGCTTTTCTAGTGGCGACCCACCGGGTAGGACCTGTGGACGTTTTGGCCGAGGAATTCGGTAAATTAGGTCGGCCCGCGCAGCCTCAACGGGAATCAGTACTGCTGCTGCTGGGTATAATCAGTTTTATGCTAGTCAAAAATACCGTTGAGATGGTTATTGATTTTGGGGCCGTGGCATTAGCTCGCTATTTGGGTGATTCGCTCCTAACATCGCTTCTAGACATGAGCTTATCACTCCTGTTGCTAATTGGTCTCTCGGTCGGCGTGAGTCGGTGGTTCAACGAGAGCGGGCGGGTGCGATCATGGTTGTTTACTCAGCTCGATCAACGCCCCATCCGATTAATCATAGGAATGGCGGTATTACTGGGCGGCTCCGCTTTAGGAGCTTACCTCGGCCACCATCAATTCGAAGCGTTGGTCACTAAAACGAGCACAGAGCGGTGGACCCACAGCGAGTTTGGTCATGTTCATGGGCTTTTTTGGCGTGGCTTCTATTTAGTCTGGTTGCTGATGCTTTTCCAAGTGGCGATTGGCTATCTATCAGCGGGCAGTCAAACCTTACTCACCTGGTTAAGGCAAGCGCCCCTTGGTTGGCTTCTTGTAGCTGGACTTGGCCTATTTAGTTGCTGTTTAGGCATTAGTATTACGGGCATGCGCATCCTGGCCCCGGTCGATGGGACTCCCCACTTCTATGTGAGTGCAGGCCTGAGTGGCCTGATCGGTGCCCTGGTGCTTAG
The DNA here is from genome assembly GCF_054776755.1 of Spirosoma litoris. Lineage (NCBI taxonomy): Bacteria > Pseudomonadati > Bacteroidota > Cytophagia > Cytophagales > Cytophagaceae > Spirosoma > Spirosoma litoris. The sequence continues at coordinate 90,549 of NZ_BAAHBI010000038.1, read as the reverse complement.
CCGGTCGCTACACTATTCGTTTTTAACTCGATTACTGGTCAGTGTTACACCCTTTTTGATCTGGTATCTTCTTGCCTTAGGAACTACCGTGGCCTTCGAAGAAAAGTCTTCCCGTCTGCTAGAAGACTTGTTTCCAGTAAAATTTATTTTTTCCGGTCTGATGGGCGGATTACTAGGGTTGTTTTTAGGCGGTCAGTCGAATCGGCGTCCGGTTTCCATCTGACTCGGTTAGATAGCATCAAGTGTGGACCTGGGTAGGTTGACCTCGCTATCGCTGCCACGCTACGTTCGGCTGGTGGCCAAATGGCCATATAGAGCCTGATTGCCGTTACCAGAAAACGAAAGCCCGAAGTTGTTCCGATTTAAAACAAGCCGACAGAATCTAAAAAATAGGTTTTCTTTGCGAATTCCTTACCAGCCAATTTTACGGTGTACGACGTTTTCATTCATTACCTCAACCAGCACATTGCCCTGACGGACGCGGAAGCCGAGCGGATCAAGTCGCTCTCGACCGTGAAAAAGCTGCGCAAAAAACAGTATCTTCTTCAGGAGGGTGATGTCTGGGTATATAACGCTTTCGTCACGAAAGGTTGCCTGCGCTCGTATTCGGTGGATGAAAAGGGGCTGGAACACGTGATTGGGTTGGCAGTAGAGAACTGGTGGATCGGCGACCGCGAGAGCCTAATCTCGGGGAAGCCCTCTCGATTCAACATCGATGCCATTGAGGAGAGTGAAGTTGTCCTGATCACGAAGGATAACTTTAATCGGATCAGTCAGGAAATACCGGTGTTCAACGAGATGGTGAATTCGATTCTGGAGCGAAGTTTTGTTGCTTCCCAGAACCGCATCCAGGCTGCCATCAGTTACTCGGCTGAAGAAAAATACCTGAATTTTGTCAATAAATACCCATCATTCGCCCAACGGGTCCCGCAAAGCATGATTGCTTCCTATCTGGGTATGACGCCCGAAACCCTGAGCCGGGTACGCAATCAGGTGGCAAAGAAATAAAAACGACTCCATTGATCTAGATCAATTTCTTTCTTATGATACATCAAGGAGCAAGTTGGGCAGGTGCTGCACCTTTGTGACGTTCAAACATCAGTCATCACAAAGAAAAAATAGCCATGTCAACCATCGTTTTTATCACCGGTACCAGTACTGGTTTTGGTAAATTAACTGCCCTTACGCTAGCGAAAGCAGGCCATACCGTGCTGGCCAGTATGCGCGGAGTTCAAGCCAAAAATAAAGATGCCGCTGCCGAATTAGCCGCCATTCCCAACATTGACGTCGTTGAGATCGACGTAACGGACGATACTTCCGTAAAAGCAGCCTTCGACTATGCACTGACCAACTACGGCCGTATCGACGTACTGGTTAACAATGCTGCCGTAGCCGGTTTTGGCTTGCTGGAGGGTTACTCGTTAGACCAGATTCGGACGATGTTCGAAGTTAATTTTTACGGTGTTATTCGTACCTACCAGGCGGTGTTGCCGAGCATGCGCCAGGCCAGAAGCGGCTTGATCATCAACATTACCTCGGGTGCCAGCGGCCATACGCTGCCGTTTATGATCCCCTACATGGCCTCCAAATTCGGTGTGGAAACCATTACAGAAGGCTTGCAGGACGAACTCCGCGAATACGGTATTGAAAACGTCAGTATTCAGTCCGGCGTTTACCCAACCGAGATGAACACTGGGGTTAAAACCGGTGTAAATGCCGACAAAGCAGCGATTATAGCTGAATACGGTGAGGCTGCCATGCAGCAGTTTAACGCCATTGGGCAGTCGTTGTTCGGCAAGATGGCCGAATTTAAGATGAATCCGCAAACGATTGCCGACGGTATTTTAACCCTGATCAACATGAAACGTGGGAGCCGTCCGCTACGCTATCCGTTGGATGCCATTGCTCAGGGAACAGATCAGGAATTTATCGATGCCCGGGCTGCGCTCAAAGCCAAGTGGCTGGCGGCTTATAACTGATCAATAATGGATTACGCATCCGTGTTTTGCAGATGCGTAATCCATTATTTAAGTTGTTTACGCAGTTGCGTTTTGTAGTTGGACCTCTTCCCGGTCGAGTTCATTTTCCAGCTCATGAAACAGTTCGACATCAATTTGCTGGTTGTCCCGTAGTGCCAGCAATTCCTCCCGCTGCGACTGAATCGCGACCTGTGTCAATCGTTGCCCCAGCTTATGCTCATTAAGCGCCGTAGTCGATTCCCCCTGTTTCAATTCCTGAACCTGCGCCTGATGACGGGCAATGATTCCCTGGACAACGTTGCCGGTCAACCCTTCCGCATTGACTACCTGACGGACACCTGCCAGGGCGCGTGTTGACAGTCGTTTACGAATTTCGTGTCGGGAGAGATAGTCGGTAGCTTGCTGGCCGAACTGTAAAGCCCGAATGACCGCCGGAAGCGCAATGCCCTGCCCAACCAGGGTAAACAGAATCACGCAAAACGTAATGAACAAAATCAGGTTTCGACCCGGATACGGAAATCCGTTCGGTAATCGCTCCGGAATAGACAGTGCAGCGGCCAGCGAGACGATCCCCCGCATACTGACATAAGCCAGCAGGGTTGTATGCTTCCGTGACGGAAACACCGGCAGCAGGTGGATAAGACGACGGAACTGGTTCGAAACGGTATCGGCCAGGAAGATGAACAGAAAGCGAACGAGAATCGCAACTAAACTGATAATCACCCCAAAGCCAATGAGTTGTCCTAATGACTGTCCTTTGATCGCAGTAACCACATGAGGCAGTTGCAAGCCAATCAGAATGAAAATCAGGCCGTTCAGCAAGACAATAACAAAATCCCAGACCGCCACCGCCTGCATCCGTACCACCGGGCTGTGCACCCGCGATTGCTTATGCCCAATGAGAAGTCCTGCCGTGACAACGCTTAATACGCCACTCAGATGCAGTTTTTCGGCGGCCAAATACGCCGAGTACGCCGTCACGAACGTTAACACCGTTTCCAAAGCGGGTTCGAGTCGACCGTATTTGTGCAGCCAAAACGAGACATAGCCAACGGCCAGTCCAACGCCCACTCCGCCCCCGGCCAGTACCAGAAAATGCAACAGTGAATCGCTAAACGAAAAAGCGCCCGTACCGATCGTCGCCAGCGCCAGTTGGAAAAGCACCAGGGCCGTTGCGTCGTTGACCAGACTTTCGCCTTCCAGAATGACCATGATTCGTCGGGGTACGGCCAATGTCTTCATCACCGCCGTGGCGGCCACGGCATCGGAAGGCGAGACGATGGCTCCGAGCAATAGCCCCATTGCTAGCGTAAAGCCTGGAATCAGCGCATGAGCGACTAAGGCAATTCCTATACTAGTAACCAGCACCAGACCCAATGCCAGCACCACGATGGGTTCTAAATTTCGGCGGAAGTCGCTCCAGTTGGTATACCAGGCGGCACTGTAGAGCACCGGAGGCAGAAAAACCAGCAGCACAATCGAGGGGTCTAACGATACGCTGGGTAAGCCGGGGATAAAGCCAATGCACAGGCCACCCACGGTCAGCAGGATAGGAAAAACCAGATGCAGCCGCCGGGCTAGCATCGCCAGGCCAATCACAAAAATGAGCAGTAAAATAACGGTTTCCAGGGGATGCATGCTCGTCGGGAAAGCAGTTAAGATTCGTTCAGCAGCCTACCGCAAACTTACCGATTGATGGGGTGCAGGAACAGTATAAATCGATGGTTTTACGGTACATTGATGGTTTTCAGAGGGCCTTCTCCCCAATCATTCCAGAAAAAGGAGATATTTAGGGGGCACTAAACCTGACGTGTACTCATGAAAAAAGGCTGGGCTTTACCCCTCATACTCGTTGTCCTGCTATCGGGTCGAGGGCAGAGTCAGGATTCGGTTTTCAGCCGATTACATGCACAAATCCAGGCCAGTCAGCCAGATACTAATCGGGTTAGCTTACTGCTCCAGCTGAGCCGTGAATACGTTTTTAAGAAAGGGGAACTGGTTTCTGACCTGGATACGGCCCTGAAGCTTTCCCAGCAGGCCCAGGCGCTCAGTCAGGCGCTCCAGTATCCGCTGGGGGTGGGACGTAGTTATTTAACAACGGCCCAAGCGCTTCGGGAAAAAGGCGATAAGAACGCTGGCAGGCGATACGCCCGGCAAGCCATCGGTATCTTTACGCAGTTTGGCTATAAGCCCGAACTCGTGGAAGGCTATCTCGAATTAGCGCTGTCTTACTGGATTAACAAACAGGAACTCCCCCAGCGAATCGACTATACCCAAAAGGCACTTGCGGTTGTAAAGCAGTTAAACGACAAAGTACGGGAGGCTAATCTGTTGAAAGAACTGGCTGATTTTCAGCAGCTCCGGGGCGAGTATACACAGGCAGTTAGCGAGCTTCGGCAGGCGCTGGCGCTCTGCCAGACCAACACCTGTATGGATATGACAGGCCTGTATGATTTACTCGGCTACGTATCAACGAAACTGGGCGATTATCGGGAGGGCCTGAAATACGGCTTATTGGCGATCCAGCGGACGGAGCAATACCATGATACAGGGTTGCTGGCCTGTACCGCCTACAACCGGGTTGGCTTAACCTACTTCGCCATGGGGCAATACCGGCAGGCTTACCGATACTTTAAAAAGTCGTATGCGTTAGCGCAGAAAAACAACTACAATCCATCCATCATTCAGGTGGCGGGCAATCTTTCAATGGTGCTGCTGAGTATGCATCAACCACAACGTGCCTTGACCCTGCTGAAAACAGTCGCACGCAAAAACCCTCCCCTGGAGGATGGTAGCCGTATTCACCTGGCCATGCGGTTTATCGATGTATACCGAACGTTGAAACAGTATTCCCTGGCCCAGCATTATTGCGATCAAATCATAGCGTTAACCCCCAAAGAAGGCTGGGAAAGCATCGGGCAGGTCAGTATCTATCAATCCTTGATTCGATTTTACATTGCATCCGGCCAATATGCCAAAGCCAGTCAGTACTTAACCGAGAATGATGCCCTCTGCCGACGGAATAGTTCGCCCATCGAGCAGGCCCAGAACTACCTGCTCTGGTTTCAACTGGACACCACGCAACGGCAGTATCCACAGGCCATTCGCCATTATCAGCAGTTTGTCGATCTTCGTGATTCCTTGTTGAATGAAACCAAAAGCCGTCAGATTGCTCAGTTAGAAATCCAGTATCAGATTCAGCAGAAAGACAATGCCATTCGGTTAAATCAACGGAACATCCAATTGCTGACCAACCGGAGTCAACTTCAAACGGCTCAGCTTCAGCAGGCCCGCACGACCCGAAATAGTATCATTGTCGTAGTCGTTTTGCTGGCTGGTTTACTGGGCGTGAGCTATAATCGATACCGGCTCAAACAACGCAGCAACCAACTTCTGGAAGCCAAACAGCTCGAAATCAATCAGAAAAACAGCTCCCTCGAACAGATTTTGCGGGAGAAAGAAAACCTGCTGGACGAGAAAGAATGGATGCTGAAGGAGATTCATCACCGGGTTAAAAACAACCTGCAAATCATATCGAGTATGCTCAATGCCCAATCCGATTTTTTGCAGGACCCCAAGGCGCTGATGGCGATTAAGGACAGCCAGAACCGGGTGCAGGCAATGGCCCTGATTCACCAGAAATTATACCAGTCGGACAATCTGGCGCTGGTGAATATGGCCGAGTTCATCGACGAGATTGTCGATTACCTGATGGAATCATTTCTGCAAACGGATTTGGTACGAACGAAGATTACGGTAGCGGCCATCCAACTGGATGTGACGCAAGCTATTCCGCTTGGACTGATCATTAACGAAGCCGTGACAAACTCCCTCAAATATGCCTTTCCGCAAAACCGGGCGGGCTTGATATCGATTCAACTACAGCCGGAAGGCACGCAACTGTACCGACTGACAATCAGCGATGATGGTGTAGGCCTCCCCGCCGGACTCGACCTTGACCGCACCCCGACGCTGGGCCTGACCATGATTCGGGGCCTGAGTCGCCAGATGGGAGGTAAGTTGCGGATTCATCAGGATGCGGGCGTCCAGATTCAGCTTGAATTCAGTCAGACTCCAAAAGCCAGCCGGGCAAAGCTGATACCTGTCTGATTGGCTTTCAGAACGGGGAGGGCCTAGTACGTTGACAAACTAGATTCTGGAGGATTCTATCGATTCTCAGAAACGCCCGGTTGATCCTATAACCTATGGTTGTCAATACAATAGAAACTCGAGAATCGATAGAATCTAAATTGACCGAGCACTAGTTTGAGCGCTGATATTCAGCTTTTTCATCCGGGCTTCCAGCGTGGTTGGCTTTAGGTTGAGTAGTTCAGCCGCCCCACCATTGCCCCGAATCCGATTTCCTGATTTAGCCAGAGCTGCCAAAATAGCCGCCCGCATGGTTTCATCGATGGGTATCACCTCCTCGGTCAATTGGCTGGTCATCAACGAAACCGCTGAAAATGCACTGGGTCGTAGCGGTTCGGCCAGTTCCAGCGTAGCCGTTGGCGACAGAATGGCCGCCCGTTCCAGCACGTGTTCTAATTCCCGAATATTGCCCGGCCAGGGATACGTAAGCAGTTGCTGAAGTGCGGTATTGGCGATACTTGTCAGGGGTTTGCCTAGTTTCTTGCTGATGCGCTGGAGAAAATGCATGGCCAGCGGTCGAATATCGTCGGGGCGCTCACGGAGGGGCGGCACCACAATTGGAAAAACGTTCAGTCGGTAATAGAGATCGGATCGAAACCGGCTATTGGCCACCTCCTGCTGCAAGTTCCGGTTGGTGGCCGCAATGATCCGGACATCGATCTGAATAGGGCCTTTCCCTCCCAGGCGCTCGATTTCTTTTTCCTGAATCGCCCGCAGCAGTTTCGCCTGTAATTCGAGAGGTAATTCACCAATTTCGTCCAGAAACAACGTACCGCCATTGGCTAGCTCAAACTTACCGATTCGTTTTTCCGTCGCGCCGGTAAAGCTACCCCGTTCGTGGCCAAACAGTTCGGATTCAATCAGTTGGGCTGGTAAAGCCGCACAGTTCACTTTAACCACCGTCCGGCCTTTGCGCGACGATAAATTATGGATAGCTCTGGCTACCAGCTCTTTACCAGTTCCGGTTTCGCCCAGAATCAGTACCGTCGAGTCGGTTGGAGCTACCTGGCCAATGCTATTAAAGACGGTATGTAACGCGGGGCTATCCCCAATAATCTCCTCGAAATTATGGCTGGTTTTAATTTCTTCGGTCAGGTAGGTCTTTTCCTGTTCGAGTTTCTCGCTCAGGGTTTTGATCCGCTCAAAAGCCAGCAGGTTTTCCAGCGCCAGCCCCATCTGGTTACTGATATCCTGCAACGTACTGAGGTCCTTGTAGGTAAACGCATACGCTGCCCGGCTGGCCAGCACCAGCGAGGCCATGGGCTGATCTTTGATAAAAATCGGGACGTACATAGCGGATTGAAAGCCCAACTTCCGGTATATGTTGTTCAGTATGGTCGGGGATGTTCCATCGGCAAACTGGCAACCGACACGGAGCGTTGGCTTAATCAGCCAGGAGCGCATATCGGCCAGCACCTGTTTCCAGTCGGTCGGCGGAATGCCATATCGACGGGCTAAATCCTGTTCAGACAAGGCCACGAACGAACCAGCTTCCTTATGCACCAAGCTATCGATGGGAACGGTTTCCGGTGATCGTCCAACCTGGTAAAGCGCCACCAGATCGACGGGCATCAGTTCGTTGATACTGCTGGCCACCTGCGCTAAAATTGTCTTCAGATCATTACCATACCGGAAGGCATTGACAATCGTTAATTCAATGGCTTTCATTTGCCGACGGGCTTCCAGTTCTTCATACACCAGCAAATTATCCAGCGCCAGGGCAATCTGGGGCGTAATCAAACTAACCGCCTGATAATCTTTCTGCGTGAATCCATCTGTTTGCGTACTGGATAAAATGATCGTTGTTATGGCATTACGCTTGAGGGTAACGGGAAATAGCATCAGCGAGCGAACCCCAAAATTATCCCGACAGGAGCGTGCGGTAATGTAGCTATCACAAAGCTGGTCAAAAGCTTCGCCGGTGAATACACCTTTCTGCTCGCCAAGCCGATCCGGTGCTTCGCGGTCCAACTTATCGAGCAGTTGCGTATCCGCTTCGTTTTGCAACAGGGCGGCCAGATTTACCCGGCCAAACGTATTAGCTTCGGTTTTCTCCAGCATCAACCAGTAAAACGACGATTCGTCGGGCAGGCCAATTCGTAGATTGAGAAACGAAAAAGGTACCAGTTGGTCGATCTGGTGGGCAATGGCCAGACACAGTTGCTCACGATCCTGAATCGTGACAATGGCGTTGTTAACCGCAATCTGAATCGCCTGCTGCTGGCGCAGTTTAGCCTCTTCGCTGTGAGCATGACGGTAACGGGCTATTTCCAGCGTGGTCAGCACATCTTTCTCCCGAAACGGCTTGGTCAGAAAGCCAAACGGTTGGGTTTGTTTGGCCGCTTCCAGCAGGCCGTCGGTCAGGTTAGCAGATAGAAAAACGAAAGGAATCGACTGCTCGTTCAGCCAATGGGCCAGATCAATGCCGGTTTCGTCACCATCCAGAAAAATGTCCAGCAGCACAATATCGGGCGTTTGATCGGCTACGATGGCTTTGGCTTCGGCCACCGATCCAGCCAGGCCAATAACCTGGTAACCCGCTTTTATCAGGATACGCTGAAGGTCATGGGCAATCAGAAACTCGTCCTCCACGACCAGCAGCGAAGGCAGCCGAGTCAGTTCGCCGGGGTAAGCCATAGCAAGTTCGCTCATTGATGATCAGTAAAGGTACAACCTACCATCGACTCCATTACTCATCTCCAATATATTGGAGTCTCTACTATTTTGGAGTCTCCTTTTGAGACTAACAAGATACTAATATGCTAAAAATCAATTGTTTAAGTTTAATTTATATTTTTTTAACGTATTGGCACCCTGTTGGCAATGGATGTTAAAAAGCTTACTCACGTCTTTAAAAATGCCATTCGTTATGATATATTCCAGCCAGCATGAACCGTTACTCATCGAACAACTCGACATCACTCCCTGTTCTACGTCCGGCCAACAGCTTGCTCATTATGGGCTTATGCTTATTCAGACAGGCGTAGGTGAGTATATCGTTAACGGCAATCGGTATGTTTGCCAGGCAGGGGATGTTTTTTTTCTAGGCCCTTCCGACACGCATAGTTTCAACATTTCTCAAAAGACCAGCTTTTATCGCCTGTCATTTAGCAAGAGCTATCTAGCAAATCTTGCGACAACGAACGCTCATCCATGGCCTCATATTCAGGCGTATAGCGCACCGTTTTCAGGTGCTATCATCACAAACCGAACCGAGCAGAGGAATCTGCTGGCATTAGTCGAAATTATACTAGCGGAACAGCAACGACTTTGTCCCTTAGTGGCTAACCCAGTCGTAGAATCGTTGATGAAGGCGATTTTGAGTCTGGTAGACCGTCATCTCGCCCAGCACTCGTTTGGTGTAGACCTGCCTTCAACAACCCCTTCGACATTCATTCAACGGGTAGTAGCCTACATCAGCCAGCACATAACGGAGCCTAACTTGTTACGTATGGAAAACCTGGCGGATGTGTTCAATTATTCGGCCAGTCACCTGGCTGCTCTGTTCAAGCAACAGGTGGGCGACTCTATTCAGCAATACATTATCCGCTACAAACTCAAACAGGTTGAAACCAGACTGAGCCTAAGTACCATGACGGTATCGCAGATTGCCGACGAGTTTGGCTTCTCTGACGTCTGTCATCTCAATAAGTTGTTCAAGCGGTATTATCAGCATACGCCCACCAACTACCGCCGGAGTATGTCTCTCTTTTAAAGTCGTTGAACAAGTGGACTTGCAACACAATACTGGACAAATCTTTAAGCAACATGTTGCAGTTGCCCATTGTAATAGTCAAAAAGGGGAAATATACCGCAGCGATGAATGCCTCCGTTGCCGATTGTACCGCTCCGGCCTTTTATCAGGTCTATAAATTTACATTTTTGTTTTTTAGGCACGGATGTAAGATTTTCCCTGTTTGTTTGGCTATGTCCATTGATGCGGCTCTACGTCATTTTACGTACCCCAACTTCCTCGGAATAGTATAAATCTCAGTTTGCCGCCCGTCGATGTACCGGAAGGTTTGACCGTCGAAAAAGCCGTCTTCTTCCAGCATGATACGCACTACTTTTTTCCACTCGGGAATTTCGACAGCGGCATTCAATTCAATGGAGTAGGCCGTGTTAGCCATCAACGGATAATCGCCGGGGCCAGGAACGCCTTTCTGTTGATCCCACAACCCAATCGTTGGCCCGGCAGCGTGACCATGAACGCCAATTGGGTGCGTGTAAATAGTACCGTTAATTCCCTCTTTCTTCGATTGATCCAAAGCCGCCAATAACATCTGGTTCCCCGTTTTTCCGGCTTTGAATTGCTCGGTCAGAATATCCTGTAACCGATTGCCCTGTTTGAACGCCGTTTTGATAGACTCAGGAACATCCGTTTCGCCGGGGCGCAATACGTAAGCGTGTTGTTGTTGATCAGTGTTCAGGCGTAGGTAGGTGATACCAAAATCAACATGCAACAAATCGCCGGGCATGATTACCTGTTTGTCAGGCCGTTTGGAGAACGTGCGAAGGTGGTTGAAGTCTTCTTTATCGGAACGTTGCACATCAACAGTCGGGTGAAACCAGGTATCCAGACCCAAGTTGGTAATGCGCTGGCGAAACCACCAAACCACGTCGTCGGTCGTGGTAACGCCCGGCTGAATCACCTGCTCCGAAAATCCTTCCTGAATAATCTGATGCGACAACCGACAAATGAGTGGGTAAATTGCCATCTCTTTTTCAGTTCGGGTTTCGAGCCAGCCAACGGCTACTTTTTCCGCTGAAACAATACGCTTTTGATAGTCGGCCGGTAGCTTTTTCAGAAACTCCTCGTGTTCAGAAAACGACAAACCATCTGCATGTCCGTAGTTTGTCGACATGTTGAGGCCGATCTTCTTTGGCTTACGATCGTCAATAATCTTTGCCAACGCTTCCCACTGGTTAGGGCGTACGTCGATATCCCAGGCACCTTTCAACAGATTACCCACATCGTAACGGGCAATGGCCAGTTTTTCGACTTCTTTTCCATTATCGAAGAAAACAATGATGGTTCGTCGGCGGGCAGAAAGCCACGTACTAGGCAGCATTGTTCGCAACACCGGATCTTCGTTGTATTCGCGGGAAATAATGACCCACATATCGAGCCCCTCACGACGCATCAGTTGCGGAAGCAGATTTGTGAAGCGATCGTCCAGAATTTCGTCGACAATTCGCGCCCGGTCACGTTCGGGCAAGACGATGGAAGGCGAAGGTGGTTGAGCAATGGCAGGAGTAAGAACGAGCAGGAAAATGAATAATTTGAAGAAGAAGTGTACTGATTTTTGCATATGATTCAGGTAATGAGCAGTTTGTAGCAAGATACATAAAGTCGTTAAAGTTTTTTAACGAGTCTACAGCCAACGTTTTTATTTCTTTGTGCATCTTCTGGCTAGCAGAACAGCTGCATCTATGCCGTTTGTCAATAAAAGCAGCTTTACGTTTATCTGGCTGGTATATTTGATTATTAGCTACAACCTATTCTTGCATGAAGCTTATACTATTACTCGCTTTTGGAGCACTATTTTCATTAAATACGGCGGCCCAGACAGGCCTGCGCGGTACAGTTAAAAGTGCACAAGGTGAAGTCCTACCGTTTGCTGCCGTGATCGTGAAAGGTACTTCCACCGGCACGATCACCAACGCCGAGGGACGTTATGAAATCGCGCTGGCACCGGGTAAATATGACATCGTCTTCCAATACCTAGGCTTTCAAACTAGTCAGAAGTCTGTTCAGATTGAAACGGGCTTTGCTACGCTAGATGCCACGCTGGAAGAACAGGCGTTGCGGCTGGCCGAAGTACAAACCAAGGCAGGTAATGAAGACCCTGCCTACACCATTATGCGCCGGGCCATTGCGAAAAGCCGGTTTCACCAATTGCAGGTGCAACGATTCAAAGCGCGTGTATACACCAAATCATCATTTACCGTAATTGATCTACCAAACCTGGCCGAAATGGCTTTTCGGAAGCAGTTGAAAGAAGCGGAGAAGGAGGCCAACTTCAAAGTAGGCGTTCCGTTACTGAATGAAACGGTAGCTGAAGTGTCGTTTAATCAGCCCAATACCTACCGGCAACGAATTATCGCCAACCGAAATTCGCAGGGTGATTTTCTGAGCCCGAATCGGTTTTTTAATGCCAGTTTCTATAACCCGACTATTGCGGAGTCGGTATCGCCTTTATCGCCTAAAGCTTTCGCCTATTATAAATTTGAATATAAAGGCACATTTCGGGAGCCGGGCCCCGATGGAAAAGTGATAGAGGTTAGCAAAATTCAGGTTATTCCACGTCAGTATGGCGAAGGTGTATTTCGGGGTTCGATATCCATCATTGAAAACACCTGGGCCATTCATAGTTTGCAACTGGAAACCGTAAATAATATCGGTATATCATTTACGATTAGACACTTATGTAGCCCAATTCAGGGCGTCTGGATGCCAACCAATCAGCGGTATGAGGGCAAAGGCTCTTATCTGGGCATAAAAGCGACAGGCTATTATATTCGTAATCTTACCTTCACTGAGTTTGTGGTGAATCCCGCTTTCGTTGAGGATATTGAAGTAGCTGATGAGAAGAAAGCACCGCCTACCCAAACGCTGTCTAAAGGTGATATAAAAGGCAAGAATCTTGATGAGTTGGTGAAGAAACAGAAAGAGTTCTCGACAAAGAACCTTCGACAGATGGTTAAAGAGTACGAGAAACAGGAAAAACAAGCTCGTAAGAATCGGAAAGAAGATGTAACGGTTGTTCACGACGATTCACTTGTGGTTGATTCACTGGCTCGCAAACGCTCGAATGTCTTCTGGGATTCCTTGCGATCCGTTCCTTTAACTTCTGCAGAAATCAAAAGCTATCGGAAAGCCGATAGCCTTGGTTTAACGCATGAAATAAAAGTAAAAGTCAAGTCTGATACGACACGACAGGATAGTACCGCTCAACAGAAGAAAAAATCGCCTAACACGTTTTCGCTGGACAAAGTACTGTTTGGTCATACCTGGCGATTGTCGAAGCGGAGTTCACTGATCTATACTAGCCCACTCACCCGAATTGAGTACAATACAGTAGAAGGCTATAGTCTGGAAGGAGCGCTGAATCTGCGATTTCGGAAGAAAGTAGATTCGGTAAACCGATTCCGGCAAATTCCGCTGGGTGAGTGGAATATCGGTGGTACAGGCCGGTATCAGTTTGGTCGTAAACAACTGGTCGGCTACGGTCAGGCGAGTTACCAATACAAAACCACGCGGATTGGGCTGACGGGAGGCCGGTATCTGTATCAGCTCAATCCGGATAACCCGATCAGTCCTTTTCTGAACTCACTGACAACGCTATTATTTGAGCAGAATTTTATGAAACTCTACCAGAAAGAGTTTGTGAATCTGAGTGCTAGTGCGTCGCCATTTAAGAACCGATTATCCTTATCGGGTAGTTTAGAATATGCCCGGCGGACTGAATTGGCAAATTATAAAGAAGACTTAAAACCCTGGATTGACTGGCGTAACCGGATGTATACGTCAAATCGCCCTGATAATGCCGAGGTTGCTAGTACGGGCTTTCCTGTACATAACGCACTGATCCTGAACCTAACGGCTTCGGCTCGATTAGGGGAAACCCAATACACCATTCGCAATGGTCGTCGTACGGCTCAACGAAATAACGATGCGCCATTACTGACACTTAATTACCGAAAAGCAATCAGCGATGGATCGGCTGATGCGGCTGATTACGATTTTGTGCAAGGGACTATCAGCCATTCGTTTGAGACGGGTATTCGGAGTAAACTGAATTATCAACTTAGCGCAGGTACTTTTCTGAATGATCGGAAAGTGTACTTCCCTGATTTCAAGCACTTCGCCGGAAACGAGTTCTTCTTACAGCAGGGCGATGTTGTTTCAACCTATCGATTGTTGCCTTATTACCAATACAGTACCGGTCGGCACTTTGCCGAAGCACACGTATTGGCCGAGTTCCGAAAGTTTTTCATTACGCAGTTAACCCTCGTGCGGCTGATTGGCCTGAAAGAAAACCTGTTCGTTCATTATCTGTATACGCCGGCTTCAAAGAACTACACTGAAGTTGGGTATGGCCTGGATGGTCTGATTCCGCAAGTGTTACCCTTTTTCCGTGTGGAAGTGATCTCGCAATGGCAAGATGCGAAGTATCAGGGATTGGGCGTCCGGGTTGGAACGACGCTGAAGTTTGGGCGGTGATCTGAACCAGGATTTTTGTAATTTGACTGATTTCCTTGATTATTGAAAAATCATAGTCAGTCAGTTAAATCACAAAAATCCCGGTTCAGACAATGTAAACAAATCCTTTCCCTATGTCTCAATTTCCTAACAAAAGCATAAAGCGCACATAATCAGTAAGTCATAGACGGGGCCGTACTTTGCGTAAACCAAAGTATGCATGAACCGTCGGGATATAGTTAGACGAATGGGTGCTGGTCTTTTGGCTCTCTCGGGTCATCAGCTGTGCACAGCTCAAGTCGCCACAAAGTCTAAGCAACGGGTTTTACGGATTGCGCACCTCACCGATGTGCATATGCAACCGTTAGTAGGGGCGGCTAAGGGCTTCGAAAAATGTTTGCATCATGTGCAGGGATTAGCCGATAAACCTGATCTGATTATCAATGGGGGCGATGCCATTATGGAAGCCCACGGACGGGGGAAAGACAGCGTTAGTCGACAGTGGAAGCTCTATCAGGATGTTCTCAAAAGTGAGAATGCATTGCCCTTGTTAAGCTGCGTGGGTAACCACGACATCTGGTGTCGTCAGGAGACTAAAATCTGTTTCGAAGAAGGGCGCCAATGGGCAATGGATGAGTTGGCCATGACGAAGCGCTATTATAGCCTCGACCAAAATGGCTGGCACATTGTTGTTTTAGACAGTGTTCAGCCCAAAGCCGATGGGAGTTGGTACACGGCTCATCTGGACGATGAGCAATTTCACTGGCTCGAAACTGATCTAAAAAATACGCCTGCAGAAGTACCCGTGTTGATTGTCTCGCATGTGCCCATTCTGGCCGCCTGCGTGTTCTTTGACGGAAAACGCTTTGCTGACGAAAACTGGAGCGTACCGGCTCGGTGGATGCATAGCGATACGGTTCGCCTTACTGATTTATTCCATCTTTACCCTAACGTAAAAGCCGCTCTCAGTGGCCACATTCATTTAACCGATCGGGTCGATTATAACGGTGTCTCTTATTACTGCAATGGGGCCGTTAGTGGAGCCTGGTGGTTCGGCAAATATCATCACACGGCAGCGGGTTATGCGCTTGTCGATTTATTTGACGACGGATCGGTGGTGAATTCCTATGTGAATTACGTCTGAACCGCACTGTCTGAACCGGGATTTATATGATTTGATTGATTGCCATGATTAGTTTTAGTAGACAAAATCATAGCTCATCAGTTAAATCATATAAATCCTGGCGGGGGCGCCCGCGCGGTCAGACAGTGGACAACATCAAAGATTTATTCAACGTATTTCCTCAACCCGGTCGGGTGGAGTGGATTGGCATTCGGCCTGAACGTCGGGAGCCGATGCTTATGGTCGATGAAATCAGCCTTTCCGAAAAAAAGGGTATTTTCGGCGATCATTATAGCGGGCGCAGTGGAAATCGCCATGTGACCCTCATTCAAGCTGAGCACCTCCCCGTTATAGCTTCTCTCACAGGTCGGGATGAACTCGATCCGGGCTTACTCCGTCGGAACATAGTTGTATCGGGGCTAAATCTGTTAGCCTTAAAAGACCATCGACTTCAGATTGGCGATACAATTCTTGACGTTACGGGCCAATGTCATCCCTGTTCCAAAATGGAAACGGCCCTAGGTCCAGGGGGCTACAATGCCATGCGTGGTCATGGCGGGCTAACCGCAAAAGTGATTCAGGGAGGAACGATACGAGTGGGCGATGAGATCATCGTTTCTACCGACGCTGTACAGGCTTCTGCTTACTGATTGACGTAATTTTGACCAAATTTTATGCAAAGTAAGGTTGAACAGTAGGATTAAGTTTGTGTGTGGATAGAAGCGGAAAGCCAGATCTACTGCCAGGGATGACATGGCCTAGCTAATTCAATACGACTGATAGAGGCTACTGAGTGTAGTAAATTTACCTATCATCATAAGTTTATTTCAGCTTGCATTCTTTCAAACTTGCCTTATTTATCAGTCATTTGCAACGGTAACTTTACCAAAGGCGGGCTTTTTCTTGTCAAGTACTCTATCTTTTTTGTAGAAAAAATACTGAGGGAGCTTTGTGCATGTTTTAGTAAATTTGATGCTACTTCTATTCATTAACCGCGCCTTCGATTAAAACTGCATGTCAATGCTCCGTTTCGCGCTTTACGTGACTGGTTTAGTTACACTGTTGGGGCTGACAATAACCAATGGGCAGGCGCTAACCTATTTCCCAATAGACTCCAATCGATTGGCGTACGCCAAAGAGATTCACCAGAAAGCCATTAGCGAGCATGATTCCTTATTACTGGCAGAAGCCTGGTTTTTGTATGGGAAAATGTATGGGCTTTCTGGAAATTATAGAACATCGCAAGCCTATTTTCTGAAATCGTTACGGATACAGGAGCCTCGGGGCGATTCATACGAATTGAGTCGACTCTATTATTGGCTAAGCGAAAATGAGCGTCGCTATCAACGCTATAAAGAAGCCTTGAACTATGCTAATCATTGCCTGCAAGTTGCCCAGCGCATCCGATCGGATAAAGCGTTGGTTCGTGCGTATGGCGGTTTAGGTATGGTCTACGAAAGTATCTGGAATGGTCAGCGTAAAGGTCATGAGGCAGAATATCGCCGGATAATTGCCTGTTACCAAAAAGGGCTGAACTTGTGCTATAAACTAAACGATACGGAAGGAATTGCCGAATCGAGTGTGCATTTAGGGTCTTTATTTTCCAGCGTTAATGACCCACAGGCAATCCCCTATTTCAAAAGAGCACTCCATATTTTTACGCTAAAAGACAAAGGCGGAATTAGAGTGAAAACAATGGTGCATTTGGCCGAGGCCTATGTACAGTCGAAGCAATACAATCTGGCGGGTCAGTTATTGACTGATGCCGAAAAATTGTATGCACGTAAAAAGTTGAATGACTACGATGTTCGCATTCTTCTGGAGAGTACCTACGTTCTTTACTGTAATGCAACTGGCCAGTGGCGAAAGGCATTTGATCACTTGAGTGAGTTGAATAGATTACAGAGAAACCAACTGCTGGCAGACAGTGATGGTGCCATTCGTCGGTTGAATGTAGAATACGAAACGGAGAAGAAAGAAACGATTCTGAAGGCGCAGAAAAAGGAAATTAACTTAACAGCGCAAAACCTACGTTTACAGCAACTATTTACCCGAGGAACATTTGCCTTGTTTGTCATTGCTACTGGAATGAGCGCCGTTTTTTTTCGATTGTATCGTAAAAATCAGCGAATGAGCCACCGGAATGCAGAACTGGTTAAAGAACAAAACCACCGGGTTAAAAACAATTTACAAGTGGTGGCGAGTTTACTAAGTCTACAGTCGAAGCGGCTTACCGACCCAATCGCTAAAAAAGCTGTGGAAGAAAGCCGCCTTCGGGTACAATCGATGGCTATCCTTCATCAGCGACTATACGACGGAGGTAAATTGGCCGAAGTCGATTTGCAGGATTTTATCCAGGAAGTCGTGAGAGGGGTGCTGAAGGCGTATGGTTATCCGACCATTACCACTCGATTTGAGATTGAAAAAATCATTTTGTCGGCGAATAAGGCCGTGCCTTTGGGGTTAATTGTGAATGAGTTAATAACAAACGCCTGTAAATATGCTTTCCCTGACAACAATGCGCCGGAACTGGCCATTAGCTGCTATCGGACTGGTAAAAAAATAGAGCTTGTCATTACCGATAACGGGCCAGGTTTACAAACTGCAAAAACTGTCAAAAGTGGCTCATTCGGGATGCAACTTATTCAATCCCAAGTCGATCAATTGGATGGGACGTGTCAGTTTCGGGACGATACAGAAGAGGGTAAGTCAGGCGTATTGTTTGCAATGGAATTCAACGTGTGAGATATGAAGCCACTAAAAATTCTGATAGTTGAAGATGAAATCATTACGGCGATGGATCTTCAGGAAACACTACAAGAAGCTGGACATATTGTCACAACAATTGCCCGTACCTTTCAGGATGCTGTGAAGGCCGTGAGGAACCATCCGCCCGATCTGGCACTCATCGATATTCACCTGGAAGGCTCTTCGGCAGATGGTATTGAAACGGCCAAGAAGCTCCTGGAGATTCATCATATGCCGATTATGTACCTGACGGCCAACTCGGAGCCTGAAACATTTCAGTCGGCGAAAGAAACATTACCCGTTGCTTATTTATTAAAACCATTTCGGCACGATGAATTGAAAATGCAGGTTGAGTTAGCCTACAACTATTTCCAATTTACGCTGGCCAAAACAAGCTCAGCTCCGGTATCCGACTACTTGTATTTTCCTGTCGATAAAGGGCATGAGAAAATTGACCCCAGTGATGTGCTTTATATCGAAGCCGATGGATCGTATGTGAAAATCTTTCTGGCAAACAAAAAAAACTACCACATCAGTATGAATCTGAGCCACTTGGCTCAGTACTTTCCAACGCCCAATTTCCATCGTTTGTCACGATCGTTGTTGATCAATCTTAATTATTTGGAACGGCTGGAGGCTAATCACCTGTACCTGGTTAACCACGAACCAGTTATTCCAATTCCGGCCGCAAGTCGGAAAGAGTTGATGAACAAACTTAGGGTTGTTCGGACAAAGAAATCTCCTTTAAATTAAAGCGGGGCTACTTTTTAAGCTTTTTATAGAGATATTGGCCTATCAGCCAACTCATGATAAGACTGTAGGCGATTAGCTTTCCAGGCACTAAAATGACTAGTAGGAATATGAGCCATCTATTATAATCGTCTGAAATACGAAAAGGATTATCAACCAATCCTCCCAACCAACCTACGTTCGAATAGTCAGGGGTAACGGTGAGGGAATGGCTTATGAACACATAAAGAGTTAAACAGCAAAGTTTGATAAGTACGGGCTTTGCACCTGCATAAAGCAAATTGTAAAAGACCCAATAAAGACTAATTCCTACCAAAACCAGCCCTATCGCAATTGTCAACCAAACCCACCATTTTCTGGGAGGTTCATCATCATCATCGGGTTCTGGGGCATTCACCTCTATCTTACCAACTGGACCTGGATTAGTTGGTTCAAGAAACCATTCTAAGAAGCTCATGGATAGATTTTTTGGTCTAATTTAGAGCGTTCGAAAATAAGGAAAGCAGTTTTGTGTCAACTGGCGTTGTCAATACATTATTGGTCGAAAACAATGGATGGCTTTTGTTATAAAGCTACTTACTATAACAAAGAACTTGATGAGAAATCTGCTTATTATTGTGTTCTTACTTACTGCCACTTACTATGTTACAAATGCTCAAGAAGCTGTTCAGTATCCTAGATTAGTTTTGTTGTTAGACAGTCTAGCAAAGGTTGACGAGGCTGTCCAACAAGCCATTATCAAGGCCGAAAGTAACCATCAGACCGAATCACAACTCAAACAGCTCTACCAACAAGAGCTGGCTACATTTAATCGACACCAAACGATTATCGAACAGCTAGCCAAACAGAATGGCTTTCTAGGTTTTCACGAAGTGGGAACTGAAGGTGCCCTTCATTTTTGGTTGTTAGTACAACACAGCGATAGTACTCCCAAATTTCAAAAACATATGCTAACGCTGATGAAGAAAGAAGTCAGAAAAGACAATGCAGATCTCTATCAGTATGCTTCCTTAGTAGATCGCGTGCAGGTAAACACGGGCAAACCCCAGGTATATGGCACTCAAGTAACCTACATTGACAGAGTAGCGGTACTCAAGGGGGCTTATAAAGCGAAAAAAATCAATAAGAGTCGCTTAGCCATTGGTCTAGACTCGCTGCAAACTTATTTAGATAGTATGACAAAGCTCTACCGAGCAACTTATGACAAATAGCCCTAGTAGCAAAGTTAGGTTGCCAATCTTACTTCCGTTCAATACACTAAATGACCAACTTAATAGTCCGCCCTATTTCGGTTGCTTCGGAAGGGATTGATTCGGGTCGGGTGCTATTCGGCTTGGGCGACGATTGAGGCCGTTCTGGAAGCGATTGCGAAGTTGCTGAATCGTGTTAATCAGGTCGTAATCTTCAGCTTTAAGTAGATAATCGTCGTCGAAATCACAGAAATCAAAAAAGCGATCAACTTCCTCGGCTCGTAAGCTTGTCGATTGTTCAACCAGCAATCTGAATCGCTCTAGAGCCAGCGCGTGCCGCCGATCCTGCTGCATGATGTAATAGGCTTTCCGATCCGATTTGGGTCGTTTCCCAAACATTTCGTAGAGCAACGTTATACCAGCACCGTCAGCTACCCGGTCGAAAGCCTGTTCGCCCGTTACTTTTTTGGAGGCTACCGGCTCGTCTAAAAGCTGTTGAATTTCACGCTTTACTTCTTCATAGCGTTTCCCCGTTACCGTTACTTCGGCAAGATCAACTACGCGGTAGGGCATAGGGGGAAGGGCTTGCGCCACAATTGTCGGGTTGTCGGACCCGTCATAGCGAATACCTGTACGACTATAAAGCTGGCTGGTTAAAATGAGGGAATCACCGGGCTGAACGGTCAGAAAAAAACGCCCACTTGCATTGGTTCGCGCCCGTTGACGTGTTCGCTGGTTCACAACAAACACTTTATCGACGGCCCCTTTCGTTGCCTGATCAATAACTGTTCCGATTACGTATTTACCTTGTGCCCACGCACTGCCCGAACAGCTCAGCAAACTGG
The DNA here is from genome assembly GCF_054776755.1 of Spirosoma litoris. Lineage (NCBI taxonomy): Bacteria > Pseudomonadati > Bacteroidota > Cytophagia > Cytophagales > Cytophagaceae > Spirosoma > Spirosoma litoris. The sequence continues at coordinate 69,559 of NZ_BAAHBI010000038.1, read as the reverse complement.
CAATGCAAAAAATAAGAAGGCGTTTGTAAGGCATAGGGCAGCAGATGAGTAGAGCTATGTATTTTCTAAAACTGTTTTAATAAGCTTGATTATCGATAGGAATTACAAAAATAAGGCTTAGTTACGTTTAATCCAGTTAAAAAAACTTAACCAATTGTTGTAATCGTTCAAAAGACAGTTCGGTAAAATCGTTGGCAACCTCATTGACAAATGGCCGGAGTTCGTCAGGCGTTTGTGTTGTGGCCATACCCACCACAAAAGCTCCCGATGCTTTAGCCGCCTGAATTCCCGTCATTGAATCTTCAAAAATTACGCTTTCGGATGGTTTAACATCCAGCATAGCCATAGCTTTCTCATAAATTTCAGGGTCGGGCTTTGGATGATTCACCATGCTTTCATTTAATAGCGCGTCAAAATAAGACCGAATATCCAGCGCATCCATGATAAAGTCAAGGTTTTCGACGGGTGCTGACGTGGCCACTGCCGTACGAATGCCCGCTTCTTTCAGGGATTTTAAAAATGGAATCAGCCCTGGAACAGGCGTAATGGCAGAGCGATACAACTCCCGAAAAAGAGCTTCTTTTTCATGACTTAGTCGAGCTACTTCGTCAGGGCTAAGCGTCTGATTGGCAAATAGGTGAGCAACAATATCCTTGTTGTGCTTTCCCGAAACGTATTGTACAAAATCATCGTCGCTTAACGTCTTTCCATTACGCTGGTAATACTCGCGCCAGGCAATGCGGTGGTGTGGATTGGTGTCAACAATAACGCCATCCATGTCAAAAATTACTGCTTTCATCAGGCTATAGTTTTGGGTTTATAGTATTCGGTTTACGGTGAGCTGGCGCGCTATAATTCATACCAGCTCACCGTAAACCGAATACTATAAACCGTTATTTCATTTTCACAATTGTCACACCCGCGCCACCTCGGTCGGCGTGTTCATCTTCCATTTTCCCTACCTGTTTGTAGCCACGTAGGTGATTTCGGATGAGGGTTCGCAGGATACCATCGCCTTTACCATGAACGATGCGTAATTCCGGATAGCCAAGCATCAGTGCGTCATCGACAAACCGATCGACTTCGCCAAGTGCCTCTTCGCCCCGTTTGCCCCGAATGTCGAGGTTGAAACTGAAATTCTGCATCTTTTCATTCATATCGACTCCCTGACTTCGGGGGCGGTCGTCCCGTACTTCGGTAGCTTCTTTGAATGTTTTCTTGCTTACTTTTTCGAGTCGGTTCAACTTAACGTTCGATTTCAGGTCACCAATTCGGATTTCGGCATCTTTACCACGTAACGCCAGTACCTGACCAATGGTATTTTGACCGGAAACCCGAACGTAACTGCCGACCCCAATGGCCCCGTTATCATGTTCAAACTCTTCTTCGACGGGTTTGGGCGTTTCAATAACAATCGGTTCTGGCTTCAATTCTTTCTCCTCGAATCGTTCTAGCTCTTGCCGAATCTGCTTGGTTGGCTCACGTTCAGCCTTGTTTTCCTTGATCTCACGGATGGTATTTTCAATCCGCTGATTGGCTTCCTGCACGAGCGCCTTCGCTTTCTGTTTCGCATCGTTAACGATCTTCTTTTGATCGTTGTCCAGACGGGTTTTCAGCGCGGTATATTCGGCAAGTTGTTGAGCCAGTTTCCGCTGATTGATTCCGATTTCGATATTTTTCTCTGAGAAAACACGCTTTTCGATGTCCAGCTCTTTCAGCAGTTTCTCGAAATTCACTTGCTGACTACCAAGTTTTTCTTTTGCCCGATCAATAACGCCTTTCGGTAGACCGATTTTTTGCGCAATTTCAAAGGCGAATGACGAGCCCGGTCTGCCGATTTCCAGTTGATATAACGGTTCCAGATGCTCACCGTCGAAACGCATCGCCCCGTTGATCAATCCCGATGTTTTGTCCGCCATTACCTTCAGATTGGTGTAGTGCGTGTTGATCACACCGTAAGCCCCCGATTTATTGAGGTCTTCCAGAATCGATTCGGCAATTGCTCCACCCAAACCAGGCTCGGTTCCAGTACCGAATTCATCGATAAGAAAGAGCGTCCGTTTGTTAGCGCCAATCAGGAACTGTTTCATGGCCGTAAGGTGAGACGAATACGTACTCAGGTCGTTTTCAAGGGATTGCTCATCACCAATATCGATGAAGAGATTTTGGAAAACGCCCATTTCGGCGTAATCAGCCATGGGTATCAATAGTCCGCATTGCAACATGTATTGAAGCAGACCAATGGTTTTCAGCGCAACCGATTTACCACCAGCATTAGGGCCGGAAATAATCAAGATTCGCCCTTTTTCGTCTAACCGAACGTTTAGCGGAACCACCTTTTTCCCTTGTTTCGCAAAAGAAAGATAGAGTAGGGGGTGGCGGGCATCGATCCAGTTTACAAAAGGTCGGTCGTGCAGTTTGGGCATAATGGCATCCAGTTGAACCGCCAGTTTGGCCTTTGCCCGGATAAAGTCGATCTGCGCCAGAAAGTTGACGGCTTTTCGTAAGTCTTCTAAATGAGGGCGAATCTGATCCGTCAGTGCCAATAGAATCCGGTAGATTTCACGCCGTTCGGCATATTCCAGCTCGCGGATTTCGTTATTGGCATCGAATACTTCGGCTGGTTCCAGGTATACCGTTTGACCCGTTTGCGACTCATCATGCACGAAGCCTTTGATCTTACGTTTATGTTCTGCTGCAATTGGGATAACAAGTCGGCCACCGCGTACGGTCAGCGATAGGTCGTCGGGAATCCAGCCATTCTGGCGAGCTTGACGTATGATGCTATCAAGGCGTTTGCGAAGGTTTGCCTGTTCGCCAATAATGCGTCTGCGAATAGCGGCTAACTCGGGCGATGCCGAATCGCGCACATTACCTCGATCGTCGATAACCCGCTCCAGAGCCTCCGTAAGTTTTTTATCGACACCTACCGGACCTGCCAGTTCGCGAAGGAATGGAAAGGTACCACCTTCGTCGCGTCCTTGTCGGGATAAAAAGCGCAGACAATCCTGTACGGTTCGTAGAGCCAGCTTGAGGTCAAAGAATTCTGCTTCGGTTAACGCTAGGCCTTCTATACGTGCCCGACTCAAATGCGGACGAACATCGATATAATTACTATTCGGAAAGTCAGGTTCATACTGAACAATTTGTTTGAATTCAGTAGTTTGTTGAAGCAGTTTGTCAATTAGTTGTACGTTATCCGTAAAGCGAATTTTTTCAACATAATCCTGTCCTAGTGGACTGACACAGGCCTCTTTGAGTCGTTCGCGGATGGTATCGAAACCTAATTTTTGTTCTAAGGTATTAGGGTAAAGCATTTAATTTAGTAGCCGTAGTATCTTGAAGCAGGCTTATATAGCTGCCCTATAAAGATAACATAACGAAGAGGAAGAGGGTTCGTGGCTTGTCGTTGGTAAAGTACTGGTAGAATCTCCTTCGTTTAGTAAAAAGCAAATTCCCACGGTTCCGCTTCAATAGAAGGAACCGTGGGAATTCATAAAACTACTCATAATCGTTATTATTTCCGGCTACCGTTTCGATGGCCACTATGTCCTGAATGACCATGCTCAACTAGTTCAACTGCGTTATCGTTAGCAAAAAGGTGTTCATCTTCAGGACCTTGCCTGGTTTTGTTGGCATTCGTCATTGTTTTCTCGCCATTAGGCCGTTGTCCACCGCTGTTCTGAGCGTTCTGATTGCGGGTTCGTTCTCGACCAGGTTGCAAATTATTAGAACCCGGCTGGTCTGTGGTTTTGTGATTAGCCATAACGTTTGTCTAGTTGTTTTGTAGGCTAATAACTACTAAAAAAGATGATTGTTTTAAACAGAAGCCCCATCCTGCCGAGCAGGATGGGGCTTCTGTTTAGTAGAATGGTAAACTAGCTGACTAGTAACCAGGGTTTTGAGCGAGTACGCTCTTGCCCTGCGAGTCAATCTGAGTCTGCGGAATCGGCATGTACTCATCTTTGCCAGCAGTGAACTTACCGCCTGTGTAACCCACTGGCAAAAATTTGCTTTCGTAGGCAATGAAGGCGTTCAACACGGTTGAAGCCGTGCCCCAACGGACTAAATCGTAGAACCGGTGGCCTTCGCCCGATAGCTCCAACTTACGCTCAAACTGAACCGCTGTCCGAGCCGTTGCCTTATCGGCAAAAGCCGTATATAAACCAATTTGATAGTTGGCGGCATTGGCACCAGCAGCCGTTTTTACATAAGTCGTGCCTTTGGCCCGGCTACGAATCTGGTTCACATACGACAGTGCCGTTGCCAAGCTACCCACTTCCACTTCACACTCAGCCGCCATCAACAAGACGTCGGCATACCGGATAATGTTGTAGTTGATGGCTGAATAACCATCCGTCCACGAGCTACCATCGGTCAGGGATTTATCCTGCGATTTGTAGAAAACAAACTTGATCGGTGAGTAAGGACCGGCAAACGTCTGGTCACGAATCCAGTCCAGACCTGGGTGAACCTGCCAATCCAGGTAAGGAATACCCCGACGACCAACCGACCAGTCCAGACGAGGATCAACTGGACCTGCATCGGGTGTAAAGGCAGCACTCGACGCAATACCCATATCCGTTTTCAATTGATTGGCGCCCGTGTTGTAGGAACCATCCAATAATGGCAAGCCATTGGCATCCACCCGGAAGGAGTTGGCTAACTCAAAGCTAGGGGCAAAGAAACCGCAGCAACCCGCAGGACCGTTCGACCCCGTGTTGTAAGGGAAGTTCAGTACCAGATCTGGGTTGGCGTTGTCTGAGCTACCCGTGTTGGCAGCCGCCTGAATGGCGAAAACAGACTCTGAGCTGTTGTCTTTAGCGGCATTGAAGTTATCCTGGAAGTTAGTTACCAGAGCGTACTTTTTGCCATCAGAGGTCATGCCACTGGCAATCACCTGATCAAACAGGGTTTTGGCATCCGCATATTTCTTCTGGTAGAGATAGGTCTTAGCCAGGTAAGCGGTCGCAGCCCATTTGTTAGCCCGGCCTACAGCCCCCTGGCTTACCGGCAGGTTATCAACCGCGTATTTGAAATCAGCCTCGATGTTAGGCCAGATGTCAGCGCTATTAGGAACGGCTTCAATACCTGTACCATAATCTTTGGTCTCATCTACGTAAGGCACTTTATTGAAGGCGCGCTTTAACTCAAAATAGTAGTGGCCACGCAGGAAGCGAGCTTCTCCCGAGATGCGGGCTTTATCAGCTGCTGTCACGTCAGAACCGGCTGTGGCTAACGAGCGCAGGGTAGAGTTACAGCGAGCAATGCCTTCGTACATGGCATTCCACTTGGAATTAACCTCACCACTGGAAGCCAATAGCTGGTAGGTTTGGAAAGGAGTGAGGGCGTTAAAGTCCCCTGAGTTAGAGCCTTTGTTGGCATCTCCACCAGAGACACTACCGCGTACCCAGTTGAAGGAGCTGGCTGATTGAGAGAAGCCACGAGCGTTCAACTGAGCGTAGGCACCAATCAGGAGTCCATCGAGTCCCGCTTTTGACGTCAGCTGGGCTCCCGAGAGTTGTCCGGTGGCGGGCACGTCAAGGAATTTGTCCTGGCAAGCGAAGGTAACCATGACCATCATGGCAGTGGCTACGGTTCCCTTGGTTATAAATTGTTTCATAGTGCGAGTTGACTAAGAAATGAAATGAGTTTGAATGTTATTAGAATCCGAAGCTTAAGCCTACGTTGTAGCCGCGTTGAACAGGGTAGTTACCTACGTCGATACCAAAGTTCTGGTCAGCTGATCCACCTACGCCTGGGTCAAGACCCGAGTATTTGGTGATGGTGAATAGGTTGGTAGCCGATACTGACACGCGTAAACGGCTCAGATTTACTTTGTTCAGGATCACGGCTGGGAAGGTATAGCCCAGGTTCAGATACTGCATCCGGGCGTACGAACCGTTCTCTACGTAGTACGAGTTTGCCTGGGTGTTGGTGCTGAAGTTTGAAGCACTTTCGAAAATGGGCACCGTCGTGTTGGTGTGAGTCGGTAACCACGAATCCCGTACACGGCCACCCATTGCAGCCCCCGTAAAGGATGGGTAGAAGTCGGTGAACCAACGTTGGTTGTTGAAGATCTTGTTGCCCAAAGATGCGTATACGTTCGTGTTCAAGTCAAATCCTTTGTATTTCAGTGTCAGGGTGATACTACCCGTGAACTTCGGAATTGGGCTACCCAGGAACTGACGGTCATCATCATTGATTTTGCCATCGCCGTTGGTGTCCTGGAAGCGGAAGCGACCTGGGGCAGCACCATCCTGCGTTGGCGCAGCGGCTACTTCTTCCTTGCTGTTGAACAGACCGATTACGTTATAACCAAAAAACGACGAGAGGTCATGGCCTGGTTGGTTACGTACAACGGGCGTACCTAAACGAGTACCACCCGCAGTGAAGTAAGGAACCGATGGGTCGATGTTCGTGATTTTGTTGTTCAGGAAGCTAGCAATACCGGTTACTTCGTAGGTCAGATCACCCGATAGGGTACCACGGTTGGTCACCAAAATGTCGATCCCTTTGTTGGTCATACTCGCTACGTTTTTGTACGGAGCGCTTGAGCGAACTCCAACTACACCGGGTAGCGACAGTGGGTATAGTAGATCTTTTGTATCCTTCTGCCAGAAATCAACCACAACTTCCAATTTGTTATTGAAGAAATTACCGTCAATACCAATGTTGGATGTTACGCTGGACTCCCATTTAGCCGCTGCGTTTCCGATTTGACTACGATAGAAGCCTGATGCAATCGATCCGTTCGAGCCCGTAATGTCATATCCCTGACCAGCGCCACCACCGTAGAGGTTATATTGGTTGGTCGCACTCAGGTAGTTAGAGTTACCCATGATTCCGTAACCACCGCGTACTTTCAAATCCGATACCCAGGGCAGGTTTTTCATGAACTCTTCCGACGATAAGCGCCAGGCGGCCGAGAAGGCTGGGAATACCCCGTAGCGGTTGGTAGCGGCAAATTGCGACGAACCATCCCGACGGATTACACCAGTCAAAATGTACTTATCGTTGTAGGTGTAGCGAGCCTGGGCAAACAGCGAGTAGAACTTGTTACCCAGGTTGTAACCGCTATTCACCTGACGGGTAGCACCGGGTGTTGTGGTGCTGATAGTCACGTAGTTCGGGTCGGTCGAAAAGGGGTTCTGACCTGAACCATTGATGTTACGTCCAGCTCCCGTGTTTAAAGCTTCCATACCACCCAAGGCAAAGATGTCATGACGACCAAACTTCTGTTTGAAGGTAGCCGTGTTGGTGAACGTCCAGGCTAATCCATAACCCGATCCTTCGCTGTAAGTGTAGGTGGTGTTGTTTTCCGAGTTTTCATATTGTACCCGGCCGTAGCTGTTAAAGTAGTTATTGAAATAGTTACCACCCAGGCTACTACGCAGCGTTAACGAAGGAATCACATCGTACTCTAAGTAGGCGTTACCAAAAGCGTAGATGTTGAAGTTCCCGTTGTTAGCGTTAGCGGTCCGGTCAGCAACTGGATTACGTGGGTTGTTAAAACCAGGAGCGGCTGTACCCGCGTAGCCACCGAACGAGTTATAAATCGGAATGATCGGGGGCATCCGGAAAGCCGATAATACTTCGTTTTCATCCGACGCAGCACTGGAATTGTTGTTGGTTGCGTTACCAAATTGGTTACCTACACCACCCAAAATACCTTTGGTAGCAATGTACGAAACCTGGAAGTTTTCACCGAAACGGAGTTTTTTGGTGATATCAAACTCGGTGTTAGCACGCAGATTGTATTTCTTGAAATCGTTGAAAATAACGATACCTGCTTGTTGCTGCATGCCTAAGCTAACATAGAAACGGCTGGATTCGGTACCGCCCGAGAAGCCAATCTGATGGCGTTGCATAGGAGCAACCCGAGTGATGGCAGCGTACCAGTCGGTACCCGCTTTATTGGCTGGAATGACATTGTAAATGGCACCGTTAGCTGGGTTAACGTTGTATTTAGCGGCTTCAGCCGTTAAATCTACAGCAGAGGCAGCTAAACCTGAACGGCTACCTACCAATAAATAATCAGGAAGAACTGGGGTTAAGCCTGTACCATACTGACCACCCGCGATACCCGCGAAGCTCGTTGCATCAGGAGTTTTACCTGCCTGATACAGATCGTTTTTACGAGCCTGCCAGCTCCAGTCAGCTTGTTCCTGTGGAGTTAAGATCGGTAGGCTTTTACCTGGATCGGTAGCACCATACAAACCATCATAGCTAACACTTAACTTCTGAGCCCGGCGTTGGCCTTTCTTGGTGGTCAGGACAATCACACCCGAAGCAGCCCGTGCTCCATAGATCGAAGCCGAAGCGGCATCTTTCAGAACGGTGGTGCTTTCAATATCATCCGGAGCAATGTACTGGATGTTCTGAGTAGGCACGCCGTCTACTACGTACAGCGGCTGGTTACCCCCGAACGAGCCAAAACCACGAACCCGCACTTGGCTGGATGTACCTGGCTGACCGTTGGTGATCACGGTTACCCCCGCAACGCGGCCCTGTAACTGTTGCTCAACGTTAGCCGAAGGAACTACTTTTAATTGTGCTGGTTTTACGGTTGATACGGCACCGGTTACATCCCGGCGGTTTTCGGTGGAGTACCCGGTTACAACTACTTCAGATAGGGCAGTTGCATCATCTTCGAGAGAGATATCGATCGATGTGCGATTTCCTACCTGGACTTCCTGCGTCTTAAAGCCAATGGCTGAGATAACGAGCACTGGGCTGGCTCCCCGGATATTCAAAGCGAAACTACCATTTGCATCGGAACTGGTACCGGTTTGGGTACCTTTTAGCACGATGTTGGCACCTGGCACGGGGCCATCAGTACCCGTAATTTTACCCGTCAAACGACGGTCCTGGGCGGAAGCTGTTATGCCCCATAGCAGTAGAACTGCGCCCAAAAAAGCGGTCTGCAGAAACCTGTAGAGCGTTGCTTTCATGAAGATTAGGTTGGTTTAAAATTGAGTTAAACGCATCAATATTAGGTTAGTTTAATTATACTTCAAAGTGAAATCGTAATAAATATCTCTTTCTAGAATTGGTAAATAAAAGTTAACTATTGAAAAAATTATATTTTAATTTTAATAAATAAGTGATTATCAACTAATTGTATGTTTGTAAAATTATATTATGTTAAATAAGTTATATAAAATTTTAATTTCATTCTATTTTTCTTGCATTTCAAGTAAATGCGACTCTGAGTAATTCTAGCCGTATTTTTGTACTTGTATGCATACAAACTATTACTTTCTGCGGCAACTCGCTCCATCATTAGAACCACATTTACTGGGTAATTTTACTCTACCTAAAGGGGTCTCTGAATCACCATTGAGCGGGTTACGATTTATGGAATGTTTTAGCCAGGATCGTGATGAGGTGGTGCTCGTTTTTGCGCAGGCTAGAGGGAAGATTAATTATTACAAACCCTTTTATATAAAGGCTACTTTACGCCCCGATTTTTCTGGATTAGTATTCCCCGATACCGTACAGCGAGCTCGTACAAACAGCGTAGACTTGTTCGATACTCTAGTGGGCACGCCCGGCGAGGAGCGGGCCGTTATAGGCGTTCGGTCATTCCTGAACGAACGTTGTCTGGCTATTCAGTTGGAAGGTGGTTTCTCGTTAGTATTTAAATTTTTTGGTAATCGGCCTAATTTGCTGGCTTTTCAGGAAGATAAAGTGATCGATTTGTTTAATCGCCAATTAGTGAGTGACGAACAAATTCTGTTTTCTAACATTGATCGGCCTATCGATCAATCGTACGAAGCGTTTGAACGAGCCGATTTCGACTATAGGAAACTATTTCCAACCTTCGGGAAAGTAGTGAATGAATGGATTCACGACCAAACAGCGAAGCCTATAGACGATGGCGAGCGACCTGAAAAACGGCTCTGGGCTATTGTCCAGGATGCCTTAAGAATGCTTGAGTCCCCGCATTATTACCTAACCCGACTTCATCATAAGCCCACACTTAGTCTGCTGCCCGTGGGTGAAATTCAGCGTGAGTTTAGCGAGCCTATGGAAGCTGCAACTCGTTTTTTTATTGCTTATAACGGGCTTAGTACCTTTGAGCATGAGAAAGCTGATTTAGCACGCCTTCTTGAAAAGCGTCAGAAACGGGCTGAGGGTCAAATAGAGGGGGCCATGCAGCGCCTTATCTCGCGTGAAGAGGGCGCTAGCCATGAAGAAATGGGACACATTTTAATGGCGAACCTTCATGACATTGCTCAGGTTCCGGGGGCTAAATCACCGGAACGGTTAACCCTATACGATTTCTATCGGGATCAGCCAATTATCCTTAAGCTCAAACCTGATCTAAGCCCGCAGAAAAACGCGGAAAACTTTTATCGTAAAGCAAAGAATGAAAAAATTGAGGAGCAACATCTGAATGATTTGATCGCTGATCGGGAGGTAGAGTTAGCTAAAATTCGTCAGCAACGTATTGACTTGATTGACATTCAAACTCTAAAAGAACTTAGGCGCTATGTAAAACAACAGAATTTACATACTGACTCGATGGATCGGGGAGGGAGCAGCACTGAGGCAGGACCTTTATTTAAAGAGGTAACGCTGGATACGTTTCGTATTCTGATTGGCCGGAATGCTAAAAACAACGATTTACTGACCCTTAAATACGCTTATAAAGACGATCTATGGCTTCATGCCCGTGATGTATCAGGCTCGCATGTGATCGTGAAATACCAGGCTGGTAAAACCTTCCCACGCCATGTTATCGAACGAGCCGCTGAACTGGCCGCCTGGTATTCAAAACGCCGGACAGATAGTTTATGCCCGGTTATTGTTACGCCGAAGAAGTTTGTTCGTAAACCTAAAGGCCTTGCTCCGGGCCAGGTAATTGTCGAAAAAGAGAGTGTTGTACTCGTTGTCCCGAAAGGCGAGTAAGGAGATGTATGATGAAGTATGTAGGATGTAGGATATATGATGTATTTGACTGGTGCAATCGATTCTATACATTATATATCCTACATCATACATCTACTCCTATTTCGCTCGGATGGCGATAACGGGGTCGAGACGAGAGGCTGAAAAGGCGGGTATAATGCCTGATAAAACACCAATAACACTCGATACGCCCAATCCCAGGGCAATGTTTGAGGCTGTTAACTCCAGATCAAGACTGCCTAAGCTCATGAATGATAGCAGATAAACCAGGAAAATGCCTGCAAGCCCACCCACTAAACTCAATAGCACGGCTTCGAACAGAAATTGAAAGAGAATGAAGTAATTCTTGGCCCCCAACGATTTCTGGATGCCAATGATATTGGTGCGCTCTTTTACGCTGACGAACATGATGTTGGCAATGCCAAAGCCGCCAATCAGAATCGAAAAGCCACCAATTACCCAGCCAGCTATTGTCAGAACAGAGAAAATGCCGCTAATCGCCTGCGCAATAGCTTCTGGTCGATTAATCGCAAAATTGTCATCCTGAAGAGGGCGTAATCCGCGCCGAGTGCGTAACAATCCCCGAATTTCGCTTTCTAGTTCTTGTAGTCCTTCATCACTTTCATACCCTTTAATTGAAATCGTGATATTCGGATTGATGGAGTGAAACATTTTAGCAAAAGCGCCGTAAGGAATAAGGCATTTAGTATCGGGGTTGCCGCCTACGTTCAGAATACTTTCGCCCTTTTTGCGCTGCACACCGATAACCGAAAAATTAAGCCCGTTGATTTTAAAGGATTTGCCAATCGGATCTTGCCCTGGGAATAGATTCTCTGCTATGTCGGAACCAATGATGGTTACGTTTCGGGAGATATTAATTTCCTGCTGGGTAAAATAGCGACCTTGTTCGATCGGTACCTCCGAAATCTTGTTATAGTCCAGCGTAGTCCCCTGAATGAGTGCCGACATGCTGTTGTTGTTATTTTTAATCGTAACGCGGCCTTTAAAGGCCATAGCGACTACTGCCTGCGCATTTTCAAGTTTCTCGCTGAGGAAACGGTACTCATTGTAAGTGGGCACGGGGCGTTGGAAGTATTTCCACCATTGGTAGTCCTCCCCGAAAGACCAGGGCCATTTCTCCACGTACACCACTTTGTCGCCAATAAACGAAAGACTCTCTTTAATGTTTCTCTCCAGCGAATCGACTAGCGTAAACACGGCAATGATGGCGAAGATACCAATCGTTACGCCCAGTAAGGAGAGCATCGTGCGAAGAAGATTCGAGCGCAAAGCCTGCCACGCGAATCGAAAACTTTCAAAAGTCTGACGAATAAATCGCATCGATATAGCTAAAGAGTAACGTGCAAAATCGAACTAACGAAGTGCCTTACGTAACAGCTGGCTCTCCAATTTATGAAAGTACAACACTGGGTCATCTTTCCCAAAGCATTTAGGACAAGTGTAAACTTCAGCAGGATAAGTGGTTGATTTGGCTATCAGCAGGATACCGTTATTTTTGTAGTTTGCGGGATATTACAACCTAGCTTGAGCGTCACCTATGAATCAACGAACTACTTACTATTTACCAGTCCTGCTGTTTACGTTAGGCGTTACGGCCTGCAAGACGCAGTCGTCTACCACAACCTCCACTACGGCAAAGGTTTCCCAGGGGCAGGGTGTTTACCAATACCGTGATGAAGACCCAACAGTAAAACCGTTTTTCTCCGACCGGGTTGGTGTTATCGGACGGAATGGTATGGTGGCTTCCGCTCACCCTGACGCTTCGCAGGTTGGTCTGAATATTCTGAAAGCGGGTGGAAATGCTGTCGATGCGGCTGTTGCGGTGCAGTTTGCCCTGGCAGTAGTATACCCAGGAGCTGGTAACATCGGTGGGGGTGGCTTTATGGTTTATCGAGATAACGCTGGTAAAGCCTATACGCTCGATTATCGTGAGAAAGCGCCCGGTAGTGCCACCCAAAATATGTACCTCGATGCGCAGGGTAATGTTCGGGCTGGTTTGAGCATTAGTGGTCATTTGGCGAGTGGCGTACCGGGTTCAGTTGACGGAATGGTCGAAGCTCACAAACGATTTGGTAAACTAACCTGGGCGCAGGTTTTGCAACCGGCTGTTGACTTGGCTTCAAAAGGGTTTGCGCTTACCGAACGTGATGCGCTGGGTCTAAATCGCATCAAAACAGATTTGAACACGATTAATCCGGGCAAAACCTATTTTTTGAAAAGTACGATTCCGACGGATACGATTACCTGGCACAAGGGCGATCTGCTGATACAAGCCGATCTGGCCAAAACGCTACAACGAATTCAGGCACAAGGTCGGGCGGGGTTTTACGAAGGTGAGACGGCGCGACTTTTGGCTGAAGAAATGGTTCGGGGGAAGGGCTTAATTACCGAAGAAGACCTGAAAAACTACCACTCCGCCTGGCGCGAACCAATTCAGGCGAAGTATAAAGAATATAATGTTATCACGATGCCACCGACCTCGAGTGGGGGCGTTGCGTTACTGCAAATGATGCGGCTAACAGAGCCGTATCCACTTCGGAAATGGGGCTGGAATCGCGATAGTACTGTTCAGGTAATGATTGAAGCTGAACGACGGGTGTATGCCGACCGGGCTAAGTTTTTGGGTGATCCTGATTTTGTAAAAGTGCCCGTGAGCCAGCTTATCAGCCCCGATTATCTGCGTACCCGCTGGACCGATTTTTCCTGGGCCAAAGCGACCGACAGTAAGGCGGTTAAGGGCGGAACGATTCCCGGCTATGAAAGTCTTGAAACGACTCACTTTTCGGTTGTTGACAAAGATGGCAACGCGGTAAGTATTACAACCACCCTGAATGGTGGCTATGGCAGCCGGGTTGTGATTGGTGGAGCAGGCTTCTTCATGAACAACGAAATGGACGATTTCAGTGTAAAACCTGGCGTTCCCAATATGTTTGGTTTGATTGGCAATCAAGCTAATGCTATTGCCCCCAACAAGCGGATGTTGTCGTCTATGACACCAACGATTCTGGAAAAAGATGGCAAACTCTTTATGGTAGTTGGTACGCCCGGTGGCTCAACCATTATTACATCGGTTTATCAGACCATTCTGAATGTTATCGAGCATGGCATGACGATGCAGCAGGCTGTTAATGCGCTTAAGTTTCATCACCAGTGGCTACCCGACAAAACCATTTTTGAAAATGGCGCATTTTCTGATCCTACCATTCAGGCCTTACAAGGCCGGGGCTACATTCTGGAAAAACTTACAAACACATTAGGCCGGATGGACTGTGTTTTGATTCGCCCAGATGGATCGTACGAAGGCGCATCCGACCCCAGAGCTGATAACACAGCAAGGGGTTATTAAGTGACTCTTGTTGCCTCTAAATCTGGCTATTGTCTTCAGGAATTAGCGTTCAGCTAACTATATAACCATCGGTGTAAAATAGGGATATCCTTCTTACGCCGGTGGTTATATTTCATTGCTCGATACTCATTCTTAGATTCAATCCTGCCAGGTTATGCGCAATGCGAAAACAACGAGTGCTACGAAAGTGCTCAAACCCAAAAAATCCCCCATTTGGGAATGGTTCGATTCGGTATTATTTGCTGTCATAGCCGCTACACTTATTCGCTTTCTGACGTTTGAAGCGTATGCCATTCCGACTCCTTCTATGGAGAATAGCCTGATGGTAGGCGATTTTTTGTTTGTTAGTAAGCTCCATTACGGTATTCGGACTCCCAAAACTCCGCTGCAAGTACCGCTAACTCATCAGAAAATTTGGGGAACTGAGCTGCCTTCATACAGTACCGCCATTCAACTGCCGATTTACCGACTTCCTGGTTTCACACATGTGAAAAATGGCGATGTGGTTGTGTTCAACTACCCACCACCCAAAGCTAACGAACCAGCTTATCCAACTGATCTGAAGACCAATTTTATAAAGCGGTGTATCGGTATTCCGGGCGACGTCATCGAAATTCGTCAGGAGCAGGTGTACGTCAATGGAAAAGCCCAGGCCATACCCCGCCGATCTGCAACGACTTATTTTGTAAAAACAACTGAGGTATTGGATGAGAAGTTTTTCCGAAAGTATGATATCGTTAATGACTTCAAATCGGCGGAAGGTCCATTCATTAACTGGCAACCGCTTGAATCCTATAATGACTCGACAAAAGCATCGACATTGGTTGGTTATCGGGTAAATATGACACGGGAAGTTAAGGATAAGTTTGCCGGGTTTGACTGGGTAAAAGGTATTGAGCCCATGCGAGAGCAGGCTGGGCAGCTAGCGCAAGGCATTTATGGTGGTTCTGCCTATACTTGGAATCAGGATAACTTTGGTCCACTCACAGTACCGAAAAAGGGTGTTACGATCCCAATAAACGAGAAAACGATTGCCCTTTATGGTCCTGTTATTCAGCGTTATGAAGAAAATAATAAAGTAGAGCTAACCCCAAGTAGTATTCTGATTAATGGTCAGCCAATTACGACTTATACCTTCAACCAGGATTATTATTTCATGATGGGCGATAACCGCCATAATTCGGAAGACTCCCGGTATTGGGGCTTTGTCCCTGAAGATCACATTGTTGGTAAAGCCGTATTTGTCTGGATGTCGATAGACCCGGTTCCGGCAGACATCTGGCACAAAATCCGTTGGGATCGCTTATTCCGGGTGATTAACTAGAGCGAGGCTGTTCGGAATTTTTAGTTGCCCCTAAAGTCAATCAGAAATAAGCGAATTTTTGTCATCCCGACGCAGGAGGGATCTCTAATTTCCTTTGTAATTGAGATCCCTCCTGCGTCGGGATGACAAAAATTCGCTGTTGTACTAACTCCTAAACAGAGCTACTTAGGTATAGTGCTAAGTGAGCGGCAACTTATTTCTTACTCACAAACCGATTGTCTTTGATATAATATCGGTATGGCAAATCGGCCCCTCGTGTCAGGCCGATTCGGGTTGTTGTGACCATATCGAAGTCATGTAATACGGGTCCTCGAATATAAATCGATCCTGTTACCAATGAAGAGGCATTGTCATGCGTACGGCTGATGCCCATGGCAATGGTGAGTTTGCCAGGGCCATTCGCCAGATTACGCTGACCGTCTGCCGTTGTAGCATCAATCGTATTGTTTCGGTATCGTTCGAAGCCGGTTTTAAAGGCGTCGTTTCGGCGAAGTCCCATTAGCTCAATGCCTTCTGTTGGTTCAAGCGCACGAATCAGTATGGCCTCACCCACACCTTCCGGTCCTGTTACGACATTGATGCAGTTGTAATGGTTGTAAATCTGGTAAATGTACAAGGTTCCGGCAGGGCCAAACATAGCGGCATTGCGAGGAGTCTTGTTTCGGTAGGCGTGGCAGGCTGGATCGTCAGTCAAATAACCTTCCGTTTCAACAATAATGCCCGCTGTTATGCCTTCCTCGTTTTTATGTACAAGCTCACACCCAAGCAGGAGTTGCGCCAGCGTGAGCGTATCGTGTTGTTGATAAAAAGTATAGTCAAGAGTTGCCAAGAGTAGTCAGAAATTGTCAAGTATTGTCAGGAGTCTCTAAAATGGTTATCCTTGCGCCGACCGTCCAATTGATTTGATATAATTGTTAAGTTTTACACTTAATGTGGTCAGTTGCTGATACAAATTAGTGTACTCTTCTTCTGATAGCAAGTTTCGTTTGAATGCTTTTGTAATCCAGGTTTTGGTCTCTTGAAGAGAGCCTCGTGAATAATAACAGAAATTAATGTTTTCCTTATAATGGTAGCGTCCATGTCCTTCACTAATATTCGCAGAAATCGAATCGGCTGCCCGTACTAATTGTTTGCCAATGGTATCTCTGACAAAGTAATCCCATGTCGTTACTTTGTCCCAAATTTGGTCAGAAAGCGCCATGGATAATTGATAAACTTGTAATTCTTCGAGTAACATAAGTGGTGGGTTGATGTTTCATTCACAAATAAACTTCCGACTATCTCCTATCCACTCTTAGCAATTCCTGTCTGTTCTTGACCAATCCTAACTATCTTCTGACCTCTCTTGACAATTTCTGACTACTCTTGACTACTTTTTAAATCACATTCATCGTCTGTTCTTTAATCTTTTCCAGTTCGTCTTTCATTTGCACGACTAGCCGCTGAATGGCTGCGTCGTTCGCTTTTGAGCCAATTGTATTGATTTCCCGCCCAATTTCCTGCGAAATGAAATTTAGTTTTTTACCGTTGGCCTCTTCTGTTGCAAGTACCTCCAGAAAATAACTAAGGTGATTTTTGAGACGGACTTTCTCCTCCGAAATGTCAAACTTCTCGACATAATAGACCAACTCCTGTTCAAAGCGATTTTGGTCGAAGGTTTCGCTGTCTAGCAATTCTTTTACCGAGTTGCGCATTCGATCCCGAACCGCCGGAATCCGTCGAACATCCTGTTCTTCAACGGCAGCCAACCGATCTGAGATAATCTGGATATATTCCTGAAATTTACCTTCCAGAACGGAACCATCCTGTTTGCGAAAGGCATCGCACCGTCGTATGGCTTCGTGAACAGCGGCCTGTACGGTTGCCCAATCTGCCGCATCATCGGTTGGATCGGCCGATTCAGTTAAGTAAGCGTTTGGTTGTTGAAGGGCCAGTTGCAGCACATCGCTGTCAGGAATGCTCATAAGCATCGTATTGGCCGTTTCTTTCAAATCACTTACATACGCCTGAACGAGTGGCCGATTGATTGTAACCCCCGGACGTACCCCACTTGTTCGGCTGAGATTCAGCGAGAGTTCAACTTTACCGCGCTCCAGTTGCTGAGTTAGCAAAGCACGCAATTCAATTTCTTTATCTGAGAACTGCCGGGGCATCCGGCAATAGATATCTAAAAACTTTGAATTCAGCGTTTTAATTTCCGCTGTTACAGACAAGCCTCCAGCTTCCACTGTTGCATTGCCGAAGCCGGTCATTGATTTTAGCATGTACTGATTTACGTTTTACGATGTACGATTTATGATTTGTGACGGCTTTCTTATGATGTACAAGTCCATGTACCAGTTAATTCGTACATCGTAACTCGTACATCGTAATTCATTTTAGTGCGCCTGCTTCCAGTTCTAAGAACTCCTTTCGGTTGCGGGCAACATCGATGGCAGTGTAAATAGCCTGGAGCATCGAAGTTTCATCGGCAAGATCTTTACCGGCAATATCATAGGCTGTGCCGTGATCGGGCGAGGTTCGAACGGCAGGCATCCCTGCTGTAAAATTGACACCTTCCTCAAAAGCAATTGCCTTAAACGGAATCAGACCCTGATCGTGGTACATGGCCAGCACTGCGTCGAATTTCTTGTACGCTCTTGTGCCGAAGAAACCATCGGCAGGGTAGGGGCCAAATACCAGCTCACCTTTGTTAACGAATTCGGCCACTAGCGGCTTAACAATATCTTGTTCTTCGTTGCCTAAAAGCCCCTCTTCGCCTGCGTGCGGATTCAACCCAAGGACAGCAATTTTGGGCCTGTCGATCCCGAAATCCTGCTTAAGCGACTGCATCATCATGTGCAGTTTCTGGGCAATTCGCTCGCGGGTAACGTTCTGCCGGACACGGCCCAGCGGGATGTGTCCCGTTACAACGCCAATGCGCAAGGTCTCACTCACCATAAACATCAGGTTATCCTGAACGTCGAATTGCTGAGCCAGATATTCGGTGTGGCCTGGAAATTTGAACTCCTCCGACTGGATATTGTATTTGTTAATCGGGGCCGTAACAAGGGCGTCTAATTTGCCATTTTTCAGATCATCGACAGCTCTTTGCAAGCAGGCCAGAGCCGCCTGACCGGCTTCGGGCGTTACGTGACCAGGCTGAATCTCATGATTCTGGTCGGGCCAGCAGGTAATGACGTTGGTTAATTTATGACTAATCTGACCAATTGTCTGGGCGCCGTTGAGATTCCAGTCTTTTAGGTTCAATAGATTACGATAGCGGTTTAAAATCCGCATCGAGCCATAAATGACCGGTGTGCAAATTTTCTGCAACCGATTGTATTGAAGCGCTTTAAGAATTACTTCAGGGCCAATGCCATTGTAATCGCCCAGCGAAATACCGATCACCAGCCGATCTTCCCGGCCTACATGCTCGGTTGGATGAACAGCCGAATTGCCAAAATCGCGACCGATTGCTTCATTTTGCATCGTTTCGCGAGCTGAAGGGCGGTTATTATTCGAATTGCGATCGCGATCAGGACGAGGTTCCTCCCGTTGGCGTGCTTCGTTCGGACGTTGACCATTATTTTGCTGACGATTATCGCGTTGATTCTTTTGCCGTTGATCATCTTCGCGCTGACGCGCTTCATTAGGGCGCTGACCGTTATTTTGCTGACGATTGTCTCGCTGATTTTGGTTCGGCATCGCTTTGAATGATCGCTCAGGACGATTGGGCGAAGTATTTCCACCGGCATTCCCTCCGTTTCGATTGTTCTGATAAGGAACATCCTGACGATTCTGACGAGGCTGATTACTGGGCCGCTGTTCTGTCGCTGGCTGCGCTTGCGCATCGGCTGGTTTAGTATCAGGTTTAGGCCCACCTGCTGGGTTGGTGCGGGGTTGATTCGGTTCGTTAGGTTGGCGTTGTTCCATGTACTTTTCGTAGTTTCGCCAAGAATTTTAACTAGTGAAGAATGCAGAATGAACAGTGAAGAATAGATGGAGAAGACATCTGCGAAGCTTTTTATTTCTCACTCTTCACTCTTCATTCTTAACTAAGACTGTTGCAAGTTACGAAAACCCCTCGGATGTCCCAGAACCAACCTTCTATTCTCATTGCCGACGAAATGCACCCGTCGCTTTTTGCCATGCTTGATGAGGCTGGCTTTGCCTATGACTATCAGCCAAAAATTAGTCGGGCTGAATTGATACCAGCACTTGCGCCCTTTGAGGGGCTTATTATTCGGAGTAAAACCACCGTCGACGATGAATTGTTGAGCCAGGCGCCTAACCTTCGGTTTATCGGGCGGGCAGGTGCTGGTCTGGATTTGATTGATCTGACAACTGTTGAACAACGCGGAATTGCTGTTTTTCACGCTGGCGAAGGCAATCGAGATGCCGTTGCTGAGCACACCGTAGGTATGTTATTAGCCTTGTTGGCCAATATTCTGAAGGCAGATCGGGAGGTGCGCCAGGGAATTTGGGACCGGGAAGGTAACCGAGGCTATGAACTAGGCAGCATGACGGTCGGCCTGATCGGTTACGGCAACAATGGTCGAGCTACGGCCCAGCGACTCAGTGGATTTGGTTGTCGGGTGCTGGCCTACGATAAATTTCTGACAAACTACGGTGACAAGTTTGCACAAGAAGCTACGCAGGCTCAGATTATGGCCGAAGCGGATATTATTAGCCTACACATTCCGCTGACAGATGAAACGCGCAAGATGGTTAACGATGCATTTATCGATCAGGTGGCTAAGCCATTTTATCTGAATAACATTGCACGGGGTGAAATTGTATCACTGGCAGCCGTTGTACGCGGTTTGGAAAATGGCAAACTGCGTGGAGCAACGCTGGATGTTCTGGAGAATGAGAAATTAGCCAAACTCACTCCCGATCAGCAAATTGCGTTTGATTACCTGCGCCAGTCCGACCGGGTTGTATTGACGCCACACGTCGGTGGATGGACGCATGAGAGTTATGTCCGAATTAACGAGGTATTAGTAAGGCAGATTCGGGCGATGTAACGGTAAGAGGCTTAAAATAGATTCGTTGGATGCTATAGATTCTTTATATCCAATCAACTATCTATAGCATCCAAAGAATCTACTTTGTTATCGTGATCGTGCCAGTAGTACAGCTTGTTCCGGCTTCATTTGTAAGGCAAATCTGGCCCGTAACGGCATCCGCAGGAACGATCGCGATTAACGAACTGCCCGAAATCCGGAACGTTGCTGGCGTAGAGGTGCCTCCATTAAATCGTACGGATGTTACGCTGGCTAAGTTTTGTCCTGTAATAGTAACCTCGTAGGCGACTTTAGCCGTCTTTGGCACGAAGTCAGTGATCGTTGCCAGCCGGACAGGCGTAAAAAACATGGGTGTCAGGAGTTCGCCCACTACATTTACGACGCGTAAGGGACCCGCTTGTGCATCGGATGGCACCAGAATCCATCGTTCCGTGTCCTCATTTTTACCACCATCCGAAGCCGGAGTCGTGGAGCCGGTGAAGTAAATCTGGGCATTTAACAGAAAGTCACCCGTCACAACAATTCGCTCTCCGGTTCGAGCTTTGGCAGGCAGAATACTGGTGACTACGGGAGCTTGAATAACAACTAAAGGTGCTGACGCTGTACCGGCTCGGCTCGTAACGACAACCGATCCACTGACAGCATTATCAGGCACGCCGATCAGCAAATCCGTTCCTTCATTTCGGCTGGTAATCGGTACCGTAATACCGCTAACACTAACGGTTGTAATCCGATAAAGATTTTTACCCGAAACGGTAAGCGTTCGACCGCGAAGTTGACGTGCTGGCGTAACTGCGAGGTTTGTAGGAGGCAAATAGAAAAAGAAAAAATCGGTTCCTGTTGCGGTGCCGCCAATGCTGCTGGCCGAGACCTGTACGGCACCAGAGGTCGTCAGCGCCGGTATAGTTACTTCGACCTGCGTATCGCTGATGATGCGAAATGAGGCCGCAACGTTGCCAACCGTCATGCTGGTAACATCGCGGAGATTACGGCCATTTACCAACAGCTTATCACCGGCAATACCATCCTGGGCGAGCAAATTGGTAATGAAAGGGGGTTGGATGATCTTCAGCGTATCAGTACTGGTGGCCACTAGTGTTTCAAAAACTTTAACAGTTACCAAACCTGATGTCGCGGTGGCTGGAATCGAGGTTCGAATCTCTGTATCTTTAACGGTCGTTAATGTCTTCTCGGTAGTAAGCCCGTTAATACTGACAATACCATCGGTCAAATTCTGGCCCTGGATAACTAGTTCCGTACCTGGTTTGGCGCGTAGTGGACTAATACTGGTAATCTGAGGTGTGCCAGCTACAATAAATGAGTTTGACGTATTACCTCCCTTTGTTTCAATAGCAAGCGCAAATACTCCCCGAGGCATAGTAGGCGGTACAACAACAGTAAGTTTCTGTGCCGAACTGTCTTTAATAATTGCAGTTAACGTATCGAAACGAACTCGAGTAATTTGGTTTAGATAGCTACCCGTGATGACGACGGTTGTGCCAGGTAACCCATTACTGGGCGTAACTGCAGCCACAGTAGGGGCCGGTTGCTGAACCGTAAAAGGGAGCGGATCGGATATGCCCTGATCGTTGCGAACGCGAATCTGAGTGGAACCGGGAGCCACTAAGGGAACCATCAGTTGAATCGTATTGTCGTCGTGACTACTGATTGGAGCCGTAACCGCCGATGTGGCAACACCGAATGTAACAGCAGGATCGGAACCAAATTGGTAGCCACTTAGCGTAAGAGGATCGCCAATGTAAGCTTTCTGGGCTGATAACCGGAGTAGTTCTGGTGGGTTATTCTGAACACGGCAGCCCGCTAAACCGATTAATACAAGAAAGAAAAAAAAGAAAGGTATAGTATATTTCATAACTGGCAACGGGAAACTATACCCGACGCTTACGTGGTAAAATTAGTCAATTTGAGCGTCAAAAAACCATTTCTTCCGAAAGCCTGTTTCCCTAATGATGAATGATGAATTGTGAATGATAAACGATGAAGAGTACTTACATCAGTACACTCGTCTTTGTAATTCATTATTTATCATTCATAATTCATCATTACAAAGCAAATGAACTACCGCAGCCTGAAAGCATCAAAATTACTAATGATCTCTACACTTGGCGAACTTAAAGCCGCCGGGTATCAATCTCGCTCCATTAAACAGGAACTACGAGATAATTTGATTGAGCGAATCAAAAACAAAGAAGTTGTTTTTCCGGGTATATGGGGTTACGAAGATACCGTCATTCCCGATGTAGAACGGGCTATTTTATCTATGCACCACATTAACTTGTTGGGATTGCGTGGGCAAGCTAAAACCCGTATTGCACGCCTGATGGTTAATTTACTGGATGAGTACATTCCAGTAGTGGCCGGGTCAGAACTGAACGATGATCCGATGCTTCCGCTTTCTCGGTTTGCCACCGACTTGATTGCCGAAAAAGGCGATCAAACGCCTATCGCCTGGATGCATCGTAACGACCGTTATACCGAGAAACTCGCTACGCCCGATGTATCGGTGGCTGACCTGATTGGGGATGTAGACCCCATTAAAGCGGCTACCCTAAAGCTGCCTTATTCCGATGAGCGGACGATTCACTTCGGCCTGATTCCCCGATCGCATCGTTGCATTTTTGTGATCAATGAATTGCCTGATTTACAGGCTCGTATTCAGGTATCCCTGTTTAATATTTTGCAGGAGGGCGACATTCAGATTCGGGGTTTTAAGCTTCGACTACCGCTCGATATTCAGTTTGTCTTTACGGCTAACCCCGAAGATTACACCAACCGGGGCAGCATTGTAACGCCCTTGAAAGACCGGATTGATTCACAGATTGTGACTCACTATCCGAAATCCATCGAAATCGGTAAAAAAATTACCATGCAGGAAGCAATCGTTAAAACGGAGCAGGCCAGCATGGTGAAAGCCAACGATCTGATTGCTGATTTGATTGAGCAGATAGCCCTGGAAGCCCGTGAAAGCGAGTATGTCGATTCGAAGAGTGGGGTTTCTGCCCGGATGACGATTTCCGCCTACGAGAACTTGCTTTCTTCGGCTGAGCGTCGGGCGTTGCTTAATGGCGAGAAAGAAACGCATGTCCGCATTGCCGATCTGTATGGTGTTGTTCCGGCCATTTGTGGTAAGGTTGAGTTGGTTTACGAAGGGGAGGTAGAGGGCCCTGTTATTGTGGCGCAGAACCTGATTGGAAAAGCCATTCGGAATCAATTTTTAGAATACTTCCCGAATCCGGAAAAGGCTAAAAAAGATAAGCGCGGTAATCCATACAAGAAAATTACAGACTGGTTTGGCGATGGAAATACGATGGATATCCTCAACGACCTCACCAACCGCGACTATGAAGCCCGGCTTCGCACGATTGATGGATTAGATGATGTGGTCGATCAGTTTCATGCCCGTTTGAGCAAAGCCGAAAAACTGTTCATGATGGAATTTGCCCTGCACGGTCTGGCTGAGCATTCACTTGTCGGAAAAAAAGCTATGGATACGGGCCTATCGTTCAAAGACTTACTCGGCTCTATGTTCAACCCCGGCACTAACTTCGGGGAGGAGGATGAAGAAGAGGACGACGATCGGTATTGATAACTGATACTGTAAAATGGATAATGCCTAATTTGAGCTGTATGCCCGAATTAGGCATTATCCATTTTACAGTATCCAGGTAGAATTAACGACGCCTTAATGTTATCTCTACTTACAAATTCGTTCTTTGGTTTGCAGAAGTCACTACATAAGGTGATTGCCTTTATCCATGATTCACTTTAGTCGTCGATTATTTTTACAGGGAACATTAGGTACTATTTCAGCGGCCTTGCTGGCCAGTTGTAAACATACAGATACCGTTACTCCTGCTGCCGGCTTACGTTTTGCAGTTGCCTCTGATGGGCATTTGGGCGAACCTTCCACAACCTCGGATCAGTTTTACACCGACTTGTTAGCGGCTCTTCAGAAAGAGCACCAGACAAAGCCGCTCCAATTTATTGTCATCAATGGCGACTTGGTGCATGAGGGAAATAATGACTTGCTCCCTAAAGCGAAAGCATATCTGGATACCCTACCAGTTCCGTATTATGTAACGCGCGGCAATCACGATCGCGTTAGTTTGGATACCTGGCAACAACTTTGGGGATATGCGACCAACCACGTTGTTGAACTGGATAATGCTACGCTTATTCTTCTGGATACCTCGAATGAAGCGGGCGATACCCTTTGTGGCGATGACGTATGGCTTCGGCAGGCTGTAAAATCGGCTCGTTCTACAGTTCCCATATTTTTATTCATGCACATTCCCTTTATTCACAACATTCAGGCAACCGATGTGTGTACGGGTATTGTGTCGGTCCTGACCGATTTTTCAACGGTGCGGGCCGTTTTTCATGGGCATGACCACACAAAAGATCAGAGCATCTTCTATCTGAAGTCTGCGTTATTGTTCGATGCCCATTTTGGGAGTAGCTGGGGAACGCCCTACCGAGGGTATCGGATTGTAGAACAGGACGATCAGGCGTTTAATACATATCAGTACGATTTTGTTAATCAGAAACAGATTAACAGCCTGACTTTTTAGATCGACAATCGGCTGTCTTTAATCGACAATGACCGCTGTACCATTGGCACTGACCATGAGCATGGCGCCATTACTGCCGATCGTTTGGTAATCTAAATCGATGCCAATAATCGCATTCGCACCCAGGCGAGTGGCCTGATCGATCATTTCCTTGAGCGCAATACTTTTGGCTTCGCGAAGTGCCTGTACGTAAGCACCTGAATGACCTCCAACTACATCGCGAATCGAGGTAAAGAAATCTTTTACGAGATTGGCACCAATAATAGCCTCTCCATTCACCAGACCTACGTATTTTGTGATATGCTTGCCTTCAATATTGGGAGTAGTTGTTATGAGCATGAAGCGAACGTATAAGGTTGTAAAAGTAATAGTGACGTAAAGTTATAACGTTGGTTGGCTCCAAAAGCAGTTCGCTGCTTTACTTTATAATTTCCATTTCTATAATTGTGTCAACGGTATTGCCTGCAGAAGGGGATAAACGTCAGAATCAGAAAGAAAACACTCAAAAATAAAGGTGTGCGTGAAAAAATAGCGCTTTTCTGAAAAGTTGACCTGTTTTTCCTTTTACTTCGTTGTGTAATTCATTTGCTGGTAGTCAACAGGCTTGCATCGCAGTCGTACAATTTTATATTTAGTTACCTATGTTTGACATTAAACCCAATTAGTCACCTCTTATAGCCAAAAGTCAATGCAAAAACTCAACACATCTAAGTTATTAATCTGGGCATTACTGCTAACAATGTTCCTGGGATTCGACAGTTGCAAGAAAGACGATGATAACCCAACTGTTGCCACGACAACCATAGAAGGAAGTTATAAACTTAATTCACTGACTATAGATCCGAAGGCATTGGGTTTATATAGTGATCTGATTGCAGCCTCGAAACTGCTTTTCAATAATACGACCTGCCTGACTGATATTACACTAACCTTCAAAACCGGTGGAGATGCCACGACGGATAGTCCAGCGACCTGCGAAGCGATTGGAGTGCCTGTTAGTACCTTTACTGGCGTCGATGCGTCGAGCAAATGGACACTGGTCGATAAAAAGCTGACAGTTACGAAAGGAGACGGCACAAAAACAGACTATACAGTTGTGTCAAATACGGGAGGTATTCTCAAATTGCAATGGCAGGGAACCTTAAACTACCCTGCGCCAAGTACGACTGTGTACACCTATACAATGGAGTTGAAGAAGCAGTAAGCGCTTAATGATTAAGAAAAACGGGCTCTCATCAGGGTCCGTTTTTTTTTGCCTTTTTCGCAAGGTTACCGTTTGCTAAGCATTGTTTACCGTTTGCTCAACACTTTTTAAGGTGCGTTGAAGGAGATAATAGTTTCGAATCGGTAAATAAATCTTAACGTTTTTTTATGAGTATGAAAAAAGCCAATGCATGTCGTTTGATGGCCTGGGCACTTGTTGTCGCCATGCCACTGTGGTTCGGTAGTTGTAAAAAAGGCGGTGATGATACCGTAACACCGACAACATCGTCCATTGAAGGAAGCTGGAAAATATCAGGTTATAAAATCGATCCTGGCGTCGACTTTTTGGGAACGGGCCAAAAAAGTACAGACCTTCTGGCCTATTTCAAGTCGTTGCCTAATGGTGCTGGTAACGATTTAGTTGATTGTTTGACTGGCACAACCATTATATTTAACTCGGGCGGAAAGGTAACCGGAACACCGGGAGCTAAATGTTCAGCCTCAACGGATATTAACCCCGTTGAAGATAACTCGACCTGGAAACTGGATGGAACTAAGCTGACCTTAACTAGTGGCGCCGATGTAACGACCTACGATACTGCTATTAGCGGTAACGTCCTGAAGCTATCCGGGAAAGATCAAGAAGACTTTGATGGTGATGGCAAAGATGAGACCTACACAGTCACTTTGGAATTGACGAAAATATAACGCTCACTTTTCCAATCTAGAATCCACAGATTCTATTGAAGAAAAGCACTGGTAAAACCAACCCATTGTAGAATGAGCTAATCCCTTACAATTCGGGATGACTTACGTGTCTAACAAACAAAGTCCACTAGGCTACCTGGTGGACTTTGTTTGTTAGAACGAAGCAATTACCTAACGAGGATCGCCGATACGTTTGGGCCGTTTGGATTGCTTAACGACTAACGGTACGCATACGTTTGGCGGACAGCCGCAGATTGTTGGGGGTAGCAATACAGTCATTTCTGTATAGCAGCCTGCTGCATTGTAAACACGCACGCTGTAGGCTTGGGTTACCGTGGGATTCACCAGATTATTGACAATTACGCCATTGGCAGGAATTACTTTCGCCGGACCCGACAAAGGAGCTGTTTCGTTGAAGTCGGTACCTAATGAATATTGGTAGGTGTAGCCAGAAGCAAATCGACTTAGCGTGATTTTGCCATTGGTTTGAATTTGATTACTTACACAAGTGGAAGGCGTAGCCGTGACTCGGAAAGTCGGCAGGGTGTCTTCTTCAATTACAAAGGGACAACAGCTAAAGTCGGGACATTTGCCCGACACATTATCCGTTGCTAAGCTATAGGTTCCAGGAGCAGTTACAGTTAACGTATTCGTCGTCTGACCAGTAATAGCCACATTATTTTTGAACCACTGGTACGATGAACGACCAGGAGCGGCCGTCAGCTGGAACGCGTACCTATCACCTGTGCAGACGATGACAGGTATAGAAGTGCAGGCTGTAGCCGTATCGGTAGGTATAGTGGCCTTCGTATATAGTATGCCGGAACTGTCGACAATGGCTTGAAAAGTCATGCTTAAGCTCTGACCTGCCGATAGAACAGCCGCTGTCCAGGTGCTAATCGGGCTGCCTTGGGTAAAGGTAGTTCCTACTGGTGCGGTAGACGAACCTGTTACATAACGCAAACCCGTGCTACTTGAATCACGTACAATTACATTGGTGGCGTTGGCGGTACCTGTATTGCTCACCACAAGGGTATAAGTCAGCACATCACCAAGTTTGGCGGTAGATTTATTAACGAACTTATCCAGGGAAAGGCTGGCAGCTAATGAAACAACGTTTGCCTCTACAGTCAGATTTTGCTGATTTGCAGTGATTACCTTATTCATCGTAAATGCTGGTAAGCTATTGTCGCTTAATTGGGCGTAGCTGGCAGAGCTATAAAACAATAAAATCAGGGAGGGCAGTAATGTTGATAGTAATCTATAGCTAATTGTATATCGCCATGATTTCTCTCTAAAAGATAGCCTTGATTTAGTAAGGAAAAAGAGTGAGAATATAGGCTTCATGAATACTATAATGATAATTGTATCAGCTTAATATGTTCTAAAATCGTATCACGTATTAGAGAAAATATAGGAACGGATAGGTAAGGGTATGCTTGTTTATACGTATAATTATTTGTCTGTAATTCTTTGACGACTAAAGTGTTGTGATAGTCACACGATTTTTTGATTATAGTTTTAGAAGGCCGCTCTAGCGGGCAGTTGGTCGTAAATAAGCGCTTTAGCTGTTGCTGTATAGAAGTTGAGTGCTGACTATAAACTCCTTAAAATGACAAGAGCCCGGCATGTGCCGGGCTCTTGTCATTTTAAGGAGTTTATAGCCGTTTATCTAGGATCCCCAATTCGTTTGGCTCTCTTGGATTGAGTGATTACATACGGCACACACACATCGGCCGGGCAACCACAAACCGTCGGCACCAACATCACCGTTACATCAGTATAACAGCCCGATGCGTTGTAGACCCGAACCGTGTAGGCCTGGGCCACCACAGGGTTCACCAGACTGCTCACAATCACCCCACCCCCTGGAATCGCTTTGGCCACACCCGACAAGGAGGCTGCCTGATTGAAGCTGCTACCCAGCGAGTATTGATAGGTGTAAGTAGCCTTGAAACCCGATAGGATGATCTGGCCATTGGCCTGTGGGGTGTTGGCCACACAGGTGACGGGCGTGGCCAGTGCCTGGAAGGTAGGCAGGGAGTCCTCTTCGACAATGAAGGGACAACAGCTGAAGTCAGGACATTTTCCGCTTACATTGTCAACGGCCAGGCTATAGGTACCGGGGGCGGTTACTTCGAGCACATTGGTAGTTTGACCCACAATCTCCACATTATCCTTGTACCATTTGTAGGAGGAGCGTCCTGGTGGCGCCGTTAGGGCGAAGGTATAGGAGTCGCCAGCACACATCACAAAGGGGATAGAGCTACAAACGGTAGCGGTGTCTCCTGGGATATAGGCCTTGTTGTAGAGGATTCCGGCACTGTCGACTCTGGCCTGCAGGATTAACGACAGGCTCTGTCCTGGGCTGATGCTTGGAATGGTCCAGGTGCTGTTGGGTGTTCCCAGGGCGAAGGTGGTGCCGGTCGGTGCGGAGACCGAGGTTGGGCTGTAGGTCAATCCGGTGGATGCTGAATCGGTGACGACCACATTGGTTGCGGTTGTGCTGCCGGTGTTGGAGATGACGAGGGCATAGGTGAGGATATCACCGAGTTTGGCCTTGGACTTGTCGACGAATTTATCGAGTTCGAGGGTGGTTTGTGGGAGAATGAAACCCGCATCCAGCGTTGGATTGTACTCGTTTGGAGCCAGTGTTACTGACTGAGTTCTTCCCGTAATTGGGTCCGCATCCGAATCTTTGGTATCGTCAGTTCCCTGGTTGGCTAGCGTAGCGGTGTATCCTGCTGGAGCTGTGAAGCCTACCGAATAGGAGAAACTGTTACCTGGGGTTAGGCCCGTGAACGAATAGAGCCCGTCAACATTGGTCACGGTAGTGGCTGAAGCAACCCCGTTGGTGTATAGGATTACCGTCACCCCGGCAATTGGGGTATCGCCCGTGTTCTGAATACCGTCTTTATTGGCATCGAGGAACACATAGTCACCTAGGCCAGCCGAAGGGATATAGTAACCCGCATCCAACGTTGGGTTAAACTCACCCGGAGCTAACGTTACTGAAGCCGTTCTTCCCGTGATCGGATCCGCATCCGAATCTTTGGTGTCATCGGCCCCCTGATTAGCCAGCGTAGCCGTGTATCCTGCTGGTGTGGTAAATCCAACTGAGTAGGATAAGCTACTGCCTGGGGTTAATCCGGTGAAGGAGTAGAATCCGCTGGCGTTAGTAACGGTGGTTGCCGAGGCCACCCCGTTGGTGTAGAGTATTACCGTCACGCCCTGGATTGGTGTATCGCCTGTATTCTGAATACCATCTTTATTCGCATCAAGGAATACATAGTCACCTAATCCAGCCGAAGGAATGTAATAGCCTGCGTCCAGCGTTGGGTTAAACTCAGCTGGAGCTAGCGTTACCGACTGAGTTCTTCCAGTGATGGGGTCCGCATCCGAATCTTTGGTATCGTCAGTTCCCTGGTTGGCTAGCGTAGCGGTATAGCCTGTGGGGGTAGTGAAACCTACTGAGTAGGACAAACTGCTACCGGGAGTTAGCCCAGTAAAGGAATAGAACCCACTCGCATTGGTGACCGTGGTAGCCGAGGCAACACCGTTGATATAAAGGATAGCGGTCACCCCTTGAATGGGCGTATCGCCCGTATTCTGGATACCGTCTTTATTGGCATCGAGGAACACATAATCGCCCAGCCCTGCTGTTGGGATATAGTAACCCGCATCAATAGTTGGGTTAAACTCACCGGGAGCCAACGTTACCGAAGCCGTTCTTCCGGTGGTTGGGTCCGCATCCGAGTCAATGGCCTTGTTTGTCCCACTCAACGGTGTAGTGGCTGTGTATCCTGCTGGTGTCGTGAACCCAACTGAGTAGGACAAGCTGTTGCCTGGAGTCAGCCCCGTGAAGGAATAGAGTCCGCTGGCATTGGTCACCGTAGTAGCTGAGGCAACCCCATTGGTATAGAGAATTACCGTTACTCCAGCAATTGGGGTATCGCCCGTGTTCTGAATCCCATCTTTGTTTGCATCTAAGAAGACATAATCGCCTAATCCAGCCGAAGGAATGTAATAGCCTGCATCCAGGGTTGGGTTAAACTCACCGGGAGCCAGCGTTACTGAGGCTGTTCGACCCGTAATGAGATCGGCATCGGAATCTTTAGTCCTATCGGTACCACTCAGCGGTGTAGTAGCGGTATACCCTGTTGGGGTAGTGAAGCCCACTGAGTATGATAAGCTACTACCAGGTGTAAGACCCGTAAACGAATAGAGCCCAGATGCATTGGTCACTGTGGTTGCTGAAGCCACTCCGTTCGTGTACAAGATTACCGTCACGCCCTGGAGTGGGGTGTCACCTGTATTCTGAATGCCATCTTTGTTGGCGTCTAAGAATACGTAATCACCTAAACCGGCAGGTATTGGATAATAACCTGCATCGAGATTTGGGTTATACTCACCCGGAGCCAACGTTACTGAAGCCGTTCTACCCGTAATAAGATCGGCATCGGAATCTTTAGTTCTATCGGTGCCGCTAAGTGGTGTCGTTGCCGTGTAGCCTGCCGGAGCCGTGAAGCCTACTGAGTACGATAAGCTGCTACCAGGCGTGAGACCTGTGAAGGAATAAAGCCCGCTGGCGTCGGTCACCGTCGTAGCTGAAGCGACTCCATTCGTGTACAGAATTACAGTCACCCCGGCAATTGGCGTATCGCCTGTGTTCTGAATACCATCTTTATTCGCATCGAGGAACACGTAATCACCTAATCCGGCTGGTGGGATCACATAACCGGCATCATACGAATAATTGTTTTCGCCTGACTGACCAAGCGTGAAGACAATAACACCCGATGCATTAGGGTCTGTATCAATATTGTCGGCGTTAGCTCCCGTTGCCGAGTTTGGCTTGGTACTCAATACCACGGAACTGAAGGTAGTTGGAAAGCTAAGCGAATAAGAACTGCCACTGGTCAAACCTGTTAAGCTATATGCAAAACCAGTCGCAGCGGTCCCCGTTGTATTCGAGAAATAATATTCACCTGCCGAGTTGGTTGTTACACTAATACCAGCTGTAACACCCGGCCCTGTTAAGGTGACCTTTACACCAGCCAGAGGAGCTTCGCCCGGATCTTGTATCCCGTTGTTATTGCTATCGATCCATACTCGGTTACCAATTTGAATAGGAGCCGGGTTACAAAGTGCTTTGATAACCCCTAAGCCGTTAGCTTTACCAAACGTAATACCATCGTTAGTAGAGTTGAAGATTTGGGCACGTCTGTCATCACTACCCGTTGTGTTATTGAACCAGCTGAATCCGCCTGTAAAGACGTTAAGGGGGTCCATGACAGTAGTAACTGTCTGGTTTAACCCAGGAATAGATAGCGCACTGCCCGTTACGGTTTCCTGGTGAATTTCTTCGGGAGGCTGACCTGAGGTAAGAATTCCGATGAAGTTTTCTGTGTAGTAAAATTCGCCCGAGGTTGTAGTACTACTCGTGTAGCCCGTGGAAGTTGGTGTACTTGGTCCCTGACCGTTGCCAGCGCCTGCACTAGTTAATGAGCCGACAGTAGCGTTGTTTTCTAATACCCAGGCTGTACCGTTGTAATGGGCCCGTAACAGATCGCCACCGATGTACCCATTTAATAAAGTAGGGGAAGCGCTTACATCAGTAGTACTACGTTGTTTGTAACCCAATTGGTGGCCACCACGGTCCATAAAGGCGAGCAGCATATCCCCGTTATCGGTAAAGCTAATGTCTGATAACATAGGTTGAGCCCGGGCTGCCCGTACCCCTACTGTAGATGAACTACCCTGATGTATTTGGCTGAATGTAGATGCCCAGGGCTCCCAGGCTGATCCTAACGCTGCGTCACCCCTGTGGATTCGTCCTTTGTTGTAGTTTAGGCGGAAGGTGAATATTTCCGTCGTTGGTATCGACGTTGCGCCTTCTGGCATAGCATACACATAGGCCGACAAGTCGGTACCAGCAGTAACATTTGTTGCCGAGTTTTCCCCCGTACATACAACCCCTACATAGACTTTGCCGTTATTGATTGCCACAGCAAATGGTCGGCCAACACCATTGGCACAACCTGGATCGGGAATGGCAATTTTCGTCAGATCAGATGCCACAAAACTCGATTTGGCAGGATTGCCAATAGCCAGCGCTAGCAGTTGTCGATTTTTAAGATCAATGGCATATAAGGTTTTTCCATCAGAAGACATAGCCAGACCACCCAAACCAATTTTACCAACCGCATCAAAGGCTAATGGGTCAGTACTCGACGTAGTAGCGTTACCGGGTAGTACACGTCCTGCTATTGTCGATTGGCCCAGATCAAGACTAAAGGGGGCGTTTTCTAAATCGACATAGAGCGCATTTGTAGCTGTGCTCGATGTGATGTTGCTCGTAACATAGATACCGCCCAAACCACCAGATCCGAGCCCTACGTGTCGTTTCAGAAAAGCGGCTGTAAATAGTTTTTTAGTTTCTCGCTGGTAAGCGGCCCCAAACACGCTACCTAATTCAACAGCAGTGGCTAAGTGGGTAATAGCCGCTGATGTCCCTGACGAATTATAGGGTACATTGACTAAAACATCTGAGGTTTTGAGAGCATTATTTGCTGTAGTTGATTGAGGATCACCGCTCACATAACAAGGGACAGCTAACGGAGGTGCTGCCTGGCAATAGTCGGTAGGCGTGCTTACGCCAAAATTAATGCTCGTAGCACCACCATTGACAAACTGAACGGATGTGCCTGAACCACTGGCTGTATGAAAACCATAATTAAAATAGTTTAAGGCCGTGGGTGTGCTGAATTCCACACGATAGGCATTGGTGTTGCCCACCGTCAGCGTATATGTACCCAACGAGGTTGCCACTGTGCTACTTGTTGTGGTGGCAACTGCCGTTCCTGCAGCATTATACGCTGTAACGGTTATTCCTCCAACACCAGGTTCGCCATAAGAGTAGCTTCCGGAGGCAGGCATGCTCGTGTAAACACCATCACTATTGAAGTCCCGGAAAACAGTACCCGTAATTGTCTGTCCAAAGCTCGTTATTGTTCCTAAGACTGTTACGAAAGGTATAAGGAAGAGGACTTGTAAATACTTCTTTGTAGATGTTAACATAGTCAAACAATCTATCGGATATCATAAATAGAATTTCGCTATGTAAACAGTCAAAGGAAATGCCGAATTAATGTATCATTAATATAATAGTATCTATTATTGGATATGTACAGGTTTAGTCTGCTTGTAGTTTCTTATAAACTAATTATAGTTACTTGTGGGAGGAATATCAAAAGATATGCCAATAGATTGATTGGTTAGTGTACTATTTTGTATCTTTAAAGATGTAAATATGATATTTCGTATTTAATTGTTTCTTGATTTAGTACATTGGGCTTCTTCTTTATCCTTACATAATAAAGACTCCTCAGGTAGTACCTGAGGAGTCTTTATTATGTAAGGATTGAAATTTATCTAGGATCCCCAATTCGTTTGGCTCTCTTGGATTGAGTGATCACATACGGCACACACACATCAGCCGGACAACCACAAACCGTCGGCACCAACATCACCGTTACATCAGTATAACAGCCCGATGCGTTGTAGACCCGAACCGTGTAAGCCTGGGCCACCACAGGGTTCACCAGATTGCTCACAATCACCCCACCCCCTGGAATCGCTTTGGCCACACCCGACAAGGAGGCTGCCTGATTGAAGCTGCTACCCAGCGAGTATTGATAGGTGTAAGTAGCCTTGAAACCTGACAGGATGATCTGACCATTGGCCTGTGGGGTGTTGGCCACACAGGTGACGGGCGTGGCCAGTGCCTGGAAGGTAGGCAGGGAGTCCTCTTCGACAATGAAGGGACAACAACTGAAGTCAGGACATTTCCCGCTTACATTGTCAACGGCCAGACTATAGGTACCGGGGGCGGTTACTTCGAGCACATTGGTGGTTTGACCCACAATCTCCACATTATCCTTGTACCATTTGTAGGAGGAGCGTCCTGGTGGCGCCGTTAGGGCGAAGGTATAGGAATCGCCAGCACACATCACAAAGGGGATAGAGCTACAAACGGTAGCGGTGTCTCCTGGGATATAGGCTTTGTTGTAGAGGATGCCGGCACTGTCGACTCTGGCCTGCAGGATTAACGACAGGCTCTGTCCTGGGCTGATGCTTGGAATGGTCCAGGTGCTGTTGGGTGTTCCCAGGGCGAAGGTGGTGCCGGTCGGTGCGGAGACCGAGGTTGGGCTGTAGGTCAATCCGGTGGATGCTGAATCGGTGACGACCACATTGGTTGCGGTTGTGCTGCCGGTGTTGGAGATGACGAGGGCATAGGTGAGGATATC
This sequence comes from Spirosoma litoris, assembly GCF_054776755.1. NCBI lineage: Bacteria > Pseudomonadati > Bacteroidota > Cytophagia > Cytophagales > Cytophagaceae > Spirosoma > Spirosoma litoris. The sequence goes on along the minus strand of NZ_BAAHBI010000038.1, from coordinate 34,130 downwards.
ACCGAGTTTGGCCTTGGACTTGTCGACGAATTTATCGAGTTCGAGGGTGGTTTGTGGGAGAATGAAACCCGCGTCCAGGGTTGGGTTAAACTCGCCGGGAGCCAGTGTTACTGACTGAGTTCTTCCGGTGATGGGGTCTGCATCTGAATCCAGTTCATCATCGGTTCCAGCGTTAGCCAACGTAGCCGTGTAGCCAGCCGGAGTCGTGAAGCCTACCGAATAGGAGAAACTGTTACCTGGGGTTAGGCCCGTGAACGAATAGAGTCCGTCAACATTGGTCACGGTCGTTGCCGAGGCTACTCCGTTAATATAGAGTGTTACTGTTACGCCCTGAATTGGGGAGTCGTCTGCATCCTGGATGCCGTCCTTGTTGACATCTAAGAAGACATAATCGCCTAGCTCCGCCGATGGTATGGCGAAACCAGCATCGAGCGTTGGGTTAAACTCACTAGGCGCCAGGGTTACTGACTGGGTCAGACCTGTGATGGGGTCAGCGTCGGAGTCAAGGGTGTCATCGGTACCCGCATTGGCCAGGGTTGGTGTGTAACCACTTGGCGTCGTGAAACCGACCGAGTAGGATAAGCTGCTGCCTGGCGTTAATCCGGTGAAAGAGTAGAAACCACTCGCATTGGTCACGGTAGTAGCTGAAGCAACACCGTTAGTATAGAGTGTAACCGTCACGCCCTGGATTGGTGTATCGCCTGTATTCTGAATGCCATCGTTGTTGGCATCTAAGAATACATAATCGCCTAATCCTGCTGTTGGGATATAATAGCCTGCATCTAGCGTTGGGTTAAACTCACCGGGAGCTAGCGTTACCGACTGAGTTATTCCAGTGATGGGGTCCGCATCCGAATCTTTGGTATCGTCAGTTCCCTGATTAGCCAGTGTAGCGGAGTAGTTAGCTGGTGCAGTGAACCCGACTGAGTACGATAAGCTGCTACCGGGAGTCAGCCCCGTGAAGGAATAGAGTCCGCTGGCATTGGTCACCGTACCAGCCGAAGCTACCCCGTTGGTATAAAGGACTACCGTTACTCCTTGAATGGGCGTATCGCCCGTATTCTGGATACCGTCTTTATTCGCATCCAGGAACACATAATCGCCCAGTCCGGCAGGAATCAGGTAGAAGCCTGCATCCAATGTGGTGTTGTTTTCACCAGCGGTCAGGTTAACAGGAGCCGTAATACCGTTTATTGGGTCGGAATCTTTAGATTTATCTGTACCCGATAAAGGCGTTGTTGCGGTATAGCCAGTTGGTGTCTCGAAACCTACAGCATAACTTATGCTGGTAGAAGGCGTCAAACCCGTGAAGCTGTAGAGCCCACTCGCATTGGTAACAGTCGTGGCAGATGCTACCCCATTCGTGTACAATGTTACTTTCACGCCCGGAATTGGGGTGTCGCCTGTATCCTGAATCCCATTCTTATTGGCATCCACAAAAACGTAGTCGCCCAGGCTGGCAGGAAGAACGTAGCCCGCATCGTAAGAGAAGTTATTTTGACCGGCTTGTCCCAGCGTGAAACTGACTACGCCTGCCGTATTGGGGTCGGTGTCAATATTATCAGAATTAGTGCCTGTTGCAGAATCTGGTTTGCCGCTTAAGGTCAACGCGCCTGCACTAGCACTTGTTGGGAATGTCAGAGAGTACGAACTACCAGCCGTCAAACCCGTCAGATTATAGGCGAAACCCGTTGCTGTGGTGCTGCTAATAGCACTTGAGAAATAGTATTCACCAGCCGCGTTCGTTGTTACACTAACACTTCCCGTTATGCCTGGTCCGGTTAAGGTAACTTTTATACCCGCTAAAGGAGCTTCGCCCGGATCTTGTACCCCATTGTTATTGCTATCGATCCATACACGGTTCCCGATTTGAATTGGGGGTTCATCGCAGTTTAGTTCAACATCGCCCAGACCATTTGCTTTTCCGTACGTGGCTACATCACCACTATAATAGATTTGTACACTGGTAGAAGGGTTACCCGAACCATCCGAATTTTTGAACCGCCGGATGCCCCCTGAATCAACATTGTTGGTTGGGTCAAGAACAATAGACGCAACTTCATCGCGACCTGGAAGTAACGCCAAGCCACCTTCACTCATTTCAGCGTGATATGGGTTTGCAATAGATGGTATTGCAACACCATCACTGTAATAATATTCACCGCCACCAGGTCCTTGGTTTGTATTGGCACCGAGAGTTGCTGGCCCCGAACAAATCCGGGCATTATTCTCTAGTGTCCATTGATTCACGCCTGGCGTACATTGCCCGGCCCGTAAAATATCGCCTGGTGAAATAGCTCTGAATAACGAGCTATTATCTGAAACATCGGTACCTAGGTTGTTATTCCCATACTGATCACCAAAACGGTCACGGATGCTGAGAATCATTGAGCCATCTACATCAAACTCAATGCCGGTTAGCATAGGTTGCGGGTAACTAAAGCTGCCGGAATTTCGCGCGTAGCGATTAGGAATCACTCCGGTAGCCGCCTGAACATCCGTCCAGGGATACCAGCGATCTGCACGACTCACGCCCGTTTGGTCATTGTCTGAAGCTCCTTTGGTATAGCTAAGTGGAAATGAGAGTACGGTTGTAAAGCTGGAATTGACCGGATTAAACTCAAAAACATAGGCGACCATTGTCGATGGGTCTCGGGTAATCATTGGCGTTGAACCACCCGTTGATCCTGTTCCTGCGTTTACTGTAGTTGACACAGCTTCGTTGGTAGTAACAGCTCCTACGTAAACGCGCCCTCTATAGACTTTCAACGCGAATGGACGCAACACACTCCCGGTTGCCTGTGTAACAGCGGGTAAGGAAAAGCTCGTTGGTGTACCAGCCGATGGGTTAAGGCTGGTTGGATTAATAATCGGGATTTGGTATAAGCGCCGATCACCTAAATTAACGGCATATAGCTGCGTACCATCCTCCGAAATTTCAATATCGCCCAAACCTGCTTTCCCCACCTGGTCAAACACAGATGGATCATGGTTTGGTGTCGTTGTTGTAGCAGGTAATCCTCTAGCTACATTAGAGCCAACGGTGGTAGAAACAGTAACGGTGCTTCCTCCTGTTGTCGCGCTGAGGGCAACGGCCGTTGTGGCGGTTGGCAGGGTTGTAAATAGAGCACTGGTATAGGTTGTACCTGAGCCCGGCTTTGTGATATAAATAGCACCAGCACCGCCCGTTCCAAGACCAGAGTGTCGTTTAACAAAGGCTGACGTAAATAGTACTTTGGAGGTTCGCTGGTAGGCAACGCCAAATACGGTGCCTATCTGGGCATTAGTTGCAACGGCAAATTCCGCCGGAGAGTCGCCTGTGCTGCTATAGGGTAGGGTAACGAGTACCCCTTGCGTCCCTGAACTTCCGCCACCTGATGGATCTCCATTTACATAACAGGGTACAAAAAAGCTGGGAGCCGCCTGACAGTAATCGGTTGGGTAATTGATCCCTAAATTGACATTGCTAGCGGGTGAGCTTGCCACAAACTGAACTGAAGTCCCGCTTCCTGTGCCACGTGGACCATCGAAATAGCCCGTTGGGAGGTTGGCAAACTCAACCCGATACGGGCTTGTATTACCCACTGTAAGTGTATAAGTTCCCAACGATGCAGCAACCGTACTACTGGTGGTAGTAGCGACAGCTGCCCCGGCAGCATTATAGGCGGTAACGGTTACTCCACCTACACCGGGTTCGCCGTAGGAATAAGTACCCGAGGCTGGTATGCTAGCGTAAACGCCGTCACTATTAAAGTCTCTATAGACTGTTCCTGTAATTGTCTGTCCTAAGCCTGGTAACGAACTTGTTAGCAAGCCTATAAATAGCAATAACAGCCAATGAATACTTTTGGCAGTACAAGTAGGCATATACGTTTGATTTGTAGATACAACAACATGTATCAATAGTCAAAAAATATGCCGATAGTCAAGTGGAGATAATAATAGTGATATTAAATCGTGTTTTTGTAAATTAAGGGTAATTTTATTATAAACTTTATTGTAAAAATTAAATTTCGATTTTTGTCGCAATTTGTATACCAATAACGAACCTGTGGGTGTGTTTACTGTAATGATTTCTGAAAAATGGCTGTTTTTCCAGGCTGATTTATTTCATAAACTAGGGATAAACTGGTTTCATTTTTTTTCCACGCTCAATCCTTTACCTTGCACTTCCCGAGCTTATTTTCGGATTTACCTATGAGAAGCGAACAGAAATCGACTGGTTCAGAACAAGCACCAACGACCGCCGTTACCAATTCAGCTATACATTATATTAATGTTTCTTCTGAAATAGGTACACTTAAGCGCTTGTTGATTCATAGCCCAGATCGAGGCTTGGGTAAGGTTGTGCCTTCAAAAGCGCAGGATTGGCTGTTCGAAGACATTGTACATCTGGACATGATGCGTCGGGATGAGTATGATTATTATGTCAAGATTCTGCTTTATTTTCTGGACCCAGAGAAAGTGCGGGGTAAAATAGCTACCATTGGCCCTGATTCGGATCGCTCATTCTTTAAGCCTGACCACGCTGATTATTTTAAATCCGACAAGGTCATTGATATTCAGTTGCTACTGGCCGATATTCTGGCTGATGAAACCATTCGTATTCGCCTGATTGCAGCCATTTGTGGAATTGAACGAACTTCATTTTATACCCAGCAGCAATTGGCTCAGTATGAGCCTGCCGAACTGGCGAAAATTATGATTTCAGGCTCGTTGCCCGATCTGACAATGCTCTTTGCGCCCTTACCAAATTTTATTTTTACGCGCGACATTGGCATTGTCATTAACGATCATATCCTGCTCAACAAACCAGCTAAGCTAGCCCGCACCCGTGAGGCTCTCTTAGCACAATACATATTCTTTCATCACCCGCTTTTTGCTGGTTATCAAGATAAAATCATTGAGATTCCTGATAACGAACATGCCTTTCTGCTACCAGATATTGACGTAAATCGTGACGTAACCCGCTCTACTTTAGAAGGGGGCGATGTCATGATGATTGCCAAACGGCATTTGATAATTGGCGTCAGCGAGCGTACTACGCTGTATGCGGCTCAGCAGGTCATGCGCTTGGTTTTCAACAAGAATCTGGTTGATAAAGTAACGATCATTAAAATTCCCAAGAAGCGGGATTACATGCACATCGATACCGTATTCACTCAGGTAAAGCGTAATGTATGGGTGTTGCTTGGCGCGTTGGCGCGTACTGGCGATGAAGCCAGGAAACGGGATGTTATTCACTTTTTTGCCCCTAAAGACGTTTCAGAGGATTTAAAAATTCTCCAGTTTATTAAGGGCATAGAGCACAAACCGATCGAAATCGAAAACCTGGAAGATTTGCTGACTGATATTAGCAAAAACGATCTTGGTGCCACTGAACCTGTACAATTCATTTATTCGGGAAATAATGAGTTTCCGTTTGGCGCTCGCGAGCAATGGACCGATTCCTGTAATCTGCTGGCTCTCAAAGATGGCGTAGTGGTGGGGTATGATCGAAACGAGAAAACGGCCGATGCGTTCCGGGCGGCCGGATTTGAGGTGATTGGCGTGGCCAAGTTGCTGACCCGTTTTGAAAAAGGACAGTCATCGCCCGAAACCATTGAAAATACATTCATTATGCTTCCGTCGGCCGAGTTAAGCCGGGCGCGGGGAGGCTCGCATTGCATGAGTTTACCGCTGCTTAGAGCAGATATATAGGTTCGTCTAGTGTAAATGTTACGTGAACAATATAGGACTCTTTGCATGAATCGTTGAACAATTGATGTATCGGTGCTAATTTGCTGACGGATTCGGCATCATGCACTAACCGATTTTCCAGCTAACTGACTCACAGATTATTATGCAATCTCAGGCTACTTCCCATATCTTAATGATTCGCCCTGTTCGTTTTGGATTTAACGAACAGACGGCAGAGTCCAACGCCTTTCAGGATAGTCAACTGGCTGCGCAAACGAAGGGTACAGCGCAGGAAGACGCCCAGCAAGAATTTGATGAGATGACTCGGCAATTGCAGGCCCTGGGTGTCGATGTAATGGTCTATGAAGACACGGTTGAGCCTTATACCCCTGACTCTATTTTCCCAAACAACTGGGTTTCCTTCCATGCGAGCGGTCGGGTGGTGTTGTATCCAATGCAGGCTGAAAACCGTCGGCTTGAGCGTCGTCAGGATATTATTGATGATCTCAGCCAGCGGTTTCACGTTGATAATATCATTGACTTAACTCACTTCGAGCAGGAGGGTAAGTTTCTGGAAGGGACCGGAAGTCTGGTGCTTGATCGGATGAACCGGGTTGCCTTTGCCAGTCTTTCGCCCCGAACGCATCCAGATGTGGTGGCCGAATTTAGCCGCCAGACGGGCTATCGTACGGTTGTATTTCATTCGGCAGATGCCAATGGCCAGGCAGTTTACCACACAAACGTGCTGATGTGTATCGCCGAGTCGTGTGCTATTGTCTGCCTTGCAGCCATCAGCGACCCCGACGAACGCCTTATGGTTCGCCAGGAACTGGAAGGACTGAACAAACGTGTGATTGAGATTTCGTTAGAGCAAATGGCCGCTTTTGCGGGCAATATGCTTATGATTACGAACAGCAAAGGTCAGAAACTCCTGGTTATGTCGACTCGCGCGTTTGAGTCGCTGACGCCCAAGCAAATCGATCAGCTAGATGATTATGCCACGCTCGTTCATTTCAATCTGTCGGTAATTGAAGCAAATGGAGGAGGATCGGCCCGGTGTATGATGACTGAAGTGCATCTTCCTCGAAAATAGGAGTGAGGAGTTAGTAGCGAGAATGGCTGACGCAGTACTAATTTATTTGCGTCAGCCATTCTCGCTACTAACTCCTATTACTTTTTTTAAATATTGTTTGCACATACAAATATCACTGTTTACCTTTGTCTCAACAATTGGGGAATGAATTATGAACAACCAGGAAGTTACCGTAGCTGAAGAAAATAAACTGGCCTCCCGTTATAGTGCCTGTCTACTGTTTTCGGCGAATGCATTGGCTCGAGCCATTACAGCTATTGGTGATGAAGAATTTGGTCGCTTTGGGATGTGCTACTCGCATGCATACATGTTATGTGAAGTGGTAGCTCAACCGGGTATTACCCCATCAGAATTGAGCGAAACGCTCTGTCTGACTCCATCAACGATTACTCGATTGGTGGAAAAATTGGAGCAGAAACGGTTTGTTCGGCGGGAATCAGAAGGAAAACGAACATTAATCTACCCAACTCTGGAAGGAGAAGCCATTCAGCCTGAGATTTCTGAGGCATGGGATCGGGTAGGGGCTCGTTATTCGCAGGTAATTGGCGAAACCGATGTTTGCCAATTGACGAAACAGATCGTTAAAGCGACAAAAGCGCTGGAGGAACCCATTTAAAAAATTTATTTAAAAAGTTGTTTGCACATACAATAAACTAGAAGGCCATGAAAACCAACGAAACCACAGTAGGACTAGTAGCAGGTAACGTAACTGAAACCACTAAAAATATTTGCCGGTCGTTGGCTGAAAAAGGTATTTCGGCCATTGTTGTGCAAAAAGATGGGCGTAAGCTCGAGGTCGTCGAGGCTGCTACAGAAGAGCAGCATAATTGGTCTGGCCAGCCCGGAAAAGACCTTTTCTTTAACGGTTGGAAATTACTGTTTTGATGTATGATATAGGATATATGTTATATACATATACGAGGGCGAGAATGTGTGGGCTTAGTTGCCACTCGTTCTCGCCCATTTTTTATAAACCACCCCTGTTTGTGCCGATTTAGTTATAGAGAGGTATAATCAATTAGCACTCTTTAACGATGCCGTTAGGCATCAAATGTTTATAGCATACAGATCGAAACAAAAATGGCGACACCCAAGTGGTTGTCGCCATTCTAAAAACCCACTCTATGAGAAAGTTTTTTGCTATCGTCCAAGAGGGAATATATACCCTAGTGTTCCCTGCCCGAAGATTGTTTTAGAATCTGTATTGAACCCGTTGTCTGTATCCCCTAATGAGTAGAGGCCACGAACTTCAAGCGTAACGTGTCCAGGTCCAGCTTTTATCGCAGCGCCAACGCCTGCTCCTGCGCCAAAACCAAAGCGCCCCTTGGCGCCATCGAGCGATTGTTTCTTCCCATCCAGACTCGAACTTAGTGCATAGTTAGCATAGGGGCCTACGTTCAGGAAAAAGCGATTCCCGGCATACGTTCCTGTGGAGAATTTCAGAAATAAAGGCACCTCAAGGTAATCTATGGCATTCTTGTAGGTAGTAAAATTGGTTACTTTATTGGCGTAACGAGCGTAGTTGATTTCAGGTTGGAACGAGACGTTCCCTGCCCCGAAATTGAAGGTTAAACCACCAATAAAGCCAATTTCTGGATCGACACCGGCTACTGTTTCCGTAAAAACTGGATATGTAACTCCGCCCCGAATACCAATCCGAACGCCAGATGGCGTATTGGCGTCTGCTATTTTTTGTGATCGATTTAGGGATGCCGTCTCCGTTGGTTGAGTTGGTGTCGTTACAACGGCTGGCTTCGTCTTTGTCGGCGCCTGTTCTCGCTGCTTGGCGCGATCTGTTGTGGTAGGAGCTGTGTTGGTAGTAGTTGTTTTCTTATTAATGCCGTGGTATTGGTCATAGAGCTCCTGCTGGCGATTAGGAGATGCCGTTGTATTGCCCGAGCCTGTTTGCGCCATGGTCGAACTAGCAGCTAGAAACGTAAGGACCAGTATTGAATAAAATGATTTCATTGGTAAGCGGTTGCTAAAATCACTAAGTAAGTTTAGCTGCTAAACTACTAAATTTCGTGAGAGCACTTAGGAAACGGTCAATCACTTGAGCTTACGGTTGATTTCCGTAAACATTTTTGGATTGTAGAGATTTAGTTTAGTAGGTGGATTAGAAAATTACTGGTTAGGTATTGTCGCATTCACGTATTCACCTTATTCGGTATCCCACTACCCTTACTTCACAAATTACACAGATAATTGCTCATGAAAACTCACCCTCAACGCACGGCTCTGATTACGGGGGCCAATAAAGGAATTGGTAAAGAAATTGCCCGGCAACTCGCTCAGCGTGGGTTTACTGTATTTATAGGCGCCCGCGACATGGCTAAAGGGCGAGAAGCGTCGGAAGAGCTTTGTCAAGAAGGATATGATGCTACGTGCATACATCTCGATGTGACAGATCCCGTTAGTATTCGAACGGCTTGTGGGACATTTTCGCAACAGGCCGACCATTTAGATGTGCTCGTTAATAATGCTGGTGTCCTCGAAGATCATGGCGGAGATATTCTGACCCTGAATGCTGAAATGCTTGATCGAACGTTGAAAGCCAATGTAACCGGACCTATTTTAGTCATTCAGGATTTTCTGGAGCATCTGCAAAAAAGCATAGCTGGTGCACGTATCATCAACGTATCGAGCGGAGCAGGTGCCCTTAACGATATGACAACCTATGCCCCAGCGTATAGCATCTCGAAAACGGCGCTTAATGCCGTAACGAGGCAATTTGCAGGCGCACTCCGAGGGGAGAATATAGCGGTCAATTGCGTTGATCCAGGCTGGGTGCGTACCGACATGGGTGGTTCAAATGCAAGCCGACCCGTTGAGAAAGGAGCCGAGACCATCGTTTGGCTTGCTACCGAAGCCCCTCAATCCGAAACCGGTAAGTTCTGGCACGATAAGAAAGAGGTTGATTGGTGACCGGGATTTTCACAAGATTTAAAGGATTAAGCAAGATTATCGTTAGATAATTCGAAGCGTTATTGTGCCATAATCTTGTTTAATCCTTTAAATCTTGTGAAAATCCCGGTTCAGACAGAATCATTTTCACGGCTTCATAGGCATTTAGCAATCCACCCGAACGACTCAAGCTTTTGAAAGGGACTTGCTGGTTGGACCGGCCCGGTTTGCGCACCAGCACATCAGGTTGGTAGCTGCTTTTTAGCAAAATATCCTTAACCTGAACGGCTGTTAGCTTCGGAAAGTAGGAGCGGAGCAGGGCTGCCACACCGGCTGTCATGGGCGATGCCATACTGGTACCGGAGAAACTGGCGTATCGATTATGAGGTAAAGTCGATAGAATAGCGGTGCCGGGAGCAAAGATGTCTACCGTTTGCACGCCGTAATTTGATGACCGACTCGGCAGATTGTTGCCAACCCGCCAGGTACTATTGCCAACAACCAACACGTTTTTTGCGATTTGCCCATTCTCGTATCGTGCAGACGGGTAGGCGGGTAGCGAATCGTAGTTTTCGCCGTTGTTGCCAGCCGCATGGACGATCAGAACATCGTGCTCTTCCGCAAATCGAATGGCAGCATCGACCTGCTCTTTAAACGGAGATAGTCGTTTGCCAAAGCTCATGTTAATCACTTTGGCCCCATTTTCAACGGCGTAACGAATACCATTAGCCACGTCTTTATCGCGTTCATCGCCATTGGAAGGGACAACCGAGACTGGCATGATCCGAACATGATCGGCAACACCATCTATCCCTAATCCATTACCTCGTTCTGCGCCAATAATGCCCGCTACATGAGTTCCGTGCATAGCCAACTGTTGCGATTGGCCAATCAGCATTTTAGGACTTCCGTAATATCGTTCAGTTGGATCGGCAGGGTTATCACCCACAGATTTGCGGGGATTATAATCGGGGTTGTAAGCAATATCAGCCTCTCCGCCCATAGCCTGCCGGAACCGTGTCCAGTTTTTACGAACAAGTCCGAGGTATGACTTAAACGATCCGTACTGTGGTAAATAGGCGTCGGCTAAAATACTTTTGACGGCAATTGCCACCGAATCTGTTCCAAAATTGATTGTACTGATTGGGAGTGATGACGTAATTGTATCGGGTAATTGAGTTTGAATTTGTTGGGCAACCCGCCAGAATTGCGCTGTATCAGCGAAGGCTATGTATTTAGGGTAGCTGACTTTGTACCGTTGTAAAAACTGCTTTTTAGCGTTCAAAAAGGTATTGTATTGTCGCTTATCGGCAGGCTTAACAGTGGCCGGATCGACGTTGTCGTATTTATTTCTGAGTAGGAGATACGTTTGGGTAATCTCGGGCTGATCGTATTCGTAGGTAGTCCCATCTTTAGCCCCCATGAAATTCCAGCCATTAATATCGTCGATATACCCATTTTTATCATCGTCAACACTATTTCCTGGAGTCTCTTTGGGATTGACCCAGATAACATCTCGCAGGTCTTCATGCGAAATGTCGACTCCAGAATCAAGTACACCCACAATCACCGGAACCGACTTTCGATCTTTCAATAAATCATAAGCCTTATATAAACTGATGCCCGCTACTGAATCACGTTTAGGATCAAGATAAGGCCAGTTTTGAGGAGGTTGGTTTAGATCAGGGCGTATTCGGCTGAAGGGTGTTTTCGACGAAAACGCTTGTTGGCGCTCCGGGCATTTGTCATTGATGGGCGTTAACAGAAAGCTCTCGCCATTGTTGGTATAAGCCAGTTTATATAGCGCCAGCACATTGTTCTCGCAGGAGCTTTGGCCGGTAATTTTTTGAATAAAGAGGGTATCGCTATCCTGTTCATAGCGCATCGTTTCCAGAACCCGATTATCACTTTCGGCTTTGATCGATAACGTATCATTGCCAAAGCTTACCACTACCTGTATTGCATTGGGAGCCATGATGAGCCCTTTCCAGCGAGTCGTGTGAATAGGCAACTGGGCTTGAGAATGAATACAACACAATGAAAAAAGAAAGACGAAAAACAGGCTTTTTTTAGGGAAATGCATTCGGTTATTGACAAAGTTTCCTCTAAAATACACATTTGTCGTTGTCTCAATAATCTGGATGGCCTATATCATAAAAAAACACCGCCTGACTGGTCAGGCGGTGTTTTCGTAAATTAATCAACTTGGTAAACTAGTAACCCGGATTTTGCTGGGCTAACAATGTTGGGTTAACCGATACTTCAGACGTTGGAATTGGCCATAAGAACCGATAGTCATTGTAGGGTATAGCGGCAATGAGTCCGGTGAGCATAGGACGGGTTGTCAGATCATAGCTAGAGGCCTTAATCTGAGCAACGTCAATTTTAGCCGGGATACCATTCGTTGAATATTTTGTATCCAGCGATAACCGGTGGATATCCGGCCAACGACGACCTTCACCCGTAAATTCAATCCGGCGTTCGTTCAGGATTGCCAGCGTCAGATCGTCAGGAGCTGTTGTGAAGCGTTCGGAAGCAGGAACAGCCCGGTTACGAACGGCATTCAATAACAGAAGAGCTTGGGCTGAGTTGTTCTGACGAGAATATGCTTCGGCTACGTTCAACAACACTTCAGCGTACCGCAGGATTGGCGCCCAGTCGGCCCGGGTTGTATACTGACGGTATTTGTAGTTGAAGTAGAATGGGTAGCTTCCGGTGCTCTGCTTCACTTGCAGCAACGTACGACGAGTGTCGCCTGTTACCCAGAAACTAGCGTTATACAGATTTGGGCTGGTAGCAACCAGATCCCGACCACCCAGCGACGTTGGTCCGAGCATGCCTGGTAAAGCACCATTGACACCACCGTTTGAAGAGGCACTGTTGGCAATTGAGAACATAGATTCCGTGTTCGCTGCATAGCTGGTGAACGGTGTTTCTACGCTGGTCTCAAGCTTATAGCTACCAATTGGGCTGGTAAAGGTGCCCGTAGTAGCTGCCGTACCTAATTTTGCACCTTCTGTAATAACACCTGCCCAATCCTGCATGTGGAGTTTAATCCGGGTTTTCAGCGCAATGGCGGCACCCGATGTAGCTCGGGAAATAGCATTGGCCGAACGAGTAGCGGGCAAATTGGTTTCTGCAAAATCCAGATCAGCCAAAATTTTTGCATACGTCTGACTTACCGTTCCACGATCCTGGGCTAAGCCAGCCGCTACCGACGCCGTTGATGTAATTGGGTTCTCGCGATACGGAACGCCAGGTTTTGATCCATTACCATCGGCATACGGACGGCAGAAATGAATCAGCAACTCATGATGCGCTAATGCCCGCAGAAAACGTCCTTCAGCTTCATACTGAAGAGCGGCAGTTGATGTGATAACACCGCCACCTGACTTCTTAACACCATCGATCAGAATGTTTGCCTGGTTGACCAGTGCATACAACTGCTCCCAATGGTTAACGTTGTTGGCCGATGTGGTGTTGTAGGTCGCCCGATACGTAATATCATAAAACGCCTGTAAATTCACCATATCTTCGCCCCGCATTTCGCCCTGCTCGATCGAAGCGGCACCAAACGGATAACCACGGCCAGCACCCCCGTTGTAAAGACCAATCGCAGCCGACTGATATACACCGTTTGCCACTAACTCAATACTGTTCGCCGAGGTAAACGCCGTTGTTTCTGATAAAGAAGACAATGGGTTAAGCTCAGTGTATTTTTGGCAGGAAGAAACCAGCAACAAGGTACCCAGGAGGGTACTCGTTGCCACTTTCCCCAAGCTAAACGAATTTTTTATTGTTGTTTTCATTAATGTCTGTCAATTAGAAGTTCAGATTGAGTCCAACTGTGTAGGTACGTGGAACTGGGTTCGTACGGTTATCCAGACCAGGTTGCGCATTGGCCGCCTGGTTGGTCGTCGTAATACCGTTCAGCTCTGGATCAAGACCTTTGTATTTTGTGAATACATGGGCGTTCTGCACCTGAACATAAATCCGGAATGTATTGGCTCTGATTTTATTGCGGAGACTTGCTGGCAGCGTGTATCCAACGCTGATGTTTTGAACGCGGAGGAACTTGCCATCTTCAAGGAAACGGCTGTTTAGGCTACCCGTCTGCAATACGTTAGCATCGGAGTTGAAATATAATTTAGGCACGTCTGTTACCTGACCTTCGGCAGTCCAACGGTTCAACAGTTCTCTACCGGCATTGGCAAAAACCTGGTTGTTCAACTGCTCCTGACGGGTTACGTTATAGATTTTATTACCACCTGCAAAGGTCAGGAACAACGATGCATCGAAGTTGCCATAGTTGAACGTGTTATTAAAGCCACCATACCAGGTTGGGTTACCAACACCAAGAACTTTTTTGTCGCTTTGGGTTAGTGCATTAGCTGCTGTTGTTACGTTGCTTGGGTTCGCTGGATCGTAAGTAGACCACACAAAGCTGTTGGTTGCGGTAGTAACTTTACCAATCAGGTATTGCACTTGCGAACCATCTGCTTTCTCGAAAATTGGGTTACCATTCGATGCATTCACACCACGACTTACGTAGCCATAAAAGGCGCCAATTGACTCACCTTCGCGAAGAATATTGTAGGCAGATGGAATATCAGCCCCATTAACCAACTGAAGGATTTTGTTATTGACAAACGTCAGGTTGAAGTTTGTACGCCAAGTGAATTTGTTAGTCTGGAAGTTTACCGTGCTTAACGTAAATTCAAAACCTTGGTTGTACATTTTACCAATGTTTTGGGCAATGGTATTGGCAGGTACACCCAGTGATGGTGGCGTTGGCGCCTGAAGAATCAAGTTATCGATGTTGTTCCGGAAATAATCGGCCGAGAAACTGATGCGGTTAGATAGGAACGAAGCGTCCAGACCAACGTTCAGCTTGTTACTCGTTTCAAATTTCAGGTTGTTGTTACCTACCTGGTTGTAACGAATGCCGCTTAGGTCACCATACTGAGTGGCAGCAAAGATACCTGCGTATGGGTAGTTACCAATTTCAACGTTACCAACCTGCGCATAACCACCGCGGATTTTCAACTCATTAAGCACCGAAATCGACTTCAGGAAACTTTCTTCCGATAAACGCCAGCCGACCGAAACACCTGGTAACGTAGCACCCTGGTTACCGATTGGCAACGACGAGATTTTGTCCCGACGAACCGTAGCACTTAACAAGTAGCGATCACCATACGAATAGTTAGCTCGAGCAAAATAAGACTCGAATGCCCGCTGGCTAGCCGAACCATAAATGAACTGGTTCGTCAACGATCCGGAAATGATGTTGCCATTGGTACCAAAGTATTTATCCGACAGACCAGTACCGTACGATTCAAAATAACGATACGTAGATTTTTGCAACTCATAACCAACAACGGCACTGAGCTTATGTTGACCGATTGTGCGGTTATAGCTCAAGGTGTTCTGCCAGTTGTAACGGAACTGAGGCTGATAGCTCTGATCTACCGAACCTTTTACGCCAACCCCATCACCATGATCTGGGTTTTGGTAAACGAAATCTTCGTTATTCAGGTAGCTGATACCAATCTGTGATTTAGCGTTTAAGCCTTTCACGATTTCAACATCTACATAAGCGTTACCAGTTAAGTTAAGATTCTGGTTTTTGTAGATGTTATTGTCCAGGATAAACTTCTGGTTGGTGTAGTTACCATAGATAGCGCGGGTGTTGGCACCACGACCCAGGCTCTGACCTTCGATATTGTACGATCCGTCGGGGAATTGAATGGCCACGTTCGGGAACGCGTAGATAGCACCCGCAATGTTACCCGAAAGTGCGTTTGTGCCCTGGTTCAACCCTGTGTTCGTCGTTTGCGTAACAAAGGCATTCATCCCAAAGGTTACTTTGTCCTTAAACGCTTTCTGATCGAGCCGTGCCCGGAAGCTATATTTTGTCTGGTTATTGGCTTGGATGTTTCCTTCCAGATTCGCATAGCCCAGCGAGAAATAATAGTTCGTCTGGTCGGTAGCGCCACTGAACGAAAGGGAATGATTCTGCTGGAAACCTTTGCGCAGAATTACGTCCTGCCAATTGCTGTCGTAATTCTGTCCCGTTGCTGTGTTTGAGGTTGGGAAAGCAGCGATTGGTAAGCCAGCGTTCGTCAGTTTCTCGTTCGCAATGGTGATGAACTCATTTGCGTTCAATAGATCGAAGCGTTTCGATGGTTCAGCAACAGCCAACCAGCCATCGTACGAAACACGTGGCGCACCTTTTTTACCTTTCTTGGTAGTGATCAGGATAACCCCGTTAGCTGCCCGTGAACCATAAATGGCAGTAGCCGAACCATCTTTCAATACTTCAACACTTTCAATATCATTTGGGTTGATATCGCCCAGTGGGTTGTATGGGTTGCTTGTCGAAGCGCCTTGGTTACCGGTGATATACGGAAGACCATCAACTACATACAACGGATCGGCTCCATTCGAAATAGAGTTTGTTCCCCGTATCCGAACGCGGGCTGCCTGACCAAGCATACCACCTGGTACAGAAGCCTGAACCCCGGCAACCTGACCTTGCAGATACTTATCGAAGCTAGGTACGGCAATATTTTTGAAGCCATCGCCTTTGATCGTTCCAACAGATCCCGTTACATCACGACGCTGCTGAGTACCATAACCTGTTACGACTACTTCGCTCAATTGCTGCGAATCACCGACTAAGGCAACGTTGATTGTTTTCCGGTTTCCAATAACAGCTTCCTGTAGTGTATAACCAATATAGCTGAAAATAAGAGTACTAGTAGCAGGAGCATTTAATCGATAATTGCCCTGTGCATCTGTTGTGGTACCACGGCCAGTACCTTTTACCTGTACAGTCACTCCTGGTAGAAGAGACCCGTCGTCTGATGAAGTAACTTGGCCACTTACCACGATATCCTGAGCCAAAACTGGCAAACAGAATAACAATGAAAGCAGCAAGCTTCCTAATAAAATTTTCCTCATTTGCGGAGTAGAAATTTAATGAATCGTTAAAAAATTATTAAAGAGGGACAAATATAATACACTGAAATTTAATGTTTCGCAAAATAACCGCACTGTTTTAGCATTATTTACAACAAAAGGCGATTACCCGACCAAAGTAATCGCCTTTTGGAAATAGAGGCTAACTACTAACTAACCAGCAGTTAGTTGTCGGTAGCTAAGTTGTTAAGCGCCAATTCTGAAGCCGAGATTGGCCAGATGTAGTTTGGTTCGGTAGGCGCTTTAGCAAGTACAAGTCCTGCGCCTTTCGCCGGAATTGTTTGAAGCAGACGCATTAAATCATTATTACGAAGACCTTCTCCGAGGAATTCGATTCTCCGCTCTAACAAAATAGCGTTGGCCAGATCGGTCGAAGTTGCGAAGTTCGCTGCTGTAAATGTCGTTGAAGCATCCGAGCGATTACGAACGGCATTCAACAGAGCAACTGACTGCGCATCTACCGTGTTCGTGCTACGTACTTTTGCTTCGGCCAGATTCAGCAACACTTCCGAGTAGCGAATAACAGGTACCCAATCTGTATAAGGACTGGGTGCTTTATACTTGATCAGCCAGTTTTTTACGGCCGCGCCTGTGCCAGACTGCTTAATGAAACTACGTCGTTTATCGGTTGCTGTCCAGGTTGGTTCAGCAATGATTCCTTTTGGACTTAGCGAATACTCACCATTACCAATACCACCATTTGCTACGTTAGGCGAATAATAATAGGCCAATTGGTTCTGCGTACCAGGGAAGTCACCAGTAGTGGTGGTCATTGGCATCGAGAAGATCGACTCCGGGTTTGCGTAGGTTGTGAAAACCGTAGTAATGTCAGGCTGCAGAGCATGCGCTACACCTGTTGTCGCTTTGAACGGAGCTGTTGCACTCACGATTTTGTTGGCTTCGGTAATCACACTGGCGTAATTCTGCATGCTTAAATACACCCGTGTTTTTAAGGCAATGGCTGTATTCTTATGAGCCCGCGTTGTATTGTCAGAAGCAGTTGTGTAGGTTGATGGTAAACCCGTTTCAGCATCATTCAAATCTTTCAGGATTTGAGCATACACTTCGGCAACCGTGCTACGAGCCAGATTCGACTGACCAACGCCTTTGATTCCGTTTAAACGGAGAGGCACACCTGGTTT
The DNA here is from genome assembly GCF_054776755.1 of Spirosoma litoris. Lineage (NCBI taxonomy): Bacteria > Pseudomonadati > Bacteroidota > Cytophagia > Cytophagales > Cytophagaceae > Spirosoma > Spirosoma litoris. The sequence goes on along the minus strand of NZ_BAAHBI010000038.1, from coordinate 16,328 downwards.
GCTACCGTTACCATCTGCGTATGGACGAGCATAATATTGAAGCAAGCTGTAGTAGCTCAACGCCCGTATTAACTTAGCTTCAGCAATGTACTTGGCAGAAGCATCGGCACCAACAACCGCAGTACCGCCAGCAGCCATACCATCGATAAAGATGTTACATCTGTTGATGGCCAGATAGGCATAATACCATAAGTTCACGACGGCCGTAGCACTGTTGGTCGCGTTTAACGCCCACACATCCGAACCGGTAACCAGGTTCGAGAGTTCGTTAATGAAGTCTTCTCCCCGGATGTCGCCATAAATCACATAACGGCCACCGTAGAAGTTACCATCTTTCAGACCTCCGTATAACGACAGAAGCTGAGTTTGTACACGGGTTGTGGTACTAAATGCCGACGCATCGGAAACTGCCGTCTGCGGAATCGGGGTCAGTAAGTCTCTATTGCAGGAACTAGCCCCCAGCAGAGTCAAACCAACGACAAGTGAATATTTTAGCGTATTTTTCATGAGTTTCTTTTTCTTGATTAGAAGCCAGCTCTTAGACCAACGGTGATCGTACGGGCATTGCCGATCGTGTTTCTATCAACACCTTGTCCACTAGTACTAGTCGATCCATTCGACGATACTTCTGGATCAGGACCAGGATATTTCGTCAGGATACCTAAGTTTTGACCGCTTACATAGATACGCAGGTTGCTCATCTGAACTTTCGATAGCAACGATGCTGGAAGCGTGTAGCCCAATGTAACCGTACGAACTTTCAGGAAATCGCCTTTGAATACGTTGATATCCAATGGGAAAGCTGAACCGTTCGATACGTTGTCATTGAATATTGGCTTAGCATATTTTTTGCCCGTATCCCCTTCTTTCTGCCAGGCATCGGTCAGAACATCGGTTGCATTATTCCAGAAACGTTGATCATGCAAACCAGCATTGGTGCCATAATACACCGAGAAGCCTAATTGATACGTCAGCAGAACACCCAGGTCGAAGTTTTTGAATTTGAAGTTGTTGTCAAAACCGCCGTATACTTTTGGGATAACATTGGCATACATAACCGCATCGCTTGCCTGTGTAATCGTTTTGCCACCGGTTGGGCTTACATATTGGGTTAAACCATCGGGGGTAGTCGAGTATTGGACCTGGCCCGCAGGAACATAGTTCTGATAGTACACATTCTGTCCTGCCGAATTAACGAAAATCCGTTTACCCGTTGCTGGATCAACACCATTGGTACGAACGACCCACAACTGACCCAACGAATAACCTGGTGCGGTCTGGTTTACAGTTTCCAGAGAACCCGTAGACGTTTGAAGTACATTTAGTCCGGGAGCTAGTGCTGTTACTTCGTTTTTATTAAAGGTTATGTTGAAGTTCGAGCTCCATTGGAAACTCTTTGTATTGATAACCCGGGCATTGAGCGAAATCTCAAGACCTTTGTTATACATCTTCCCAACGTTTTGTGGAGGATAAGCAACACCCGACAATGTACCTGGAATACCTGTAGATGGCGACTGAGCTACGTTCAGGATCAGGTTATCAATGTCGTTTTTATAATAAGCAACTTCACCTGTAATCCGGTTGTTGAATAAACCAAAGTTGAAACCAACATCGGTTTTAGTACTGGTTTCCCATTTAAGAGCTGGGTTACCCACAACGGAGAAATACAACGTTGATGCGCCACCGTATAAACCTGAGTTATAGAGCGAGTAAGGCGAGTAGTCGTTGATGCTACCAATGTTACCCACTTTACCATAGCTACCACGAAGTTTGAAGCTGCTGAAGACATTATCCAGGCCGGCCGATTTCCAGAAACCTTCCTGAGTAATTTCCCAACCAGCAGATAACCCATAGAACGTTCCTTTTTTCTGACCTAAAGCAGAAAACTCATCCTGACGCAGGTTGCCACTTAAGAAATACTTCTCTTTGTAGTTATAGTTCAGACGGCCAAATGCTGATAACAAATAGTTTTCGCTATAAGCAAGGTTCGACGGGTTGTTCGTAACGAAACCAGCCTGGATAACTGTATAGTTCGGATCAGATAACGTCTGACGGTTTAAGCCATAGCCAAGCGTAGTGGTTCGCTGTTGTTCCTGCCCAATCAGTAAATTGAAGTTGTGAGCACTGGCAAACGTTTTTTCGAACTGGGCTGTGTTTGTCCACAACCAGGTTTTTAACTTGCGAAAGTTGCTCGTTGCATTACCGCCAGAGCTGTAACCATCGCTTGAAATCGGCGACTGGAACAGATCGTTGTCGGCCAGCAGGTAATCGATACCATAGCTGCTACGCAGTGTGATCCAGGGAAGCGGCTTGAACTGGAGATAGGCATTCGACTGAATGTGGTTGTTCTCCGTATTTGACCGGTTCTGATCCAGCATAGGCAATGGGTTTGGGTAAGAAACCGCTGTGCCTACGATGCTGGTACCTACACCAATAGCCGAACCGTTTAGGTTGTACGTACCATCATTGTTGTAAGGCGAGAGGATTGGAGGTAATACAAGACCTACACGACCCAAACCGGCGGTGTTGAAGGCTTCGCCGTTCAATGAGCCCGATGTACCAGCCGACAGGTTTTGCTCATTTGAGATCGCGATTTTGCCGCCAATGGTAAACAGTTTGCTGATCTTGCTATCGACATTGAACAACGCATTCATCCGGCTGAAATCATTTTTCTGGAGAACACCCTTCTGATTCGTGTAGCCAATCGAGAAATAATAGTTTGTATTCTCGCTACCACCCGAAATATTCAGGTTATGGCTGTGCGAAACACCCTGACGGTAGATATAATCATACCATCTTGTGTCGATCGGGTTCCCGTTGGCATCTGTACCCTGGGTAAACTTCACGGCCGAGGCAGTTGGCGTGTTGGCCACCGCCATCGACTTGAAGCTAATATATTGGCTGGCATTCAACATCTCTGGCAAACGGTAGGTGTTTGAAAAACCAAGCCAGCCATCATAGTTTACGCGAATTTTACCTGCCTTACCCCGTTTGGTCGTGATGAAAACAACACCGTTGGCAGCACGGCTACCGTAGATGGCTGTAGCAGCAGCATCTTTAGCGACGTCCATGCTTTCGATATCATTTGGGTTGATACTTGCCAGTGGGTTTGCAGGAGCGTTTGTACTACCCTGATCACCCGTGAAGGTAGGTACACCATCAACAACGATCAGTGGATAAGAACTCAGCGAAATCGAGTTTGTACCCCGAATCCGGAAAACGGGTGGGTTGTTCAGGACACCGTTTGGAACGGTGATTTGCACACCAGCCGAACGCCCTGCCAGACCTGATTCGAAGCTCTGGATTGGCATGTTAGCAATTGTAGATCCTTTAACAGAAGCAATACTTCCCGTAGCATCCTGACGGGCCTGGGTGCCGTAACCAATGACAACAACTTCACTCAGTTGTTGCGAATCCCCTTTCAGACCAACGTTGATGGTTGACCGGTTGCTAACGGCCACTTCTTGCGATGTGTAGCCGATAAAACTGAACACCAGTGTGCTGTTTGGCGATGCAGTTATACGATAATTACCCTGCGCGTCGGTGTTTGTTCCCCGATTAGCGCCTTTTACCTGCACAGTCACCCCTGGCAGGAGCGACCCGTCGTCTGATGAAGTAACTTGGCCACTTACCACTACGTCCTGTGCTAAAACAGGAACACAGAACAATAAGGATAAGAGCCAACTTCCAAATAAAATTTTCTTCATTTGTAAGTAGAGATTTAATTATACTAAACGTCATTAAAATTGGGAAACAAAGTTAATGTATAGAATACGAATTGGTACTATTTTGATGAGAGGTTTTTTTGTAATATTCTAATAAAATTCAAAAAAGTCGCTTTGTCTCAAAGTTAATGGTAAAGGTTACTTTCAGGATGCCCGTAAAAATCAGAAGTACAGAGCCTAAGCAGCCGGATTGGCTCTATTTCAGCTTTATATAGTATGTAAGGCAGGCTTTATTCATAAAATAAGTAACATGGATTCAGCTGAATATTATTTGAGTAGTTTTACCTAACTGTCTCATTAATAGTATAGTTCTTACGCGATTGCCTTTTTAAGTGGCTTATTTATCAGGTAATTAGCGCAACAGAGTACAAGTTTATGCAGTTAGCATGAGGGTAATTGTCTTATTAATTATAGATGGTCTTATTGTATAAAACTCTATTATATTGAAATAAAAATTTTATATTTTCTTAAAGAGTAATACAATCTACCGTATTGATAGTAAATGTAGGAATTTTATTTAGGTTGATGCTTAAATTGAATAATTCCGGGAATGTCCAGCCAGAAAGAGTAGGGAGTTTTGCTATTTTTTTTGCCCGTAGAGATACCGTTTGACACTACGTGATAAATTGTTTTTTTTCTGATTTATACGTTGAATTATAACAAAAAAAAGAACAGAGATTGAGTAAAACAGCGTTACCAAAACCAACTATTAGGGCTTGTTTGAGCTACTTCTCTGGCTAGTTTTTTCAGTATTGATGTTAGTAAAGTTGACTATAAGGATAACTATGCGCCTTAGTGTTAGGTATCTATAAATTAAAAACACCAGCCTGATCGAGCTGGTGTTTTTAGGTATTTGCCTATTTTATATGCGACACGCAGGCCAATATCATAACTGATAGCCGTGTTGTGACGTAGGTCGCTAAGCCAATTTTACTAACCGATGTGGACGCAGGTCAATGAAAGATGTGGACGCAGGTCAATGAAAAAAGAAGTATCCTAGGGCTATACCTGCCATAACGCCCACAAAGTCGGCGAATAAGCCATAGGGAATAGCATACCGTGAATTGCGAATACCAACCGAGCCAAAGTACAGCGCGACAATGTAGAATGTGGTATCTGCCGCGCCTTGGAACATACAAGCCAACCGACCAACAAACGAATCGGGGCCAAATTGCTTCATGGCATCAATCATCAATGCCCTTGAACCCGAACCGCTTAAAGGGCGCATAAGGGCAACGGGAAGTGCGTCGGTAAATTCGGTATTCATCCCTGTCAGGGCGAATACGTACTTCAATCCATCAATGACATAATCCATGGCGCCCGAATTTCGGAAGGCACTGATCGCAACCAACAGGCCTGCCAGATAGGGAATAATTCGAACGGAGGTTTCGAAACCACCTTTTGCGCCCTCTATAAATGCATCAAAAATATTGACCTTTTTACGCATAGCCCCGAGCAGAAACGATACCACGATCAGCATCAGAACGAGGTTGCCCGTCACCTTAGAAATAACTTCGACTTCTTCTTTTGTTTTCGTAGATAAAAACCACAGCGCCAGTCCAATTAACCCGGTAACACCACAAAGCCAGCCAATCACAGTTTTGTCAATCAGGTTTATTCGTTGTTTGATGGCTACGGTAATCATACTTACTACGGTAGCCACATAGGTAGCAATCAGACACGGAATGAAAATATCCGATGGATCTTTTGCGCCCAAAATGGCTCGTTGGGCCATAATACTCAGTGGAATGATGGTTAAGCCTGACGTATGCAGAACCAGAAACATGATCTGCGCATTGGAAGCGGTGTCTTTCCTGGGATTCAGCTCCTGCAAACTCGCCATCGCTTTCAGGCCAAAGGGTGTGGCCGCATTATCGAGTCCAAGCATGTTGGCTGAAAAGTTCATAATCATCTGCCCATTGGCCGGGTGATTTTTGGGGACTTCAGGAAATAACTTGTTGAAAAAAGGGCCGATAATCCGGGCCAAAAAAGTGATGGCGCCCGCTTTTTCGCCGACATTGAGCAACCCCAGAAAAAACGTCATGACGCCTGCCAACGGTAAAGCAATGTCCATGACGGCGACTTTCGAGGAATCGAATAAACCTTCGACAATGATTTTGAAGATTTCAGTGTCGCCTAAGAAAATCAACTTGGCCAGTGCGACCAGAAAAGCAATAACAAAGAAAGCAACCCAGATATAATTAAGTGCCATCGGTTATAATGAGCGAAAGAGTGAATGAGCGAAAGCGTGTTGCCGGACTATTCTATAATAAACGTCAATAATACGTCACAACTATTCCCGTTTGTCAGTTTAGAAATCCTGTAAGTTTACACGAACATTTGGCACAAACCAATTTTGTCTACTCATAATAATGCGGCAAACGTCTGTCTTCATACTCGTTTTTTCACTCATTCACTCATTCGCTCTTTCACTCTTTGCTCAGCCTAAGGTTGAACAAGCGATGATCAAACAAGGCCTGGTCAATGTGCAGGATATAGACCCTTCTATACTCGTAGAGTTGAAATATTCAACGACCGATAACTTTGTGGGTAAAGATGTATACGGCGACCTCACACAGGCTTATATGCAGCCTATGGCCGCAAAAAAGCTTGCCGAAGCTAGTAAATACCTACAGGCTCATCACCCCGATTTGCGGCTATTGGTATATGATGCTGCCCGGCCTCGCTCAGCACAGTGGAATCTTTGGAACGCTTTGCCCAATTTGTCTGAACGGGAGCGCCGGAAATACGTGGCCGATCCGCGTGAAGGCTCTATTCATAACTATGGTTGTGCCGTCGATTTGACAGTAGCTACCAAGGAAGGACGGTCCGGCGCACCGGAGCCCTTAGACATGGGTACGAAGTACGATTTCTTTGGTGAGCTGGCTTATCCATCCCGAGAAAATGAACTCCTCAGAGCCGGGAAGCTGACGCAGAAACAGATCGACAACCGGCATATTCTCCGAACTGCCATGCGCCAGGGCGGCTTTACGCCCATTGAGTACGAATGGTGGCACTTCAACGCACTCTCGCGCGCCAAAGCAAAAATGGCGTTCAGGATTGTTGACTGACAGATAAACTATCTTTCTGGATTAGTATATATTCGCTCCTGTTTTCTGGAGTTGACTAATGCTATACACGCCAATGTTACGAAGTTTACTGATGACGCTTGCGATTTCGACAATCACACTGATCAAGGTCGGTGCGCAAGTTAATGTGTCGAAGGTTTTAGTGTCGGATTCCTTGCTTAAAAAGCACGTTTATCTATTAGCTTCAGATAGCTTACAAGGCCGCGAGACGGGAAAGAAAGGTCAACGAGATGCGGGCCTCTATTGCACGAGAATATTGAGACAAAGCCATTTGATCTCCGCTTTTCGGCTTGATTCAACTCGTGGCTCTTACCGACAAACATTTCCTTTTACGATTACCGAGGTTGCTATGTTTGGTGATAGGCGGGGGAGGAGCACAGTTTCGGGAACCTATAAACGACACGAACTAGCCCCTTGGCCACTTACCGCTAAAGACAGTAATCAGGTATTATTTGGCGATAATATAGGTGGGTTCGTAATTGGAACCGATTTGAAGCGAGAAGTGGTCGTTGTTTCGGCTCATTACGATCACCTGGGAAATGCTGGTGGACGGACGTTTCATGGGGCCGATGATAATGCATCCGGTACTGCATCTGTATTGGCGATTGCTGCTGTAGTTGACAGTCTGGCACAACAGGGAGTTCGTCCTCGCCGGAGTATTTTGTTCGTTTTGTTTTCGGGTGAAGAAGGCGGATTATTAGGGTCTACTTTTTTCATGAGCAATAGCCCAATTCCGCATGCGCAATACATCTGTGATCTAAACGTAGATATGGTGGGACGGATAGATCATGCACACCGGAAGAAACCGAACTATTGTTACCTCCTGACAGATAATGATGGGATTGCCCTTCGCAAAACGGCTGAGGCCGTTAATCAACAATCAGTGAATCTGGTCTTAAACAAAGGGGGCTATGATACAGACAATGATCCGATGAGGTTCTTTGAACGATCTGACCAATATAACTTCGCCAAAACAGGAATTCCTGCTCTATTTTTTACCAGTGGCGAGCATTATGATTACCATAAACCGTCTGATACTGCCGATAAAATAGCGTATGATATGCTGCAAAAACGAGCGACCCTGGTTTTTCAAACAGCCTGGCGCGTGGCTAATCCAACGCCTTAAAACACCAGATTATCAATCAGTCGGACTTTGCCTAAATGAGCCGCCAGGCAAATGGCCGTTTGGCCAGGAGCCAATACTTCATTGGCTAGCTGGAGCGTATCGGCGTTGACGATTTCAACATACTCCAATCGAAAATTAGGATTGCTACTGAAAATACCGGTTACAGCTGCCTTGGCCTGAGCTGGGCTGTGGCCTTCAGTCAATAATTCGTGAGCAAGGGTCAACGATTGAAACAAAGTGGGCGCTTGTTCACGTTCGAAAGGGGTGAGGTTGCGATTACGCGACGACATGGCCAGACCGTCGGCTTCCCGTATGGTGGGGCAACGGATTAACTCTATGGGAAAACTCAGGTCGCGGATGAGTCGGCGGATGACGGCTACCTGCTGGAGGTCTTTCTGGCCAAAATAAGCCCGCTTGGGCTGTACCAGGTTGAACAACTTAGAAACCACAATGCCTACACCGTTGAAATGACCCGGCCGAAATGCACCTTCCAATATGGTTTCCAATTCTCCAAAATTGAGTCGAATACCGGGTGATTCGGGGTACATTTCAGCAACCGACGGGGCAAACACAACATCGCAGCCAGCGGCTTGGAGCTGTACACTATCTTCTTCGAGAGTGCGTGGGTAACGAGCCAGATCGTCGGGATTATTGAATTGAACGGGGTTAACGAATATGCTGCTAATAACAATATCATTTTCCTTACGAGCGGCATCAATGAGTTTTATATGGCCTTCGTGCAGGGCGCCCATTGTGGGGACGAAACCAATGGTTTGTTCGGGTTTGAGGCTGGCTATATACTGACGAAGACCGGAAATTGTCTCGAAACGAGTCATGATGGGCGTTTTGTTGTTTTGCGGGTACAATGATACAAGAACCGCATCTTTTTTGGACAAAACTTATTGAAATACGGGAAAAATTTGTATAATTTTGCAAGTTTTTTGGTTCTCTCAGACAACACACGCTTCCCTACTTATGAGCAAATTACGCATCCTTTACGTCGCCAGCGAAATCAATCCTTTCTTGAAAACGTCTGATGTCGCTGACTTCGTCCGCAAACTGCCGCAGGCCATGCAGGAGCGTGGGATGGAAATCAGAATTTTGGTGCCGCGCTTTGGGCTGATTAATGAGCGAAAAAATCGCTTACACGAAGTAGTACGGTTGTCGGGTATTAATATTGCCGTAGGTGACGATGAAAAACCACTAATTATCAAGGTGGCGTCGATTCCAACCGCGAAATTGCAAGTGTATTTCATTGATAATGAGGATTATTTTCAGCGAAAATACGTCTTCCATGATAAAGAAAATCGTTTCTACGACGACAACGACGAACGGGCTATTTTCTTCTGCAAAGGTGTTCTGGAAACAGTGAAGAAACTTGGATGGGCTCCCGATATCGTTCACTGTAACGACTGGATGACATCCCTGATTCCGCTGTACCTGAAAACGACCTACAAAAACGACCCGATGTTCAAAGACACTAAGTCGGTCTTTACGGTCTATAACAATTCATTTGAACATCGTTTCGCAGGAGACATCATTGAGAAAGCTCGGATGATGGACATTAATGACGAAATGCTGTCGGAATTAAAGACGGCTGATTTTCAGGGTTTTATTCGAATAGGTTCTGCCTATGCCGATGCCGTAGTGCGGGCCGAAGAGGAGTCGAGCGAGAGCTTGAACGCTATCCTGAACGATTTGCCAGAACACAAATTCGATAGCGTCGAAGATGAAGATGTAACCGATCGGTATTACAACCTGTATACACAACTGGCTGGGTAAACCGTCCATTTACGTAAATCACCAAGCAAAAAGCCGGAATGCCCGGCTTTTTGCATTTATTTTACTCCCGAAATAAGTTTATCTTTCATAATCCCACCCAGTGGATAACTGATAACTCATAACCGCTAACTGATTATGTGTGGCATTGTAGCGTATGTGGGGCACCGAGAAGCGTGCCCGTTAGTAATAAAAGGCTTAAAACGGCTCGAATACCGAGGGTACGATAGCGCTGGGGTAGCGTTGATGAACGGGCAGGGTCTGAAGATTTATAAGAAAAAAGGGAAAGTTGTTGCGCTGGAACACGAACTCGAAGGCAAAGAAACCCACGCGACGATTGGTATGGGGCATACACGCTGGGCTACTCATGGGGAGCCTAACGATGTAAATGCGCACCCGCATTACTCATTCCATCGGAAACTCGCGATCATCCACAACGGCATCATTGAGAACTATGCGGCCATTAAGCAGGCATTGCTAAAAAAAGGGCATACGTTTTCGAGTGAAACCGATACCGAAGTGTTAGGCCAGTTTATTGAAGACATCTGGGAAAATAACGGCGGAACGCTTGAAGAAGCCGTACGGTTGGCTTTACAGGAAGTGGTGGGCGCTTATGCCATCGTAATCATGAGCGAAGCAGATCCTACCCAGCTAATTGCAGCTCGGAAAGGTTCTCCACTCGTGATTGGCGTTGGTGAAAATGAGTTCTTTCTGGCATCGGACGCCACTCCGATTGTTGAATACACTAAAGACGTAATCTATCTTAATGATTACGAGATTGCCGTTATCAAAGATGGCACGCTGAAAGTTGTTACGCTCGATAACACAACCACAACCCCTTACGTCCACAAGGTTGAGCTAGAGTTGGAAGCCATCGAAAAAGGCGGTTTCGATCATTTTATGCTCAAAGAGATTTTTGAGCAGCCACGTTCTATTGCCGACTCCATGCGAGGCCGCGTGAAGGCCGACGAAGGCACGCTTCTGCTTGGTGGTTTGCGCGATTACATGGACAAGCTGGCCAAGTCAAAGCGGATCGTGATTATTGGTTGCGGTACATCCTGGCACGCGGGCTTGGTAGCTGAGTACATTTTTGAAGAACTGGCCCGGATTCCGGTTGAAGTAGAATACGCATCAGAGTTTCGGTACCGAAACCCAATTATTAAAGAAGGCGATATTGTCATCGCGATTTCGCAGTCGGGCGAAACTGCCGATACGCTGGCAGCTATTGAACTGGCTAAATCCAAAGGAGCAACCATATTTGGCGTTTGTAATGTTGTTGGGTCGTCCATTGCGCGGGCAACTCACGCGGGCGCATTCACCCACGCAGGACCTGAAATTGGCGTAGCCAGTACAAAAGCATTCACGGCTCAGGTGACGGTTTTAACCCTGATGGCCTTAGCGGCAGCCAAGCGGAAAGGAACCATTTCGGACTCGCTATTCCGGCAATTGCTGGCCGAATTGGATAATATTCCGGCGAAGGTGGAAAAAGTATTACAGGCTGCCGATAAGATTAAAGAGATTGCCTACATCTTCACATACGCTCGAAATTTCATCTATCTGGGTCGGGGACTTAACTTCCCAGTTGCTTTAGAAGGCGCCCTGAAATTGAAAGAAATCAGCTATATTCATGCAGAGGGCTATCCGGCTGCCGAAATGAAACACGGCCCTATTGCCCTCATCGATGAAGATATGCCGGTCGTTGTCATCGCAACGAAAGATAGCTCCTACGAAAAAGTCGTCTCGAATATTCAGGAAGTAAAAGCCCGAAAAGGCCGCGTTATTGCTATCACAACAGAAGGCGACACGAACTTGCCGAGTATGGTCGATTTCACGATCGAAATCCCGAAAGTGCATGAGGTGTTAATGCCGTTGGTATCTGTCATTCCCCTGCAACTATTGGCCTACGATATCGCTGTGATGCGTGGTCGAAATGTTGACCAGCCAAGGAATTTGGCGAAGTCGGTAACAGTGGAATAGAATGGCTAGTACTTTGACAGCATAGATTCTAGAGGATTCTATAGATTCTTTCGATTTAACCAATGCTGATTATCAGGGCAATAGAATTCCAAGAATCTAAGAATCTATAGAAACTAAATTGGACGAGTACTAGGCTATCCTAGCGAATATTTACATTGAACGAGCCTTCTGTCAGGGCTCGTTTTTTTGTTCCCGACGCGTCGTAGGCTGTGAAGCTAAACGTACCAGTCATATAGGTCGCTGTTTTCTTAGTGATCGTGATGCTTCCGGTTCCCCCATTTACAGTCGAGAAGTCTTCCTTGTTTATGGTCAGCAAGCCAATATTAACATCGCTCAATGCATAAGTTCCTTCTGTGGCTGTAGAGGGTAGAGCAAGGGCTACAACATCGCTGGTCTTACTGTCGAGACCATAAATGGCGAAGTAGCCGTTGGCCCCCGGAAATGTGGCGAGTGCATAGGCGTAATCAGGTGTATAGGCTTGTCCATCAACGTTTACCTTAAAATCCACCGTGGCCTGCGTTGGGGTAGGGGCAATGTCGTCGGACTTCTTGCTGCAAGAGCTAACACTAAGGGTGAAGAGGATTGTCAAAAACGTTGCGATGTAAGAGGTTTTCATAGTTGATAGAGCGTTTTTTGTTTGATGAATCAAAGCTACTACCCACGCCAAGGTCTAAAGGCGAGACTATGTATGAGGTGGATTTGGCTTTAAACCTGGAGGGAATTATGCTACAGTTGGCAAAGTCAAAAAGACGCTGGGCGAAACATTTCTAAAAAATAGTGCCTTGGTAAAATAGAATCAATAGAATTCGAAGAATCTATTGATTCTGTCTATCAGCACGATAGCATCTGTAGTTATCTGAAGAGTCTATAGAAACTATTTTGGCCAGGTAGTCCGGGCAAGTAACCTTTGCGGAAAAGCGAAGTTTCCAGCGAAACACATACTTATGAACCCCCTTCGCTTTCTAACCATCCTTTTAGTTATTGCCGCTCAGTACGGCATTGTATTTGGACAAACGAACCAGCTCGCCAACGTAGAAACACTGATACGCCGTGAAATGCAGGAGCGTCGTATTCCTGGTCTTCAGTTAGCCGTTGTTCAGCATGGTAAAGTTGTTTTGCTGAAATCGTACGGAATGGCGAATATCCAGAATGCTGTTCCGGTTACAGATCGAAGCGTTTTCATGATTAACTCCTGTACCAAAGCGTTCACGGGCGTTGCCATGATGCAGCTAGTTGAAGAAGGGATCGTGGACCTTGGGGCGCCCGTTTCCCGGTATCTCGATGGCCTTCCGGCAAACTGGCAACCCATTACAATACGCCAATTGTTAACACACGTCTCGGGACTTCCTGATATTAACCGAATTGCGAATCCAAATACCGGAGGACTGGTAGGGTCAGAAACGGAGGATGCTGCCTGGGCGAAAATCCAGACGTTTCCAATGGATTTCCCAACGGGCGAGCAGTTCAGCTATAACCAGACGAACTATGTGCTACTAGCGAAAATCATTGATAAATTTCGCGGGAAACCTTTTGCTCAGGTGTTCAGTGAGCGACAATTTCAGGTGGTGGGTATGCCAGGTACGCAGTTTGGTGATTCGCGCGATGTGATTCCCAACATGGTACAACAGTATAAATTTGTCACGAAACTGGATGGGCAGGTGCTTCCCGAAAAACGACTTGTCAATAATTATGCGGAAATGTCGCCGTTTCACCGTACGGCCTCGGGTTTGAACAGCACTGCCGAAGACATTGCGCACTGGATCATCGCGTTGCAGCAAGGCAAACTTCTCAAGACAAAAGACGCACTCAAAACGCTCTGGACTGCCGGGACGTATAACAATGGGTCTCCCACGCAATGGGCGCTGGGTTGGGTGACCAAGCCTCGCCCCAAACACAGCCCAATCGTAATAACAGGTGGTGGTCGTTCGGCCTTTTTTGTGTACCCTGAAGATGGCTTGGCTGTTGTGGTGCTCACGAATCTGTCCGGAGGGTATCCCGAAGAATTTGTGGACGAACTGGCTGGATTCTATAATCCCGATATTGCCGCATCCGATCCCGTTACCGCTCTCCATATGCAGTTGCGGAAACGGGGTTTCCAACAGGCCATCGATGTGGCCAAGGAGTTGAAAAAGAAAGATGCCAGCTTCCAGCCGTCCGAAAATGACCTGAACGATTGGGGATACCGAATGCTAAACGGGGGTGGAAATGCACAAAACGCGCTCGAGATTTTTAAGCTCAATGTGAGCTTGTACCCGCAAAGCTGGAATGTGTATGACAGCTACGGGGAAGCCCTGCTCAAGAACGGTCGAAAGGAAGAAGCTATTGCCATGTACAAAAAGTCGGTTGAGCTAAATCCGGATAATCAGAATGGGAAATCTATGCTGGCGAGAATTGCGGGGAATTGATGGAGTTGACGATCAGCTTTAGATTACATTTTGAGTATGACCCCGATGGGGTCAAATAGTTATAGGAGAGCGTCTTTACTATAAACATTTGACCCATCGGGGTCATACTCAAAATACAGCTTACTTTAACGCTGCGTTGTTGCTAAACTTGATCTTTAGAATTAAGCAACATATTTCCCCCCAAACTTACTCTTTAAGCATATCTCGAACTTCCATAAGCGCGAAACCAAGCAGATTTAAGCCGTTCCAACGTTTTGGATTTTCGGCTTTGTCGCTGTCGGCCGCCAAACCAATGCCCCAAATTTTGTCTACTGGACTGGCTTCAACCAATACCCTTTCTTTGGTATTTAGTAGAAACTCTTTCAGGTCATGATGAAAATTCGCCTACTTAGTTTCCCAGCTAACGTTCGTTCTGGATTATGAGTGGCCCGTTAGGGCCTTCACAGCGCAGCGTCGGTAGAAAAAATCTCTATCCAGAGCCAAATGTGCCGTCAGGTACATAATTATTGTGTACCTGACGGCACACGTTATCTACATATGTGGAATTTTCTACCGACGCTACGCTGTGAAGGCCCTAACGGGCCATTACCAATTCCGAATTTAAATACTGAGTAATGACTGTTTAGTCGCTAGTTATTAATTGCCGGAGAACATTTTCTTGCAATTAATGAAATTGTCGATAAGGCCTGAAGGATTTGTCTCGTCAAATTCGTCAAAACCGATGACGAATGCGGGCTCGGGCATGAAAAACCGTATCGAATTAGTAAGGTGTTCAACGTACTCAGACGCATTCCCTTTTTCGGCAATACCTTTCGCAATTTCATAATCCCACCGTATTTCTTTATCTGGATTATAGACTAAAAATGGAATTATAAACGGCACATAACGACTGAATAGCGGATTTTCTTCATACGTTAATCGGGTGTCTGGCCAAACGTTGACTTCCGTAAAAATAGGGCCCATATCAACCGTATAGATCGCCTTGTTCGTCTGGATATTCCTGGAAAATTCGTCCTGTTTTTCGTTGACGTACACGTTCACATAGGCTGCATTCCAGACAGTCGTTCCTTTCTGGTTGACGATATAATAGGGGTGAAAAGAATTGGTAATCGCAATGCCGCCTATATCACCAATCACCTTGCGATAAAGCTCCCCGACGAGTTGTTTGTCGGTTGCTACGGTATTCGGATTGTTGGTAAAACCGTAGAGGTAGTACGATTTGAAACTTGTTAACGGAGTCGGGTTGCCAGAAGCAACGACTTGTTTTGGCTTAAAAAAATCAAATAACCCCATTCGTATGAATTTCTGTTTTAAGACTCCTCAACGAACCTAAAGATGGATAGCCAGCGCACAAATTACATAACTGAAGACTGGGTTAGGTTTTTATGACCTTTCTTGGTTGAGCTGTCAACTTTCCTACGGGACGTGCTGCCTGTCGCCGGACAAGCTGCTCATTAATCTAATTTTAGGTCTTCCAGCGTAAGCTTAGTTTTTATATTGTACAAGTCCTTTCGCATAGAAAGCGTCGTAACATTATAAGTATCAAGAGTTGGGTTTTGTAAAAACTTCTTCATCGCTCTTACTACGTCGTCCGAAGCATAAAGAGTCATGTTCGTCCATTCAGTTTTTAATTCCTCCCAAAGCTCCGCTTTATCCTTGAAATTTCGGTTGTTCAAAAGAAGCGTTTTATTGTGCTTTTCAAAATCCAATAGTGAATACATCAGCAGAATAATAGCCTTGTATCGAGTTTGTTTAAAATCATGCTTGGTTTGTTCTTTCGTCTTTTGCCTGTCAGAAGCATACTCGAAAACTTTACTAAGAATTGCTCCAAGCCCTAAAGCCGTAATCGTAGCGAGAACATTCTGAAAACTCATGCTTAAATTTGTTTGAGAGTACATTTTGTTGACAGGAGCCGCCTAATGAACCAAAAAACTGTCAAGCAGGGCGTTTCTCATGTCAGTCGAAGATGCCCAGCGAACCTAAACCGCCCTGTTTCGGGACGATCATCCTGTCGTCGGAACGCTGGTAAACACACGCTTGATGAGCGCCCGCCCAACGACCACAAGGGCTGATAGATGAGGATGCTACATGCCTGAACGAACGGAGCGTCAACCTTTACACCCTCATTGGCTTGGGCTGCAAAGCCTCCTTCGGGACGTGCGCCCTGTCGACCATATCTTTGTTTGCAAGCAAGTTAGCTAAAAAAAGTGCAACTTAGCAAATGCCA
>NZ_BAAHBI010000037.1:0-42218 GCF_054776755.1 Spirosoma litoris | reverse complement strand
TTGGCCCATGTCGGAAAGATACTTAATTTTATCTAATCATTAAATTGGAAGAGTACTAGTACAATGAGTACAATAGAGAAATTGTTGATAAGAGTTAAAGCAAAGCCCAAAGACCTTACTTGGAGTGAATTAGTTAAAGTTCTATCTTATTATGGTTATGAGGAAATTAGTACAGGAAAGACAGCAGGAAGTCGACGGGCGTTTGCAAATAAGGCTAAGCAAATAATTCGTTTACATAAACCACATCCAGGGGATATTTTAAAATCCTATCAGATCAAGGATGTGTTAGATATTTTAGGGATTTAGTTAAATGTAACTAAAGAGCGTATAGTAAGATTTTAGATATAGGCATACTATGGAAAATGTAATGAAGTATAAGGATTTTGTCGGCTCTGTACAATATAATGCTGACGACAGAATTTTTCACGGGAAGCTTGAGTTTATCACTGACTTGGTAACGTTTGAAGGAACCAGCGTTAACGAACTTGATTCGGCATTTGTAGAGGCTGTAGAAGATTACTTGGAGTTGTGTGAAGCCGTTGGAAAGAAGCCGGAAAAGAGTTTTTCGGGTTCATTTAACATTCGTATGAAGCCAGAGCTGCATCGCCAAGTGGCAATTGCTTCGTTGGAAAAAGGAATTTCTCTAAATCAGTTGATTATAGAGGCTGTTAGTAGATATGTCGGGAAGTAATAAAAAGCACAAAGCCGGACGTTAAATCCGGCTTTGTGCTTTTTATTACTTCCCTGCGGGTAGCGCCACGGTTTCGGGCTGGAACTTATACCAATACTCAATCAGATCGGCAACCAGGCCTGTCCAGCCGGTTTGGTGACTGGCGCCTAAGCCCATGCCATTGTCGCCGTTGAAGTATTCGTAGAATAGGTAAAGCCCCTGAAAGTGTGGGTCGTCCTGTTGTTTTTTATCATGCCCGAAAGCGGCTATTCGACCGTTTTCGTCACGACGGAAAATATTGATAAGCCGTTCGGTGACATGCATAGCGGCTTCTTTAAGACTCATCACTTGCCCAGAATTGGTTGGGTATTCCACTTCGAAATCATCACCGTAATACTGGTAAAACTTCAGGAGTGAGTCAACCAAGGGGAAGTTGAGCGGGAACCAGATGGGGCCACGCCAGTTGGAGTTGCCACCAAACATGCTCATTTCCGACTCTGCGGCAACGTAACGAACCTGGAAAACCTCGCTGTTTAACTCAAACTGATAAGGCGTCTTTTCGTGGAATTTCGACAGCGCTCGAATGCCATAATCAGACAGGAATTCGGTTTCGTCGAACATTCGTTTCAGGATCATCTTCATCCGGTGCCCACGCAACAAGCTTAACAAGTGCGTTTCGCCTTTACCCGGCTCATGCCAGCGCGAAACGAGCGAAGCCAGATCGGGCCGATTCGTAAGCACCCACTCAACCCGACGTTTGAAATCAGGCAGTTTCGATAACAACGCTTCGTCCAGAATTTCGACGGCAAAGAGCGGAATCAATCCCACCATCGACCGGATTTTCAACAATCGGGCGTTGTTATCGGGCATGTGCAACACATCGTAGTAGAACTGGTCTACCTCATCCCAAAGGCTGATATTCTGACGACCCAGGTTATTCATGGCCGAAGCAATGTGCAGAAAATGCTCAAAAAACTTGCTGGCCATATCCTGATAGCTAGGCCGGGTGAGCGAAATCTCGCAAGCAATTCGAAGCATATTGAGCGTATACATCGCCATCCAGCCTGTGCCATCGGCCTGCTCAATACGGCCACCCATCGGCAAGGGCTGACTGCGGTCAAATACCCCAATGTTATCCAAACCAAGGAAACCGCCACCAAAAATGTTGTTGCCCGATACGTCTTTGCGGTTTACCCACCACGTAAAGTTCAGCAACAGTTTATGGAATACGCGCTCCAGGAAGTTTACATCGCCCACACCATTTAGGTCACGGTCAATTTCGTAAACTTTCCAGGTTGCCCAGGCATGTACAGGTGGATTTACATCCCCAAAATTCCATTCGTAAGCCGGAATTTGTCCATTGGGGTGCATGTAGTATTCCCGCAGGATAACGGCCAGTTGGCGCTTCGCAAAGTGAGGGTCTAAACGAGCCAGCGTCAAGGTATGGAATGCCAAATCCCAGGCTGCAAACCAGGGGTATTCCCACTTGTCGGGCATGGATAGAATATTGGCTGTGTACATATGCCGCCAGGATTCGTTCCGTGCGTAGACACGTCCCTGAAATGGTACGGGCATTTTAGGGTCGCCCTTGAGCCACTCGTTTACATTGTAATAATAGAACTGCTTGTTCCAGAGCATACCGGCATACGCCTGCCGTTGAATGGCCTGAAGTTCAGGATCTTTGACGTTTTTTTGCAGATTGGCAAAAAAATCATTGGCTTCTGTCAGACGCTTTTTCCAGATGGTATCAAAATCGTCAAAAGGCTGAGCCATATGAGTTTGATCACTGAAACGCAGCCGAATACTGACACTTTCGCCCGCCGGAACCTTCCTTGTATACTGAGCTGACGCCTTAGTCCCGATCTGATTAGGATTAATAAAGCCTTTTTTACCACCCGAAACAATGTAATTATTGATTCCATCTTTCGGATACTTCGCCACATTAGGTCGGCCGTATAGCCGCTCGGTATTGGTATCGTTGTCGCAGAACAGCAACTGGTCTGCATCCTCGCAATAGAGCTTGTATTTGCCTAATTGCTTGTGATTCACCTCGATCTGGTTGTTGGCAATGCCATTAAGCATGGGCCGGGCATTATACTGCTCATAACCCCATGACCAGGTATTCCGGAACCAAATGGTTGGCAGTATTGTGAGCGGAGCCTCTTTGTCGGAACGGTTATGCGCTGTAATGGTTACCAGCCAGTCATTCTGATCGGCTTTGGCGTACTCGATGAAAATATCGAAGTACTCGTCTTTATCAAAAATGCCGGTGTCGGTCAATTCAAACTCGGGGGCCTGCCGATCCCGACGCATTGTTTCAATCACCAACCGGTTGTAGGGGAAATCCTGCTGAGGATACTTGTAAAGCATCTTCATGTAGGAGTGAGTCGGTGTACTGTCTAAATAATAGTACAGTTCTTTTACGTCCTCGCCATGATTGCCTTCTGGGCCTGACAGCCCGAAAAGACGCTCTTTGAGGATGTTGTCCTTGTGGTTCCAGAACGCCAGTGCAAAACAAATGTGGCCTTTGTTGTCAGAAATGCCACCAATTCCTTCTTCGCCCCAGCGGTAGGCGCGTGAGCGGGCCATATCGTGCGAAACGAAATTCCAGGCATCGCCATACGGACTATAATCTTCACGAACAGTGCCCCAGGCGCGTTCAGAAAGATAAGGCCCCCATTTTTTCCAGCCTTTGTTATCGGCTCGTTCGTAAATGCGTTCGCGTTCAGCTATCGGCATGGTATTATATATAAGTTGACCCTTACGGCGGGTTGAGATAGATATTTAGGCAACTACAAGCGTCAAAGATAGTATGCGTGCCGAGTATATTTGAAAATTTTCGCTTGAAGTAGGCAGGTTTTTCGCTGCAATTGATGTGTGAATTGACGAAAAAGCCGTTGAATTTACTAATTAGTGCTAAAAAACGACCTGACTTTAAACCGACTTGTTTTTACAAATTTTGCTCTTTAGACGGATCATCCTTTTAGTATGTCACTGAGGTAGCTAAAACTTTGTTTACAGATGCTTTAATATGGTAACCATTTTTGGTCGACTAAGAGCGTTAACTGGCTGTATCACAGCACAACTGTTTAGAGTTTATACCTACCTGGTTTCTGTGATTTTAACTTCCTAATTAGTCGTGAACGTCTAGCTTTAACGGCCCATATCATTTTTTAACCGTTTTTTGCGTCATGAATACACAAGTTAATAACCCATTGCATGGGAAAACCCTCGAAGCGATTCTAACGGAACTGGTTGCTCACTATGGTTGGGAACGACTTGGTCAGAAAATCAGAATTAATTGCTTTACGAGTAATCCCAGCATCAAGTCAAGTCTGACGTTTTTACGCAAAACAGACTGGGCACGAAAACAGGTTGAAGAACTCTATTTGCAAATGGTTATGCGTTAAACCTATAGAACGCTGATTTTTATGATCTTCCTGGGAAGCCTAAAAATCAACCGATTAGTGAGAGTTGAATTACTCGCTAATCAGTTTTACGATATCCTGAAGAATGGCGTCTGTCATGCTGGGGCGTTTGGCGTCGGCATCGGTAACCTGTCCGTTCTTATTAATCAGGATATAACGCGGGATGCTTTGAATGCCAAAATATTGGACGGTTCTAGATTTCCATCCTCCCTTCGATAAGCCCTGTTCTCCCTGTAATTGAAGTGTATTGAGGGCTTTTTTCCAGACTTCTTCCGTGTCGTCGATGGAGAGATAGAGAAAAACTACCTGTTCTTTCTGTTTCTTCGACAAACGTTCCTGGAGTTGTTTAGAAAATGGGAACTCGGCACGGCATGGGCCACACCAGCTAGCCCACACATCGAGGTAAACGACTTTGCCTTTAAACTCATCGAGCGTAACAGGTTCCCCGTTCTGGTTGGCAAATGAGAAAGCTTTAGGATCGACAACTTTCTTTTTGTCGGTTGCCGCCACAACGGGTTCGTCTTTGCGGGCCATGACTTCCCCACAACGCGTTTTCACAACGGCTACATACCCCGCCGAATTAGGCGTGCTGCTCAGTATACCAAACGCTTCCCGAACCGCCGAAGGGGGCGTTTTGTCGCAGTTTTCGACGAGCACCCGCGCCAAAGCATACTGATAAGGTTTGCCTGTCAGGTGTTGGCGGGCAAATGTAGCTTTTTCAGACAGGCTGTTTTTAATGTCGTTCTGGTTGTATTTGGCAAAATTCCGGGCCTTCGAATTGAAGTACGTGACGTAGAAAAACAGAAAATTCTGATAAGGTTCGGCTGGTAAGGCCGCTTCGTCACTTACTTTCATTGTCGCCAAGTCGTCAACCATCACTGATGGGAGCGACATCACATTTGCCTGGGCCATTTGGGCATTCCCGCGGAGGATTGGGTAGGCTAATAACAAATGCCAGTAATTCCAGCGAATACAGGCCTCGATGTACTGCTTGAACCCTTCCGAGAACTCGGCAGCCTGCGGATACGATTTATAGAAAGCCGATTGGGCTTTACGAGCGTCGAAAAGCTCCATTTCCCAGCTATCCAGGCCAGTCGATTGTAGCTTCGCATACTGACCCGTGGTGTTAAAATCAGCCTTAAACTTTGCGTTGAAATCGGTTAGAAATGCTTTTTCAGCCGCTGCCGTAAATATGGCTTCGGGCTGGGGTCCCTGATAAATAGATTGAGAGAATAGCTGCCCGATGCCAACCAGGTATAACAGTAAAGCAAATTTGAAAACGTTCATAGGTTTGGAGATTTAGGTTAAGTAGCGTTAATGTAGCGTGGACTTCCAGTCCGCGTAGCCGAAGGCTAAATTAAGAATTTGCAAATTAGCCTTTGGCTATGCGGACTGGAAGTCCACGCTACGATTCGGGCAAACATCATTCCAACTACTCTTTTACGGCCGCCAATACACGCTTAATTAACTCATTTGGGCTGCCGTTGTGCCAGCGCCAGACAATGACAATATCGTGCTCTGGGTCAATCCAGATGGTGTTGGAGCCTGCACCGATGGCAGCGTAACTTGAGGTTGGTCCATCGGGCCAGGCTTTCTTACCGGTTGAACTTGTGCCTGTATTGAGCCACCATAAATAACCGTAATCCGGGCCAAATGGGCTTGGAGTGGTTGCCTTCTTTACCCAATCCGCCGACACAATTTGTTGATTCCCCCAACGGCCCTGTCGCAAAAATAAGTAACCAAAGCGGGCTTCATCGCGGGTGTTGATTCGTAAGCCACCGCCCCAGCGGGTTCCGCCACTTACCGATGGCATTTGCTTGCCATCGACATCGGCCACTGCGTTTGGATAAGGGATATATTGCCAGGTGTCGGAAGCACCGATGGGATTCATGATTTGTTCCCGGACAACATCAGGGATTGGTTTTTTCCACAGACGGAGAAGCGATAGGGCCAGGCGATTGATGCGAACGTCGTTGTATTCGTAATAAGTACCATGCTTTTTCAAGTCACGCGGTTTCCGTTCGCCTTTACCAAAGGCTTCTTTCCCTACAAAATCACTGTTTTTGCCCCACATGTTTCCTTCCCATTCGCTGGTTTGGGTCAGGTGATCTTCCCAGGTAATTGCCTTGTTTTGCTCAGAATCATAGCCGCCATCGTGGATGAGTTTCGCTACTGGATCATGGATGTCTGGAATCATACCCCGTTCGAGGGTAATGCCCGTAACCGTCGATAATACGCTTTTGGCCACACTATATGTCGGATCAGGACGTTGGGTATCGCCCCATTCGGCCACGATATAACCGTGCCGGAGGACAACCCCATTGGTAGCAGCCCGGCTGGTGGGCATTGGACCGAGTAACTTACCGAAGATTTCTTCCTGAGTCGAAAAGTTAGGGGTCATCTGGGTCGTCTCCTGGGTTTTGGCGAAAGCAACGGCCTGATCGAGCAAGGCGGCATCCATACCCGCTTTTTCGGGAGCAATGTGTGCCCAGTTATCACCTTTCGGTGGGAAATAAACTGTTGATTTCGAGGGCTGTTGGTGGCAGGCTAATAGGGTGGCCAGAGCCAGTGTACAGAGAGTAAGCTTGCGTAAAAGAGGAAATGGCATACGTTGTTGATGTCGTTTTTGAATTCAGATTGTACATGTAAAGGAGTAGCTCGCACCGAAGTTAGTCAAGTTTTTTTTCTGACAGGATTTACAAGATAAAACAGGATTGATAAGTGTAGAAACAATCCTGTTTTATCCTGTAAATCCTGTCAGAAAAAACAATTTTAACCGAACATTAACCCGCCTTTTACTCCTTCTTTAGCCCGTCTGGCGTTGTTTGTACAGTCAGTAAGACGGGCAGATGCGACCTAAGTTTGCACCGAATTTTTGCCGAAATCGGACCTGCCTGCTGATAGTTAAATTAACTAACTGTAATTGAAAAAGAAGGCTTAACGCCTTATCGACAATCATGAAAACGTTCATCCAAATCATCCCAACAAAAGCACTGGTGCTTACCCTTGGGCTGTTGTCGGCAGGATGGCAAACTACCATAGCCCAAACTACAGTACCAGATCAACAAACCGCACCTGCCGACGATAAAGCTATCGTTTCGGCCATTGCGCCCTATCGCGACGATGTGCGCCGGTCGATCTTATTAGCCAGCGTACAACCTGGTATACTCACAGCCCTAGCGCAACAGCGGGCCAATAGCGAACAGGCATTTAATAATGTGATTCAATCGTATGGTCAGAGTAAACAGGCCTGGTTTTATGACCTGTCTCGCTACCCAGACGTTCTGCACGCTCTGGCTACATTGCCTGCAGGATCGAACGAACAAACGGTGAATAACCTGACCAAAAATATGCCTGCCGATTTGCAGACATCAACCTGGAAATTGTATCGCCATCATAATGCCGATCTGGTTCAGGTCGACAACATTAATCAGCAGGCACAGCAGGCGTTCGATAACCTGATTAATCCGCTGGATGTCCCCACGCAAAGTGCGTTCCGTCAGTTGATTGATATGCCTGATGTGATGACTCAACTCACCGATCAGATCGATAAAACGACTCAATTAGGGCTAGCCTACATTGCCAATCCCGATCAGGTTACGAAAGATCTAACTGCGCTGCACGACAGCCTTCAGGTGCAAAATCAGCAGGAGTTGGCTGATTATCAGAATCAACTGAATAATGACCCTCAGGCTAAACAAGAATTACAGCAGGCCAGCCAGGCCTATGCACAGGCTAATGGGTACAACAGCGGAATCAATCCGAACCCTGCCTGGGTAAATAGCTCGTATTATTACCAGAATCCGTACTCTTATTTCTTTGGCTATCCTTACTGGTATGCATCACCAATGTGGTATCCATCGGCCTGGTGGTATGGAACCGGTTTCTATTACGGATTGGGCGGGAATATGGTGCTGTTTGGTTTGCCTTCGCTGGGCTTCTCCAACTGGTTTTTTGGAACGGGTCGTTATGTGTACCCACACCTGTACAACCGCTTCAATACGTACTACACCCGTACTATGGGCGAGCATCGTATCCTGACACCCGGTAACGCAGGCTTTATGTCGGCCGCTCGTCGGACATTTGGCCCAACCACTGGCATTGGGCGCGGTAACTGGCTAACTAATGCCGGTCAATACACTCGGTCATCAGGCACGGTAAATAATGGCGCTCGGGTAGCATCGCCTGGTCGTTACATGGGCACCAATGCCAATACCTATCACTCGCAATCCTGGGGTGGTGGCGGTATGCGATCCTTTGGCGGTGGTGGCTTTAGTGGCGGAGGCTTCCACGGCGGAGGTTTCCACGGTGGCGGTGGCCGTCGATAAATGAATTGGTCAGTACAACGATTACCTATCGTCAAAGCCCCGGATCAGTTGATTTGGGGCTTTACTTTTTCTTTCTGTCAGGATTTGCCGGATCAGGGATAAGCTTTCCATGATACGTTGCTGACGAAGTTTTTCTATTTTCGCCCAACGTTTATCACAAACTATGCATATACTCATCGTAGAAGATGAAGCGTCGATTGCTGGATTCCTTCGGAAAGGCTTAGAAGCGAATGGCTTTCATGTTCAGATCGCGTCCGACGGAATTATGGGACAAAAAATGGCCCTCGATTACCCTTATGACTTGATTATTGCCGATGTTAATCTCCCTCGGCAAAATGGGCAGGATATGGTGGCCGCGCTCCGAAAACAGGAAATGGAAACACCCATTCTGATGTTGAGTGCGTTGGGAGCAACCCATGATA
Organism: Spirosoma litoris; assembly: GCF_054776755.1. Lineage (NCBI taxonomy): Bacteria > Pseudomonadati > Bacteroidota > Cytophagia > Cytophagales > Cytophagaceae > Spirosoma > Spirosoma litoris. The sequence continues at coordinate 33,370 of NZ_BAAHBI010000037.1, read as the reverse complement.
TCGTTACCGGTTTAGATGTTGGTGCAGATGACTATTTAGTGAAACCAGTTCAGTTCGATATTCTGATGGCCAGGGTGCGGGCTCTGACTCGACGGCAAACAGGTCATTTAAAGTCTGAAACGACGCTCGCTGTAGCTGATCTGGTCCTGAATCTGGATGAACGAACTGCCCGGCGTGGCAATCGCCCGATCAACTTGACGGCGAAAGAATTTCAATTGCTGGAATATCTGATGCGAAATCAGGGGCGGGTTATCTCCAGAGTTACAATTGCTGAACAGGTCTGGGATATGCAATACGCTATGAGTAGTAACTCGATTGAGGTATATGTTGGCTTGCTACGGAAGAAAATAGACCAGGACGGTGCTCCCAAACTTATTCATACGGTTATTGGCGAGGGCTATGTGTTAAGAGCGCCTTAGCTAGTTTATTTGCAATGCCGTGGTGTCGGTTACTAATAACCGACACCACTTATTATTATCGCTCCAATTTAAACCCTTCGTCGACCCGAACGCGCGTTGGCCGATTGGCTACATCCCAACCAGTTAGATAAATCCACTTGGCAATCCGCGTCACTTTGGCCGTGTTGATCCGGTCGGGTTCGTCTTTCGGAGTGTGGTAATCGGGGTGCAGCAAGGTTGTGAAGGCAATAGCCGGAATACCTGCACGAGCGTAGGGGAGGTGATCCGAACGGAAATACCAGCCTTCTGGATGGTCTGGCTTGTCCCAAAGCATATCCAACTTAAAATGCGCTTCCGACTCATTAACGGCCAAAGCCGCATTCACCAGATCGGTTGAATTTCGGTGTGGCGACTGTTGACCTAATATGGCAGCGCTGTCTGGGGCGTTGCGGCCAATCATCTCGGCGTTCAGCACTGCTACAATAGATTCTTTAGGCACAGTCGGATGTTCTACGTAATAACGAGAGCCTAACAAGCCCCGCTCTTCGGCACCATGAAAGACGATGAGTGCTGAGCGCTTGCCCGGTTTCTGTACGAAAGCTCGTCCGATAGCCATCGTAGCCACGCAGCCGCTGGCGTTATCGTCGGCCCCATTCCAGATCGAATCACCGGCTACAGCCCGCCGAACGCCGTCGTGATCCTGGTGTGTGCTAAACAGGACATACTCATCTTTCAGTTTTGGGTCGGTACCCGGCACTTTCGCGACGATGTTGACCGAAGGGTAATTGAAACTCTCGACGTTAACAACGTTGGTAAACTGCTGGTTCGGTTGTTTTACCCAGTCGAGCGCACTGGCCGGAAGCCAAACTGTTGGGGCTTGCGAAAATACGCGGGTATTAGCTCCCCCTGGCAAATCATACCGACCACGTTCGAGGCCCGTTGTCCATCGGTCGAAATAAAATTGAGCCTGCTCATTGGAGACCCAAACTACTGCCAACGCCCCCGCTTTGACTAACTCAGCTGCCCGACGATTCATCGTGCCAAATAAAAACCGGCGATAGCTGAGTTCAGCAGGACCTGTTCCTGAAAACTCCAGGGCCACAGCCTTTCCTTTTATGTCGACTTTCGCTAATTCTTCGGGTGTGCCTTTACCCACGAATACGAGCGGGGCATCGACCGATGCAATGGCTGGTGCCAGGATAAACGCATCCTGACCGTGAGTGAGCTGGTGACTTCCAATGGTCAAACGGCTCGTTTCGGTGATACGGGTACGCTGAATGTGAAAAAACTGGAAGAAGGTTCCGTCGTCGCCAGCAGGTTGCAAACCCATAGCCCGAAGCTGATCGGCGATCCAGGCCGAAGCCTTTAGTTCGTCGAGGGAGCCACCTTCGCGGCCCCGGAAATGATCACCCGCGAGGGCAAAAAGATCTCGTTTAATATCGCTCTCTTTAATTGCCGATAAACCATTTGTGGCTTTGGAAGCTGCAATTTTGGTTTGGCTAAAGCTTACAAAGGATAAGAGAAACGCTGGTAACATGAGAAAGGCGGTCAGCCAACGCCGTATTTTCTGTTTGTTGATGGAATTCATGGTTGTACAGATAAGAAGTTGTTTTGACAAATATACGCAGCGCTCCGTTCGACCTGCGCCTGGAAAATCTTATATTAGGCCAATAAACAACCTACCATGAAATCTACTCTCCTCTTTTTTACGCTGCTGGTCAGCCATTTTATTATACACCCCCTCTGGGCGCAATCAACGAAAAAACGCATTGACCCCGTTGCGCATTACGATGCCTACGTTCAGCAGGCGGTTCGGGACTGGCACGTGCCGGGACTAACCGTCACGGTTGTGAAAGATGGCAAAGTACTGTTGAAGAAAGGCTACGGTATTCGCGAATTAGGTCATTCGGAGTCAGTAGATACCCAGACCCTCTTTGCAATGGCCTCAACAACCAAGGCAATGACAGCCGCTTGTATTGGTATGCTCGTTGATGAAGGCAAACTTCAGTGGGATGATCTGGTCATTAACTACCTGCCCGATTTTCAATTCTATGACCCTGCCGTTACGCGCGAAATACGTGTGCGCGATTTGTTGATTCATAATACCGGCGTTGGCAATGCCGATGTGCTGTGGGCCGCTATGCAAATTCCCTCCGACGAAATCCTGCATCGGATGCGGCTCATCAAGCCAACCTATTCGCTACGGTCGAGCTTTATTTACCAGAACATTATGTATTTAGCGGCTGGTAAAGTCATTGAAAAAGTAAGCGGTAAGCCCTGGGATGTTTTCATTCGCACCCGCATTTTTGAGCCGCTGGGTATGCGCCGAACAAAAGCACTTTTCCGGGAAGTTGCCAGTGAAACCAATCGGGCAAAACCACATGTGGAAGTTCATGATACTGTTCGAGCTGTAAACAGTCCACTGGAAGAGGGGCTGGTCGATGCCGTTGGCCCAGCCGGTTCGATCTGGACATGCCCCGACGACGTGGCTACCTGGATGATCTGTATGCTCGACAGTAGTCGAATCAATGGCAAAGCCTTGCTAAAACCTGCCACCTGGGCTGAGTTATTTAAACCCCAGACGCTGGTTACGGATGCACAGTTTTATCCGACGCAGCAGCTAACCAAGCCCGTTTGGAAAACCTATGGATTAGGCTGGTTTCAGCACGATTACCGAGGGCATCGGGTGAATTTCCATACCGGAAGTCTGACAGGTATGGTCGCCATTCATGGGCAACTGCCCGACCAAAAACTGGCTGTCTATGTGCAGGGTAATCTTGATCATGCCGAGCTGCGTCATGCACTCATGTATCGCGCCTTCGATGAGTTCGGTTTAGGAGTATCAAATGACTGGAGCGCTGACTTTCTGAAGCTATATGGTGGCTTTAAGCAGCATGCGAAGGCTGCCGAACGAAAAGCCGACAGCACGCGTGTCCTGAATACAAAGCCTTCTTTACCCTTAGCAGCCTATGTAGGTTCGTATACGAACCCTCTCTATGGAAAAGTAGACCTGACGTTAAAAGATGGCAGACTCTACGCAACGATTAATAATCTACTAACGGGCTACCTAAACCACTGGCATTTCGATACGTTCCAACTTACTTATGATCAGTTCTGGAATGGGAAAGACCTTGTTAGTTTCAGCCTTGACCCCAAAGGGAAAGTTGCTAAACTAAGTGGTGCTGGCATGGAGCTAACCAAAGCACCAGAGCCTACAGAGAAAGGGGTAGGAAGCGGTAAATGAAGTGAGAGCGCTAAAACCTGAGCCGGTCTGCTATTGATTTTTACATAAATATCTCTACTTATAAAATCGTTACCCACTGATTTTCTTTTAGTTATCTCCTTGCTTCGCGCAATTTGAAAAAAGTTTTATGGGCGTTGAAACATTTTTCTTTAATTAAATGTATATACATCAAATACTGATACACGTAATTAGAAACACAACAACATGGAAGCACAACCCGCAACCGCAACAACTTGGGTTATTGACCCCCTTCATTCCGAAATTCAGTTCAAAGTAAAACATCTGGTTATTTCAACCGTAACGGGTTCGTTTGGTAAGTTCGAAGGCCAGGTTGAAACAGTTGGTGATGATTTTGCTGATGCAAAAATTTCATTCTCTGCTGATATTGACAGCATTAGCACAGGTCAGGAACAACGCGATGGGCACCTGAAGTCAGCTGAGTTTTTCGATGCTGAAAATTTCCCAAAACTGGCATTTACATCAACCAGCTTCACCAAAACCGGTGATGACACCTATAGCCTAACCGGCGATCTGACCATTCGTGGTATTACGAAGCCAGTGACGCTGAAGGTTGAGCATGGCGGCCAGATGCAGGATTTTTATGGCCAGACCAAAGCTGGTTTCGAGATCGTTGGTACAATTAAGCGCGCAGAGTTTGGCCTGACCTGGAATGGTGTAACCGAAGCGGGTGGCGTAGTAGTGAGCGACGATGTTAAACTCGTTTTGAACATCCAATTGACGAAACAAGCTTAAGACATAGCCTGAATTACATAGGCACAAATTGAATCCGATACGAATTGATTAACTGTCAGTTCGTATCGGATTTTTTTATGGCTTGCGTTCAGAAGCCGCCTGACAGAAAGTAGCCGATGGGTTCAATGAACAAAGTTTTCATTCAAAATGGGTTTCTGATGGCCAGTTCGTATTTTGGGGTATTAAACAACCTGCTATGCGATTTATACCTCTCCTCATTTTCTTCGTGACCTGCCTGGGTCATTTGTTTGCTCAATCGATAAAACCAGCAACCGGTCAGTTCGATATTCTGATCCGAAATGGATTAATTTATGATGGATCAGGTCAGCCACCTCAGCAAGGCGATGTAGGTATCCAGGGCGATCGGGTTGTTGCAATTGGGAAACTACCGAAGGCAAAAGCCACCACAATTATAGATGCTCAGGGAAAGGCAGTAGCGCCGGGATTTATTAATGTGCTGTCGCACACTGGGCTGGAATTCTTACGGGATGGCCATTCCATGAGCGATACCAAACAGGGGATAACAACGGAAGTGTTTGGTGAAGACTCCTGGGGACCAATTAGTACTGATGAGCAACGGCAACAGGTTAACGCCTATTTAAAACCGTACAAGCTGACTTGCGACTGGACAACACTGGCTGAGTTTTTGACTAAGCTCCAGAAGAAAGGAATTACCTCTAACATAGCTTCCTACCTTGGTGCTGCTCAGGTTCGCCAGGTGGTGCTGGGCGAGGCCGATGTAAAACCAACTCCCGCACAACTGGACCAAATGCGGGCGATTGTTCGCAAAGCGATGGAAGAAGGTGCCTTAGGGATAACAACGGCACTTATTTATCCACCCAACTCCTTTGCTGATACCGACGAGCTTGTGGCTCTGTGTCAGGAAGCTGGACGTTACGGGGGGCGCTATATTGCCCATATCCGAAGCGAAGGAGATCGACTTGAGGAAGGTGTTAATGAGTTGATTACCATTGGTAAGCGGGCCAATATTCCTGTAGAATTCTATCATTTTAAAGCATCGGGACAACGCAACTGGCCCAGAATGGAATCGACGATTACGTTAATTAATAACGCCCGAAAGCAGGGGCAGAATGTGACTGCCAACATGTACACCTATACGGCAGGGGCAACGGGTCTTACTTCCTGCCTGCCGCCCTATCTATTCAATGGCGGATTTATGGCGGGATGGAAGCGATTGCAAGACCCCGCTACCCGCCAGAAATTAAAGGCTGAAGTGCAGCAGAAAGGCAACGATTGGGAGAATATGTTTCAGTTAGCTGGTTCTACTGACAACATCCTGCTAACGGCCTTTGAGGTTGATTCACTGAAAAAATACAATGGGAAAACACTTGGCCAGATAGCCACAATCTGGCATAAAGACCCTATTGAAACGGTCATGGATTTAATCGTTGCCGATAAGAGTCGGGTAGAGACGACCTACTTCCTGATGTCGGAAGAAAACGTAAAAAAAGGCATCAGTCAGCCTTGGGTTTCCTTCGGTTCTGATGCCGCGTCTATTTCGCAGGATCGTAAGGACAATGGGATCGTTCACCCCCGAACGTTCGGTAATTTTGCCCGGTTACTTGGTAAATACGTGCGAGATGAGAAGGTTATGTCGCTGGAAGAAGCCATTCGACGGTTAACCAGTTTACCCGCAACCAATCATAAATTACCGAATCGGGGATTATTACGACCAGGTTATTTTGCCGATGTTGTTATTTTCGACCCAGCTACCATTGCCGATAAAGCCACTTTTGCCGATCCATTTCAATATGCTGTTGGTGTACAACATGTGGTAATCAACGGCAAGATCGTCCTGAAAGATGGCGAGCACACCAACGTTTTTCCAGGCCGGGCTATCTGGGGACCGGGGCGAAAGAAAGAAAAACTATAGCACATTAACGTTTTTTCGACAGGATTTACAGGATATTTTTAGTACTCTTTCAATTTAGATTCTAGAGATTCTTATGATTCTACTTGATGTTTTAGGTATTGATTATCAGCAGAATATCGTCAATGGGATCCGATAGAATCACCAGAATCTATTTTGGTAAAGCACTAGCTTTTTCAATCCTGTTTTATCCTGTAAATCCTGTCGAAAAAACTACCGAACCAGCATCAAACTGCCTCGAATCACGGGTTTCTGAGGGACAGTATACAGCGTAAACGCATACACACCAGTGGGTAGCGAGGTACCATTCAACGTTCCGTCGAAGGGATTGGTATAGCCCTTCCCAGATGAGTAAATTACTTCGCCCCAGCGGTTAAAGATGGTTACAATGGCCTCCGGAAAGGCCTCGATACCAAACAATTCCCAGGTGTCGTTGAGTCCATCGCCATTTGGACTGAAGGCGTCCGGCACAAACAGACGTTCGTATACTGTAATACGAATGGTGTCTTTGGCTTCACAACCTGTACTGTTTTTTACATCGATGGTATATGTTATATCATTCTGGATATCCATCACCAATGGATTTGCTTTACCCGCACTATCTAAAAATGTAGCGGAAGTCCATTGATACTGAATCGGATTCCCAGAATAAACGGGGTCCATCGTAAATGTATTGCCTTTATAAGTAGTCATAGAATTGGCCAGTTGAATCGTGGGAACGGGTGCCACGACTGCGATTCGCGTAGCCACTGTCCCAGCGCATTCAGGGGCGGCTTTAACAGTATAAGTTATTGGATGATTTCCAACCCCCGCCAACTTTGGACTAAACGTACTATCGGTTACACCAGCACCAGCAAATGTACCTCCCGGCGGGGAACCAATCAGTGAATACGCAGGTACGTTTGGGCCACAAACGCCTGGAATTGAATCAAATGTGACAACTACGGCCGCGAGTTGAGTGACAGAAACTGGCAATGATGTACCTTCGCAACCAAAGATATCGGTTGCTACGACCACATAACTTGCCGCCTGGCTGGCCGAGTAAGATGAACTAGTAGTGCCAACTTTAGTGCCGTTCATTTGCCAGTTGTAGCTAATGCCACCACTAGCATTTAGTTGTAAGGAATCACTTGGGCAAATGCGATTAAAGCCAGAAGCTGATGTAATCACTGCTGTAACGGCTGCCGAACGGGTAATTGCTGCGGTATCGGTATTTGCCTTACAGCCTAATGTTTTTTCCCTTAATACGGCCCAGTATTTTCCTGTCTGACTCGTTTGCAGGGAGTCGACCGATGGGATGCCTGAAAGTAACTGACTGTCACGGTACCATTGGTAGGTAACATTGGCGTTGCTGGTGGCATGGAGGCTTACACTTCCGGTTGTGGCACACAGATGGCCGGTTACTGATAGTTTGGCATCATTTCCAATGACTGTAATGGTCAGAACTTCTGAATTTCCCGTCTTACTACAGACTGCCTTCTGCGATACAACCAACGAGTATTCACCCGACTGACGTACCGTTAAGGTTGGGCTTGTTGCGCCTGCTATGTTAATGCCATCGAGACGCCATTGGTAGTTCCAGCTAGTATCCACCACCGCCTTAAGTACTGCCGAATCGCCCTGACAGATGGTTTTACTCATAATATTGGGAAGATTCAGAATTTGAACGGCAGGATCGGGGGTAGTTTGTGGAGGACAATCGACAACCAATAGCTGGAAATCGCGCCGTACTTCGCCAATCTTTATACCGTTTCGATATTCTTCAACCTTAACGGCAAAGACAAATAAGCCTAACTGAGTGGCCGTAACCGATAATTCGCCCGTTTGAGCGTCGACATTTAGGGTAGGATTTCCAGGAATGGCATTATTGGCTCCGTAACCTGAGGACCAACTTATATCAGGATAAGGTGCTGACGATACGGAGTTCTGGCCTGAACCCCGTTGACCTAGTGGGGTTATCATGGAATACCGCAATTCATCACCGTCGGGGTCAGTACCGCCAAAGGGAAATGTAAACGGAGTACCAATGCAAACATACTCACCATTAATAGCCCCAAAATGTGGGGATGAATTGGCGAAAGCTTGCCCATTTTGAACGAGAGCCGGAAATTCAAGGTAAAAGGTAAATCCTGTTTGGCCGGGGTTGTTGATGTTATTAATACCTGTATTTCGATTTCCAGTCTGATAGGATATATAGTATCCTTGTGTATCGTTATAAGTGCTTGGAGTAAGCTGAATTGTCGCTTCGTATATCCATACAACGAACTTCAAATTACGTTGAGCCGCACAAAATGTGTTCGAGTACGTAACGGGTGCTTTAGCCCCCGTTTGCTGAACAGAGAAAATCATCATCTGGGCATTATCACGAATCCGGTAAATCCCTAACCTTCCAGTGTTCGATTGACGGGCTATACCCTGCGTGCCGTCCTCCAGATAATTGGTGACTATAATTCGAAAATGCCCCGGCACATCACCAATGGCAGCCATTTCTATCTGACCGCCAACCTGGTGACTTGCCCACGCCGTGAGTGAGTAACCTAGCACAAAAAGATACGCCAACAACTGAAAAGTAAAAAGACGCATAAACAAGTCGTTCTATTTCTCCTGCTCATTCTCTCAATACGACTGCGTGGTGGGATGTACTTTCTTTACTTACAAGGGCTTGTTAACTGGTAGAGGATTAACAAGTTACCGAATAATTATGAAGTAAGTCAATAGGACCTCTAGATAAATAGGGCTCGTCCAATTTAGATTCTATCGATTCTCGGGGCCGCCCGCGCGGTTAATTCTATCATTTCTGATTATCAGTGCAATAGAATCGACCGCGCGGGCGGCCCGAGAATCGATAGAAACAGTTAGAGTCTATTTTTGTCAAAGCACTAGTAGACTCTGTCTAAAAAATTGGTATCTGTCCAGTAGTTGAGAATACGCTAGCGCTGTTCATTCTGTTGCAATGACCATTAAATCAATCTTGAGTATTTATACCAAGTGGGTTTGCCGAATGGCGTTCTTTAGGTTTGATGGAAAGTAACCTTTAGTATTTAGGTAAAATCTATCGAATCTAAAGAACGCCATTCGGTGACAACCTGATTTTATGGGTTCAGGAGTAACCAGGGCCGGGTATCTTCATCTCCGACGAAATAGCGGCTACTCAATGACTGATTCAGAGCGCCAGAAGCGCGTAAGATCATATCGGGCCCCAATTTTCCGAACTGATTGAGGTCGTTTAAAATGATCGCGACTCGGGCGTGTTGCGGTAAAACCATGCCCGAGTTTGCCTGTGGGAGCCAGTGATTAATAAACCAATGTAAATCCATTGGGTTAAACAACCGCAACTGCCTTAAGTCGATCAGCCATCGTTTTATCTGATGCCGTTTCGCTAATGCCAGGATTGCCAGAGAACCATCTCGAAAGTTTTCGCTGGTCGGTAAGCCTACCCAGGTTTGTTGCAACAGGTGTATACTACAATCCACTTCCACCATGAGATGCTCATTCTGGTAGGTTTTCATGCGAACTGAATCAACGTGAATTAAAGAGACTGGGTGGAGTTTTGGGTGTACTGATCGACATACACTCGCTTAAGTTCGGCTTCGGCAAAGCGGTAGGCGTACATAAACTTATCGTTCTCCTGCTGGATGATGCCCATATCTTCGAGTTGCACTACATTGTTCCAGATGCGTTGCAGGCTACCGTAAAAGTCGTCTTCAGACTGCGATAGTAAAACGTGCAGCGCAACTTGTTTGGTTGCTTGTGCCTGGTTGGTTGGGTTGGTGTTGGGTGTACGTTTCATTGGATGAGCGATTCAGGTTATCCGCTGTTTCACGGTTTAAAAGGTGACGTACAGCTATGGCATCGAATAGGGTGTTTGAGCGTTCGGGATTGACAGTTGCTTTTAATACTTTTTAACAGGTAGACAGGTTAGCGTTTCTTCGGCTTCAATTCACAGATAGTGCGTTTACCGATTTATAATGCCCTTTCTGAGCTTATAATGGCCTATTTGCTTCTATTTATCTATACGGCAAAAAGAGTCGTTTCGTGGCTCGACCGTTGCAACGTTTGATAAAGAATAGATCAATAAGAACCCAATTTTGCGACCGATGATTGAGATACCTGACATCTGATTCGAGGGGATGAGAAAGCATTCTAGCGTGGTTCAACCCTCACCCAAATACGTTCGTCAGGAATAAACCGACGTCCATCCGGTCGATTCAGCCCTTTGTCCGTTTTCAGTTTAGGGTTTGCGAATGCGGTTACACCTTTGTAGCATTAAAGCAACCTTTATGAAATCGTACAGTTTACTTATTGCTGCCACATTATTAGCATTCAGTCTGCTAACACCAGCCCAGGCTCAGTTTCCTGGAATGGGTGGCGCTGCTCAGCCAAAAGCCCTGCCCGGCACAGCAGGCGACCAAAGCCCCAAGGGAAGTGCCAAACTCATTGGTACCATCGTCGATTCGACACAGGCGAAAGCAGTTGAATTTGCCAGCATTGCTCTCTATAATAAAGCCACAGGAAAAGCGGTCGACGGAACAGTTGCCGATGATAAAGGCAAGTTTGCGCTGACGAAGCTGGTAGCTGGCGAATATAGAGCGCTAATCACATTTGTTGGTTTCAAGAATAAAACGATCGATAATCTGGTTCTGGCCAATGGTCAAAGTCTGGATTTGGGCGTCATTAAGCTTAGCTCAGCCGTAAAAACGCTGGAAGAAGTTACCGTAACCGGTCAGGCTGCTCTCATTGAGGAGAAAGTGGATCGCCTGGTTTATAACGCGGATAAAGATATTACAGCCAAAGGGGGAGATGCTACTGACATTTTGCGGAAAGTGCCTATGCTCACCGTCGATCTGGATGGTAACGTTTCACTGCGGGGTAGTTCAAACATCCGGGTTTTAATTAATAATAAACCCAGTACCATCGTCGCCAGCAGTGTTTCGGATGCGTTAAAGCAAATCCCTGCCGATCAGATTAAAACGGTTGAAGTTATTACCAGCCCATCGGCCAAATATGATGCTGAAGGCTCGGGAGGTATCATCAACATCATTACCAAAAAGAACAGTTTACAGGGCTTGAATCTGAACGTAGATTCAGGTGTTGGTAACAGGGGTTCTATGCTGTCGCTGAATGGTAGTTACCGCAAAGGCAAAGCTGGTTTTACGATTGGTGGTTTTGGTCGGGGTATCTATAACACCATCACCAAAACGAATCTCGATCAAACGAGTGAGGTTAACGGCGTTTCTACCCTGACTCGTCAAACCGGTAATGGAACCAGCCGGGGTTTGTTCGGGCAGTATAACTTAGGATTTGACTACGATCTGGCTAAAAACCAAAGCCTGACTGCGGGTGTCCGCTATGGTGTTCGGAATATGATTAGTCCGCAGGATCTGGTTACTCAGTTGTTTACTAACGGAACACCCAGTTCAACGTCGTACCGGAATGTAGATACCCGAAACCTGTCGGGAACGGTAGATGCTAATGTCGATTACTTACATACGTTCAAACCTCAGCAGGAGTGGAGTATTTCAACGCTCTACAGCCGGAATGATCTGACGAATAATTTCAATGCTGATCTGTTGAATGGTACGGGAGCACTCACAGGCCGTCAGAAGAATTTGAATGGTAACGTCAACCAGGAATTTACGGTACAGACCGATTACCAGACGCCAATCAAGAAAAACCAGCTGCTTGAGTTTGGGGCAAAAGGCATTTTGCGTCAGGTTAACAGTAACTATGAGTACTTAACCGCTGGTCCAACGGGAGAGTATACTACGGAGAAAAATGGCACGCAGGGAGCCTTGTTGTACCACCAGAACATTGCTGCTGGCTATACGTCCTACACATACACAACCAAACAGCGGTACACACTGAAAGGTGGCCTGCGTTATGAACACACCTTCATCGACGCAAGTACCGAAGAAAAAGGTACGCTTGGTATTGGTAATTATGGCGTGTTAGTACCTAGCGTGAATGCCTCGAAAACGTTTAAAGGAACAACCGTTAAGTTAGGTTATAACCGCCGGATTCAGCGCCCTGGACTTCAGCAGTTGAACCCCAACTTTAACACGGCCAACCCACAGAACATCACGATTGGTAACCCAACCCTTCGTCCCGAACTCACCAACAATTTTGAATTGGGTTTGAGCAAAACCATCAAGAAGACGTTTATCAATGCTACCTTCTTTGGCCGGGTAACGAACAATGCCATTACGCAGGTCAGACAACCCTCTGATACGCTGGCAGGAGCAATTGTTACCACCTATCAGAACATTGGTCGTCAGTATGCTTACGGAACCAACACGTTTGCCAACGTGGCTGTAACATCGAAAATCAACATTGGCTTGTTTGTGAATGCGTTTTATACCAGCCTTACTGGTCAGACAACCAATGCAGATGGAGTTGCTGAGGAACTGACGAACACTGGTTTCAACGTAAGTGGGGGAACGTTTGCCAACGCACAATTTGGCCACGGTTGGGGCGCTCAGGCCTTTGGCTTTATGCAGGGATCGCAGGTACAGTTGCAGGGCACACAAGGTGGTTTCGGGTTTTACACAATAGGTATCAAGAAAGATATCAATAACAAAAAAGGTAGTGTTGGTCTGGCGGCTGAAAACTTTCTTTCGAACCGGTTTAACATCCATACGGTCCTGAACTCAGCTCAATTCAATCAGGTAAACGATGTGTATCTCTACAACCGGGGTATCCGCCTGACGTTCACCTACAAAATTGGCAAGATGACCATGGATGCCCCCCGCAAGAAAGCGAAGTCGGTGAATAATGATGACGTGAAGAGTGAAGGTGGTCAGCCAGCAGGGGGAGGTACACCTGGTGGCGGAACACCCCGCTAGTTAGAAGTAATTTGATCCTGGAGAAATGAATACTAGGAATTTGTTTTTAAGTAATCATTTCTAATTTGCAGGCAAATGTTGAATAAATGATTCTAAGTTAATTTATTGAAGAGAAATCATAATCCCTATCACCTAATGAAAACGAACACATTTCTAGCTGCTACAGTAGCCGCGCTTGTATCAGTTGGTACGTATGCCCAGACAGTCGATGAGATTGTTGACAAACACGTTGCGGCCATGGGCGGTCTGGATAAACTGAAAGGAGTAACCACGCTGGTAACCGAACGGTCGCTATCCGTACAGGGAATGGAAATACCCAGCAAAACGACGATTCTGGTGGGTAAAGCCATGCGTTCCGAATCCTCGATCATGGGCAACTCGATGATTCAGGTTGTCGATAATGCAGGCGCAACGGGCTGGATGCTACGTCCGGCTATGATGCAGGGAACGGGTGAACCGGAAGATATGCCCGCCGATGTGATCAAGCAGAACAAAGGGCAAATTGACCCATTTGGACCACTGGTCAATTACAAAGACAAAGGCAACAAAGTTGAACTGGTTGGCAAAGAAAAAGTAGATGGTAAGGATAACTACCACCTGAAAGTGACATCGAAAGATGGAGTTGTGATGGATGAATACGTTGACGCGACTACCTACATGATTAGTAAAGTTAAGGCTACTATGAACGGGCAGGAAGGCGAAATCGGGTTCTCGGATTATAAAGCCGTTGATGGGATTCCGTTTGCAAACACCATGGAAATTGCAAATCCACAAATGGGCACCCTGACGATGGTTACCACCAAAGTCACGATTAACCCTAAGGTCGACGAAACCATCTTTAAAAAGCCGGCCAAATAACACTATTCTATCTTCACCTGTGCAGAAAGCCACTCCAAGTCGGAGTGGCTTTCTGTTTTGTGCAGGATCACAAAATTTAGAGACCGTTTCAGGATAATACCGACTATTTATGCTTTATAGGATAGCTGGTTCTTGATAGACCAGTTTACTTTTGCTTAAAATTCCTTGATCTAAATATGAATCGAAATCCCTGGTTGTTTCTGTTACTTTTCGTTTCTTCTCCACTTTTCGCACAAAAAAAACTTAAACTCTGGTACGATCAACCCGCAGCTATCTGGACCGAAGCGTTGCCTGTGGGCAATGGACGCATTGGTGGAATGATCTTCGGACGAGTGGATGAAGAGCTAATTCAACTTAATGAGAGTTCGCTTTGGTCGGGTGGGCCAGTAAATGGACCGGTCAACCCAGAATCGCCTACCTATCTACCCCAGGTTCGGCAAGCGTTGGCTGATGGAGATTATAAGAAAGCCACCGCTTTAGCCCAAAAAATGCAGGGTTTATATACGCAATCGTATATGCCTCTGGGTGATTTAGTACTAAAACAGGACTTTAAAGGGGCTAAGCCCTCGGCTTATTACCGCGACCTGGATATTCAGAAAGCTATTGCCACGACAAAGTTTGCAGTGAATGGCATCGAGTATAAACGAGAGATATTCACCTCTGCACCGGACCAGGTCATGGTTATTCGACTAACAGCTAACAAACCTGGCCAGATCAGTTTCGATGCTACCACCCAAAGTCAACTTCATGCCCAAAGCAGTGGCAACGGATTGAATGAATGGGTTATGAAAGGCAAAGCGCCTGCTCAGGTGGACCCTAATTATTACAACCCCAAAGATCGAGAGCATGTCGTTTATGAAGATGTAACGGGTTGTAAAGGGATGCGTTTTCAGCTTCGGCTTAAAGCACTCAACAAAGGAGGAACCGTGCAAACCAACACAGCTGGGATTCATATTCGTAACGCTTCTGAGGTTATACTTCTGGTGGCGGCTACCACGAGTTTCAATGGATATGATAAATGCCCCGACAAAGATGGAAAGGACGAAAACAAACTGGCCGAAGAAATTATTCGAAAAGCAACCCTAAAGAATTATTTAACACTGTTAAGTAATCACCTGAACGACTATCAGCCCTATTTTAATCGGTTCTCTCTGCAAATCACGGATACAACGGCGACAAACCCGAATGCTCAGTTACCTTCCGATAGGCGGTTAGAGGGCTACTCAAAGGGCGCTTACGACCCTGGTCTGGAGGTGTTGTATAATCAGTACGGCCGGTATTTGCTTATCTCCAGTTCGCGTGTTCCGGGCATACCAGCTAACCTACAGGGAATTTGGAACAAAGAGCTACGAGCGCCCTGGAGTTCCAATTACACGATCAATATTAATACCCAGATGAACTACTGGCCCGTTGAGGTAACTAACCTGTCGGAGCTACATCAGCCGCTGCTCAGTTTTATTGGCTCGCTGGCCAAAAATGGGGCAGCAATCGCTAAGGAGTTTTACAACATGCACGGTTGGGTTGCGCACCACAACACCGATATCTGGGCCATTGCTAACCCCGTTGGTGATAAAGGTCAGGGCGATCCTAAATGGGCAAACTGGAATCAGGGTGCAAGCTGGCTTTGTCAGCACCTTTGGGAACATTACCGGTTTACGGGCGACAAAACATTTTTGCAGGAACGTGCTTACCCGCTCATGAAAGGGGCCGCTCAGTTTTACTTAGACTGGCTTATAGAAGACAAAGATGGCTATCTGGTAGTATCGCCGTCGTTATCCCCCGAAAATGATTTTATCGATGAAAAAGGGCAACATGCGGCTGTGTCGGTGGCAACAACAATGGATATGTCGATCATGTGGGACTTATTCACCAACCTGATCGATGCATCTACAGTCCTGAATACCGACACTGAGTTTCGGAATCTCCTGATTGAGAAACGAAAGAAATTTTACCCACTGCACATCGGTCATAAAGGCAACCTTCAGGAGTGGAATAAAGATTACGAAGATGTAGATCCGCAACACCGGCATGTGTCGCACCTGTTTGGATTGCACCCTGGTCGTCAAATTTCGCCGATTTCAACCCCTGAATTTGCCGCTGCAGCTAAGAAAACTCTGGAAATACGGGGAGATGCAGGTACTGGCTGGAGCCGCGCCTGGAAAATTAATTTCTGGGCACGGCTGCTGGATGGCAATCATGCCTATCTACTGCTTCGGGAACTGTTGAGTTATACCAGCGAAACCGCTACGAATTATGGAAGTCGGGGAGGGGGTGGTACCTATCCGAACTTTTTCGATGCGCATCCGCCGTTTCAGATTGATGGTAATTTTGGGGGAACTGCGGGCATGGCCGAAATGCTAATCCAAAGCCATCTGGATGATATTCATTTATTAGCCGCCTTGCCCTCCGCCTGGAAGGAAGGGAGTGTGTCGGGCCTGAAAGCGCGGGGTGGGTTCGAGATTGGTATCCAATGGAAAAACCATCGGTTAACAACGGCTAACGTTCAAGCCTTAACCGGTGGGCTTTGTAAACTCAGAACTGCCCGTCCTGTAAAAGTAAAAGGTATCCAGACCGAATCGAAGCAAACGAATGTAGGGTATGTTACCTCATTTACGACGCAAAAAGGGGGTAAATATGAGGTAACAGGCTTATAACGTTTTTGTCATCCCGACGCAGGAGAGATCTTAGGGTTTCTTAATGCTCAATTAAGGACATTTATAAGATCCCTCCTGCGTCGGGAGGGATCTTATAAATGTCTAAGTTAAAGGGTAGTTTTGTCAAGATGCCAGAAGAAAAAAATTAGAAATGAATAAGGGGCCGATTTACTAAATCGGCCCCTTATTCATTTCTTAACCTTACAAGCTCAATTAATTCCCAGACGTGATAAACAACTGGACCTTCATTTGATCATTCGCTTTTAACTGATCGCCAATTGTTACCCGCTGGATCCGCTCGCGTAATGTTAGCGAAGCCTGAAGCTGAGTTTCTGTCGGAATCGATAACAACAAGGGTTGATTCGCGAGTTTACGCTTAATAATCTGCCCGATATAATACGTTAAATCAAACGAATAAGAGTCTTGAAGAGGCAAAGCATCTCTATCGGGACCATTTTGCACAAATGTCGTTTGTGGATTGTACTGAGCAATGGCCGATGAAGTGCCTCCTGCTCCACCTGGTACCGCAGTAGGCAAGATATCGTTCTGGGTGTTAGTGAAAAAGAGTGCTAGATAGCCCGGAGGGTTACTGTTATCTCTTGTTGTGGCTCGAACGGGGCTAATGACCAGCGTTGCCTTATTGATATCTGCATAGCCATCCGGTTTGGCAAACTGATCCAAATACGGAATTTCAAGGCGTGTATGGAGCAGAGCACTTGGTACAATGAACGTTGTATTGTTGGTTAAACGACTACTAACAGCATCGGACCGATTTTTTAATACACTCAATGGCGTGCCACTCAAATCATTCGTTATCTGCGTAAAATAACCCAATGACATGGGGAACAATAGATTCGATTGCGCTAAATCGACATCGGTAGCATGGTAATAGAGTCGTAAGCCGCTACTTGCCGTTGCAAAACCAGCAAATGCATTGGATGTTGAATTACAATTCAGGGCAAACCCAGGGAAGTATTCGGCTAGGGTTGTTGCATCAACGATATCGCCATTGACTAGTTTATTGAAGAACGTCTGCTCAACATCGGCAGGCAATCGAAACGAAATTTTCTTGGTCAGCGTCAGCGGCTGCGGTAAAACGGTTTTCTGTAGGTATGGTTTACTAGAATACGATACAGAATTTGTGTTGTAATACGCCTGATAAACGAGTGGTTTGTCTAATGTGTGTAGACTGATATTAAACGCAGAGGTTGTATCGCCATATACATATGCGTACGTCAGTTCCAGTACAAGCGAATCCAAGCGCTGATTGGTTTGGCCCTGGAAAGAATTACTGGCATAATTAATTGCGGCAAAAGCGCGGGCTGTCATCTTACCGGTTTGCGCGTCTGACCAACGCCCAACGACGATATTCGCATCACCCGAGGTTAGGAATGAATCCGGCCGCATCACCGTTGAGGTTTTGAGCGTCAGTGTATCAACAGACTGTACAAACAGTTCCTGAGGACTGATGACCGACTGTCCTACACGAAGATCGCCCGATTGGCAGGAAAATAGCACCATACCGGTCAGCAGTAGCAAACCGGCGTACCAGAGAGTACGCATAATCTAACTAATTCAGGGGATTTTTACGCCCAACTGGCGTAAGTCTTCTTTTGTCAGCGTAGGCATAGCCTCCGTCTGTTTCATTTTTTCAGCCACCCAATTACCCACTCGATGAGCTTCTTCCTGGGAGGTAAAGCCAACTATACCATATTGTCCTGGTATAGTTGGCTGATGAATAACCATCTTTTTGTTATTCAGTATATCATATCCCCAGCCACCTGTGGTCTTGAATACCTGTACCTGATAATGAGGCTGTCGAGGGTAAAATAGATAAACCGTGACAACAGCTAAACAAATCAGGCAAAAAATCAGGCCCAGCCGAACTAAGGATGGTCGAGACGTAGGCTGCGAATCGTTCGTCATTTTAACTTACCTTACCAACGTATCAATGCAAAGGGCCTGATCGTACTGGCAAGGTGTATGATTTAAGGAATGACTTGTACTACAGTCGGATCGAAATCCCACAGGTCATCAAAACGGCTTGTACCATTGGCACCCGTCGTAACGTAACCTTTATTATTAACCGCCCAAGCACAAGCATACGTCCGGCTAGATCCTTCAAATACACCTCTAGTCGTCCACAGATCGGTGCTTGGATCATATTCCCAAACGTCTTTCGTTGTCGCGTCACCACCTGTGATATACCCTTTACCATTAATCGCAAAACCAACGGCATAGCTACGGGCAATGCTGGTTTGGTCGGTAGTGAAGTTCAGTTTTTGGGTCCACAAATCCTGTGCTGGATCATACACATACCAGTCGAGCTGATTTGAGTTGTTGTTGTTGCCAGTACCAACATAAGCCATGTTGTTAATAACAAATGAAACAGCTCCTACGCGTTTCGAACCACCATAACTGGCCACTTTAGTCCAGGTATTGGTTGTTGGGGTATACGACCACATATCTTTCAGATAGTTGCCGTCGAAACCACAGGTTACATACCCTTTTGTGCCTATCGCAAAGGCGGTTGCTGTTTGACGGGCAGTGCCACCAAAATCAGCGACCTGTTTCCAGGTGTTCGCGGTTGGATCATATTCCCAGAAATCCTTTAAGCGAGTCGAATTAGCATCCAGACCTGTACCGATATAACCTTTCGTGCCAACCGAGAAGCCTACGCCAAGGTTACGGGCTACACCTGGAAAATCAGCCTTCTGTGTCCAGGCATTCCGACTTGCGTCATAAGCCCACATATCTTTCAGACGGTTGTTGCTAACATCGGTTCCAGTGCCCATATAAGCAATAGTACCGACTACGAAACTGGCAGCTCCAAAACGAGCAGGGCCTTCTAATTCAGATCTTGAGTTCCAGTCGCCCAAGGTGTCGACTGTTGAGGAATTGTTACAACCAATGAGGAGTCCGGCCCAGCCTATGCCGACCAGTGCTAGTGTCCAGTTGACGCGTTTGGTCTTCTTCGTAGCGTTAGAGAGGGTAGTCTCAGTTGATATTGCTTTCGACTGAGCGTTGTTCGCCGAAAGGAATCGAAATGGTAAATGAATCATGAAAAACGAGCGTGAACGAACGAATTAAAACGTAAAGTTATAGGAATTTGCGTTAAGAACGATGGTTTGATAGTCTTACCAGTACGAGTTGACAAATTGGTAGCCCGATTCAGGCGGAGTCATGTATCAAATAGGTCGCACAAAATTACGCCAAAGGGGTGTTACTTGCTAACGTGCTGGACTCATAAAAATTCTTAATTGTTAGGGTGATTTAAAGACACTTAACGAAAAACCGAAACGACTATGACACAAAGACTCGCTTTGCATCATAGTCGTTGGAATGTAGATTCCTTAAAAAAGGTTAAAATTTAAGGCTCTTCAATTCGCGAATCATAGAATGACCACCCGCCTTACGTTGAATAGACGACCCTAAGTTGATCAATGGATTACCACTGCTGGTTGCTTTGCGGGCACTGGCTACACTTCCCGAAATCTGACTGAGCGCAGTATTTAACAAGTCTTCATTGGTATCGCCCAGCGGCAGTAGATTAACCGGTTCGTCAACCTCTATACTGGGGGTAAATCCGGTTGCGTAATCAGACTGTCCCAGGCTGTTGTATGATTTGAAAACAATAGGCTGCATACCCCATTTAATTTTTCCAGAATCGTCGGTAATCGTAATGGAACCTACATTTTTCCCGTAAGTCGTTGTACCAATGGTGGTTACGGTCATGTATGGGCGCAAACCATTAATGATAAGTTCACTGGCTGAGGCCGTATGATCGGTGGTAAGTACAAAGACCCGCGAGAGGTTATCTCCGATATTCTGAGACTTATCCAGGAAATTCTGAATAAAGAAACTGGAGCCATATTCCTGCTGTAGGAGGGGCGTAATGCTGGTATTCCACTCTTCCCGGAAGTACAATTTGCTGGAGCTGACTCCTTTACCAATTAGACTAGCCAGGTTCGCCGAGGATGACGTATAGCCGCCTGGGTTATAGCGTAAATCCAGTACTAATTCAGTAACGCCCTGTGCTTTGAAGTTGTTAAAGACAGCATCGACTTGAGCATCATACTCATCGGCCTCGCTTCCGTTAGCACCCGGAACAAATTGATTATAAACTAGATAGCCTACTTTTTTGCTGCCAACCGTATAAATGGAATCCAGAAATACCGGATTCTCCTGGAAAGTTGTGGCAGTTACACTAATTGTTTTGTCTGTATCGACTAACGATGAGCCGCTTACGGAGGCAAATCCAAAGGTAAAGGTTGTTCCTGTGAACAATAGGTCTGAATAATTGCTGGTTGTCAATAACTGGCTGTTTACTTTCGAAATGATGTCACCCCGCTTAATACCAGCCAGTTGAGCTGGGGAACCTGGGAGAACATACAAAACCTGCGCAATAACGCCCGTAGAACCTGAGGAACGTAAGTACAAGTTGAACTCCATGCCAGTAGTAGTTGTCTGGCCACTTAATTCGGCAGTTAATGTGTTGGCATCATTTTCAATCCACGAGAACCGATCCCCGTTAGGGTTGGAAGTTGCATTGTAGGTATTCAGGATGGAGTTGAAGAAAACATCAGGAGCGAGAGTGGTATCGGGATTAGCTGGAATTTTATCGTTCCAGTAATAAACCTCCCGCATATTCGATAAAATCCAGGAATCAATTGTCTGGTTTTCAGAGGTTGTGGTCGATGCTTGCGGGGTGACATCGTCTGTTGTCTTCTTACAGGCCGATAGTGATAAGGCGAAACCTGCCATGAAAAGTATTGACCAAATCTGCCGATGAAGTAACTCTTTTGTTGTTCTACGCGTGTAATTCATATCGTTCTTATCTATAGAGTAAGTTGAATAAAAAAGCATCTTAATCTATAAAGGTTACGCGGGCGAAATACCGTTTGTTGCAGCGGGTTATATGCCCTCTATAATTTAATAGTCATTTAATTCAGATCGCTGCGATTTATGGGGAGGAGACCGCTGATTTTTAGAGTTGATTTGGGGTGGCCATTGTTGTCGGTAGACAGGCGGCCCGGAATCGTCATCAGGTTATCGGGCCATACGCAGCAAGTAGTTGCGACTGTGTTGTATCTTTGATAATGAGTTTAATGAAACCTAGTAGAATAAACCTGTGGAAAGACGTAATGCGTTAAAAACAATGGCTGGGGCCGTGGGTGGGCTAATTAGCTTACCTGCCTGGGCGAATGGCTGGACGACCGAAACGGTCCTGACCACCCGCAAAATTCTCTCTGTTGGCCAAACTGAATTGCTGGCAGAGATGGTCGAAACGATTATTCCGGCTACCGATACGCCTGGCGCAAAAGCCCTGAACGTTCATCAGTTCGTACAGAAAATGGTGGCTGATTGTTACCCTAAAACAGCGCAGGAAAACCTGAACAAAGGACTTGATTCGTTAAATGATCTGGCTCAGAAATCATTTAGCAAGCCTTTTGCTGAAGGCGATACGGCTCAACGGACAGCGCTCTTGACGCAATTGGCTCAATCGCCGGATCAAAAGGAGTTTTACTCGCTGGTGAAGAACCTCACTATTCGGGGTTATATGACGTCGGAGTATGTGATGACCAATCTTACGCACTACGAATTTATTCCAGGTCGTTACCACGGTTGCGTGCCTGTATCTCAAAAAGCAGCTTCACAAGGAAAATAGGGGTAGGGTTTGAAGTATTCGGTTTACGGTAGATAACGCAAAAGCAACTTCGTACGTCATCCACCCTAAACCGAATACCTCAAACCGAATACTGTAAACTAACCACTCTAGAAAATGTCTTACTTTAATATAGATGCGCAAGCCTTAAACACGTACGATGCCATTGTCATTGGTTCTGGCATTAGTGGCGGCTGGGCCGCCAAAGAACTGACTGGCAAAGGCCTGCGGACCCTCGTTCTCGAACGGGGACGCGACGTACGGCATGTAACCGATTATCCTACGACCAACAAACAACCCTGGGAATTTGAGCATCGGAACCAGCTTAAGCAGGAAGTCCGGGAAGCCAACCCAATTATCAGCAAGTGCTATGCTTTTTACGAAGGTACCGAACAGTTTTTTGTGAAAGACGCTGAGCATCCTTACGTTCAGGAAAAGCCTTTCGACTGGATACGGGGCTATCAGGTAGGCGGCAAATCGCTGATGTGGGCACGACAAACACAGCGCTGGAGCGATTTCGATTTTGAAGGACCTGCCCGTGATGGATTCGCCGTCGACTGGCCGATCCGCTACGCCGACATTGCTCCCTGGTATAGCCATGTAGAACGATTTGCCGGAATAACCGGAAACAAAGATGGATTGGCCACTTTGCCGGATGGTGAGTTTCTGCCTCCTCACGAGTGGAATTGCGTAGAGAAGCATTTTCAACAAAAAGTAGCAGCCAAATACAAAGATCGGCATGTGATTATGGGGCGGGCCGCGCATTTAACACAACCGCAACCCATTCATTTTCAGCAGGGGCGGGCGCAGTGCCAGCACCGGACTATCTGCGAGCGTGGGTGCCCCTTCGGTGGTTATTTCAGCAGCAATTCCTCAACCATACCCTGGGCGGCTAAAACGGGTAAAATGACCTTGCGTCCCAACTCGGTTGTTCACTCGATCATCTACGATGAGGCCAAAGGCAGGGCAACGGGGGTGCGCGTTATTGATGCTAATACCAAACAGATGCAGGAGTTTTATGCTCGTATCATTTTTCTAAATGCGGCTGCATTAAACTCCAATCTGGTATTATTGAATTCAACGTCTCACCGGTTCCCGAACGGCCTGGGTAACGACAGTGGAGTTTTGGGTAAATATGTCGCTTTCCACAATTACCGGGCAGGTATTTCGGGTGAATACGATGGAGATCTTGATTCGACAACAGATGGCCGTAGGCCGAATAGCCCTTATATTCCCCGTTTCCGGAATGTGTTGAAACAGGAGACGAACTTCTTACGAGGGTATGCCTCTGGTTTTTCGGCCGGGCGGATTTCGCATTCTGATCAAAATGGAATTGGAGTTGATCTGAAAGAGAGTCTGTTAAATCCTAAACTGGGCGGTTGGTACGTCGGCTCACATATGATGGGCGAAACCATCCCGAAAGAATCGAACTATGTTGCGCTGGACTCATCGTTAAAAGATCCGTTCGGTATTCCTCAACTGAAAATCTCGATCGCTTATGATGATAACGACGATAAAATGGTGAAGGATTATCAGGAGCAATTAACGGAGATGTTTACAGAAGCAGGTTTCAAAAATATCCGAGTACGTGACAGTCATGCCGCACCTGGCCTCGATATTCACGAAATGGGCGGTGTGCGGATGGGTAAGGACCCCAAAACGTCGATGCTTAATAAGTGGAACCAACTTCATGCGGTGAAAAATGTATTCGTAACGGATGGAGCCAGCATGACCTCGACTTCCACGCAAAACCCATCATTAACCTATATGGCGCTTACGGCCCGCGCTGCCGACTATGCCGTGAAAGCCATGAAAAAGGGGCTTGTGTAAGTATCATTTTAATTTTTTGTATCTGGCGCGGGTATTTACCCGTGCCTTTTATTTTGTCTAGCATTCGCTAGCGCACGATGAACAGGTAGGTCAGCGAATGCTGACGAAATTATGGCCACGAGCAAATGCACGCGCCAGAAGTATTTCTACGGGTTAATTAACTTTTAAGGAAAACCATTGAAATCGTATACCTCTCGTTTACAAATCATGACTAAAACTTTTTTCGGGATTGCCTGCCTGATGGCGTCAGTGCTTTCGTGGGATAGCCTGGCTGAAAACCATACAGGTAAATATCCAAAATCCGTTACTCGTACGCATAAGAAATCCGATCCGTCATCTGACTTAAAACTTCCGGCAGGTTTTTCAGGCACGATCGTCGCGCAGGATCTGGGTGCGGCTCGTCATATTGCGATTACCAAAACCGGTGACATTTATGTTAAACTGGCTAAACTCAAGGACGGGAAAGGAATTTATCGGCTTCGGGATACCGACAAAGATGGTCTGATTGATGAAACGACAGGCTTCGGAGATTATCCCGGAACTGGAATTTTCATTAACAATGGGTACCTCTATGCCTCGTCTAATTCAAGCGTTTATCGCTACAAACTAAACGATAAGCAGGAGGTTGCTAACCCCGATCAGCCCGAAAAACTGGTGTCGGGCTTACGAGAAAAAGACCGGGATAAGTCGAAGTCGATTGCAGTTGATAATCAGAATAACCTGTATGTAAACATCGCTTCGGATAACGATGCTTGTCGGGAAGCTGGGACCGGGAAAGGGTTAATGCCCTGCCCGCTGCTGGATTCGGCAGCAGGTATCTGGAAATTTAAAGCAAACGTTGCCGATCAATCCTTTGCGAGCGGCACGCGCTATGCCACTGGTTTGAAAAACGTTGTGGGGCTGGATTGGAATACCAAAACCAACTCCCTGTTTGTTTTGATGCATGGGCGGGGAAAATTCGATGATTTCTACCCACAATACTATACACCACAAAATAGTGCTGAGTTACCCGCCGAAACGATGTATGAAGTTCATCAGGGCGATGATGCCGGCTGGCCTTATATTTATTACGATCCCGTTCAGAAAAAGAAAATGCTGGCTCCTGAATATGGTGGAGATGGCAAAAAAACGGGTGGTGCAAAAGCGATCAATCCAGTAGCCGCTTTCCCGGCTCATATGGCGCCTAATGGATTACTGTTCTATACCGGGACGGCCTTCCCCGAGCGTTACCGGAACGGCGCTTTTATTGCGTTTCACTCCCAATCGCAACCGATTCACAAAGGCTATTTAGTTGGTTTTGTGCCCTTTAAAAATGGAAAGCCAGCGGGCCCATGGGAAATCTTTGCCGATAATTTTGCTGGTGTCGACCTGGAGAAGCCACAAGGTCCCGTACAACATCGTCCTTGCGGTCTGGCGCAGGGACCCGATGGCTCGATCTATGTAACGGATGATTTGAACGGCACTTTATTTAAAATCAGTTATAAAGGATCGGCTAAAAGTCAGAAATCAATAACGGCTTCGAAAAAGAAGTAACAGTCTGCCTTTCTGTTAGTTAAAACCTATAAGGCATTAAACGTCTTATAGGTTTTAATTTTTGCAGCAGGCATGCATGTTTGGATTGGTACATCGGGTTGGAGTTACGATCACTGGCAGGGCGTCTTGTACCCGTATGGCACACCAGTTCACGATCGGCTGGGTTATTACGGGCAGCGTTTCCAGACGGTTGAGTTGAACAGTAGTTTTTATCGATGGCCGAAACAATCCACTTTTGCTAACTGGCGTCGAAAGTTGCCGGCCGGTTTCCAACTGACCGTAAAAGCACCCAGAGGGCTAACCCACGCTAAAAAGCTATATGCTCCCGAAGCTTGGCTAGAACGAATCAAAACGTGCTGGCACGAACTTCGGGAAAAGCGAGCTGTACTGTTGGTGCAACTTTCACCAAATCAGGCTTACGACTATGATCGCTTGGCCTACTTCCTGGATCAAGTGCCCGATTGGATACGAGTAGCGGTTGAATTTCGGCATGCCAGCTGGCATCGTGAGTCTATCTTCTACTTGCTTGAACAACATCAGGCTGCTTATTGCGTCATGAGCGGAGCCCATCTTCCCTGTATTCTGCGAGCGACAGCTCCATTTGTGTACGTGCGCCTTCATGGACCTTCTACAGAATATCTCTATGGTGGGTCTTATTCGGATACTGATTTACACTGGTGGGCCGACCGCATTCGGGAGTGGACTCTGATGGGAAAAGAGGTTTTTGTCTATTTCAATAACGACGGTGAGGGTAATGCTGTACGAAATGCTGAAACACTACGTTGGATAGTAGGCTAGATTCGTCTGCATTTATTGCGGTACTGTTGTGCCTGTTCACAACAGTAAACCAGACCAATCTATACCTTTATACCCCGTGCACAGGCACTTCGTCTGCTGCCCATTAACCGACCTATTGTTTTATGAATTACTCCGAAAAGATCACCCGCCAGCAGTTTCTTAAACTAGGCGCCTTAGCTACATCGGCGGCTTTATTACCTCAGCTAGATGCGTTTGCAGCTCCAACCAAAAAAGTTGGTTTGCAATTGTATACTCTGCGGGATTTGATGGCGAAAGACCCGGATGGAACATTGAAAAAAGTGGCCGAAATTGGCTACAAAGAAGTTGAGTTGTTTGGTTACTCAGATGGTAAATTCTTTGGCAAAACACCTAAAGCATTTGCAGCCCAACTGAAAAGCCTGGGTTTATCGGTTCCCAGCGGACACTATACAACGGGTAAAACAATGCCGAATGCGAAAGGTACCCTCACCAACGACTGGAAACGGGCCGTCGATGATGCCGCTGCTATCGGACAGAAATACATGGTTTGTGCTTACCTGTTCCCCGACGAACGGAAGAAACTGGATGATTACAAACAGTTTGCGGATCTATTCAACAAATCGGCGGAAGTCGTGAAAGCGGCTGGGATGCAATTCTGCTACCACAACCACGATTTTGAATTTAAAGCGATGGATGGCAAACTGCCATATGATGTCCTATTGAACGGCACCGACAAGAACCTGGTTAAACTCGAACTCGATTTGTACTGGGCTACATTTGCGAATCAGGACCCCGTTGCCTTGTTCAAAAAGCATCCTGGTCGGTTCCCGCTCTGGCATATCAAAGACATGGAAAAAACGGCCGAACGGGCATTCGCTCCGGTTGGTACGGGTTCTATTAATTTCCAGCGAATCTTCGACGCGAAGAAAACAGCGGGCATGACGCACTACTTCGTTGAGCAGGATGTCTGCAAACTGCCACCACTGGAGTCAATCGCGATCAGCTTTAAGAATGTGGAGAAATTGAAGGTGTAAATCTGGGTTGATTAACACGTTTACAGGCCAAACGAAACCCAGGAGTTTCGTTTGGCCTGTGTATTTTTGAGCTATGAATGTCAGATTCTTCTCGCGCTTTGTATTATCCTTGTTTCGTTGATTTGATTGATAGCCAATTCGTTGTGTGCGAAACTATACACTGCCAAATCGCGCATAGGCCTGCCGCTCCAGTTCTTCCCGATGATTGGGGTGGGCAATGTTGATGAGGGCGCGGGCACGTTGACGAAGATTCTTGCCGAACAGATTCGCAATGCCGTATTCCGTGACAATGTAATGCACATGTGCGCGGGTGGTCGTTACGCCAGCCCCTTCTTTCAAAAATGGAACTAGTTTACTCTCTCCCCGAGTGGTTGTTGAAGCCAGCGCGAAAATAGGCTTTCCACCTTCCGAC
Source organism: Spirosoma litoris (assembly GCF_054776755.1). Lineage (NCBI taxonomy): Bacteria > Pseudomonadati > Bacteroidota > Cytophagia > Cytophagales > Cytophagaceae > Spirosoma > Spirosoma litoris. Next base: position 5,479 of record NZ_BAAHBI010000037.1, on the reverse strand, counting down.
AAACTGGCTCCCCGTACAAAATCCATCTGACCACCTACGCCTGAATATTGGTAGGTTCCAATCGTGTCAGCACAGACTTGCCCGGTCAGGTCGATTTCGATGGCCGAATTGATGGCCGTAACTTTCGGATTGCGTCGAATAATAGCTGTATCGTTGGTAAAACTGACCTGTTTCATAGCGACTCCAGGGTTATCATCAATAAAATCGTAAACCCGTTGACTGCCCATTACAAAGGCCGAAACAAGGCGATAGGGTAGCACTGTCTTATGTTCACCGGTGATCACTCCCCGTTCAACCAGATCGATCACCCCATCCGAAAACATTTCGGTATGGATGCCCAGCCCTTTGTGATGAACAAGCTCCGAGAGCGTAGCATTCGGAATACCGCCGATGCCAAGCTGAAGCGTGGCCCCATCCTCAACCAGACTAGCAACGTTTTGGCCGATCTTACGATCCAGATCACTGATCTGCCCAGGCAACACTTCGTAAACGGGCGCATCTACCTCAACGGCCGCGTGTAGCATCGAAACCGGAATCAGTCCGTCGCCATGCGTGCGAGGTACACGTGGATTCACCTGGGCAATCACATACTTAGCCGAATGAATGGCCGCTAACGAAATATCGACCGAAGGACCCAGCGAACAGAAACCGTGCGCGTCGGGGGGCGATACCTGAATAAGCGCTACGTCGATAGGCAGGATGTTTCGTTGGAACAAAAGCGGGACCTCACTCAGAAAAACCGGAACGTAATCGCCGATGCCCTGATTGAGTTGCTTTCGCATATTGGCACCGATAAAGAAGGAGTTAGGCCGAAAGGAAGGGCGGTACTGAACATCCAGATAGGGCAGCGGCCCTTCGGTATGCATATGACAAATCTCCACATCACGAAGCTCGTGAGCATGATCGACCATTGCCTTAATGAGCACATGAGGAGTTTGGGCAACACTATGTATAAAAACGCGATTGCCCGACTGAATGGCCGAAACGGCTTTTTCGGGACTAGTGAGCGGAAGATGAACAGGCATTTTTAGTCGATAAAAGCATAATTTTAAAGCCACAAAAGTAGGTTTTAACACTTCTGCATAAGGTGATTCATTTAGGCATTGTTAGCTGAGTTTAATCAGGGTTTTCTAGTAGAATTTTTGCTTAGAGCCGTACCACGATTTTAGTAAGAACCATGATTAACCGTGTCACGATATTGTGCTAATAATCAGTATCTAAGCCATCAATCAGAATCAACCGAGCGGGCGAACCCGAGAATCTCTAGAATCTGAATTGGACAAGTACCAGTGGTGCGTGCATCATCGACTAAAATCACCGGACAGTCACCAACTCCTCAGTTAATAATTGTTGGAACCAGCGTCCTGATGCCTTCACAATCCGTTGTTGCGTTCGGAAATCGACATATACTAGGCCAAAACGGGGGCGATAGCCTTCTGCCCATTCAAAATTGTCGAGGAATGTCCAGGCAAAATAACCCTCAACCGGGAGGCCTTCCTGTTTAGCCCGAAGTACTTGCTGTAGGTAATTCTGATGGTATTCGACCCGGGCTTTATCGTTCACTTGTCCTTTCTCTACCTGATCATAAAAAGCGGCTCCACTTTCAGTAATGTAGATTTTTTTGACGCCTTCGTACTGCCCGAATTGTTTTATGATTCGGTACATGCTTTCGGGGTAGACCTCCCAACCCATCTCCGTAATGGTTTGCACATTTCGCCGGAGGGGTGTTACATCTTTTGCCCACAGATACGGCATAAAGTACGACTGCTCCACCACTGCCCGGAAATAGTGCTGTAAACCAATAAAATCGAAGTCAAACGCGAGCCGTTCCATATCGCCGGGTTTAGCCACTTTTTTCGCAATACCAGCCAGAAAGGGCAGCTCCTTCGAAGGGTAACCAAGGCCGAGAGAAGGCTCGATAAAAAGCCGATTCATGAGCGCATCCACCCGAATGGCAGCGGCCTGATCGCCAGGGGTAAACGGATCGATGGGCGAGCAGGAAAAGGTTGTACCAACTAATGCATCAGGAACATTTTGCCGAACAATACGCCCACCTTCGGCCTGTGCCAGCGCAGTGTGGTGAATAACAGGCAATAGATTCCGAAAACTCCGCCGACCCGGTGCGTGCTGCCCCGTAAAATAGCCCAGTATCGAAAACGCCAGTGGTTCGTTCAGGATAATCCAATGCTTCACTTTGTGGCCATACGCTTTTGTACAGACATTGGCAAAATCGGCAAACCAATCCACAATTTTTCGGTTAGGCCAGCCGCCTTTTAGTTCAAGCGCCTGCGGTAAATCCCAGTGATAGAGTGTGATCCAGGGAGTAATGCCCAACTGAAGACACTGGTCGATCAGGCGGTCGTAGAAGGCAATTCCGGCTTCGTTGATACGTCCGCCATGCGCTGGCCCTACACCGTCGGGAAGGATTCGTGACCACGATAGCGAGAAACGGAAGGCATTGAACCCGAGTTCTTTATGCAGTAAAAGGTCCGATTCGTAGCGGTCGTAGAACTCGCAGGCTATATCGGCCGTCTCGCCCGTTTTGATTTTGCCTTTTTGTCGCCCGAATGTATCCCAGACGCAGGGCGTTCGTCCGTCGCGGTCAACCGCTCCCTCAATTTGATAGGCAGCAGTGGCAGTTCCCCAAACAAAGTCGGAACCGAAGGTATGGCGGTCAAAATTCAGTGGATCAGATGGGTTCATCAAGACGTTGGCACAGGTAAATCGTGCGCAAAAGTACCGCCTGGTAAGCAACGAAAAACCCCAACTCGATAATTTAACATACCGAATTGGGGGACACGCTACAGGTTAGGTGGGATTATCCTCGGCGGCCAAAAGGGCCAGGCTGATTCCGATTGTATCGATTAGGCTGCTGAGCCGCAAATAACCGATCGCGTTGGATTGGGGTTAACACGGCGAGCATATCCTGACGTTTGCGCAGTTGGAGTTGACGGAGACCGTCGGGCGTCATGCGCGAGGTTTGCATGATGTGGTCATAATTGTCTTCGATTCGATGCAGTTGTTTCTCCTGACGACGAGACAACCCAACAATGGCGTCGATTCTGTCAATTTTTACCTCGTCCTGATATTGGTCGTAGTCGTAACGAGAGTTGCCGTGTTGTGGAGGCCGGTTGTCAAAAGGTCTTGAATATACACCCTGAGCGAAGGTTACCGTGGTGGCTAAGCTGAAGAGGGTGAAGGCGGTTGCAATTATCGTTTTCATGATCAGTACGTGTTTAGTTGTGCGTTACTGATTCTTAGAAGCGAACCACGCTTCAGCGTTTAATTAAGCTATAGGCCCATCTGGCCGAATGCCCATTTTCGCCATTTGAAGCCGCCAAACTGCCTCCTGAATGCCGTATAAAATTTACCTATCTGTTGATTTTTTAGCCTGATATCTTGACGCGTGTAGTTGCCATAGTGCTCTTAACTTAACGCTGTTCTGCAACGGAATCGCTTTGCGCTGCGATATAGGGGGAAACGCTGGCAGTTCTAGCCAGTGGACGATACCAATAGTAAGGAGAATAAGGAACCCAAATTAGAACACCATGAACGAAAAGGAATGTCAACGTCAGCATCGTAGTATCGGTCGTTTTTTTACAAAGCATACTTTGGGCGTGCCGCTCTGTAGCCTATTGGTCGTTGCCTTGATGATGGCCTGCTCCAAAGCCAGTGATGACATTACGGCTGGAGGAACCACGGGCAGCTCAATTACCATTGACAGTGTGGCCACCAACTCAACCGCACCCGAAGGCAATACGGCCACAGCTGCCAACACCGATGATTTACTGGCAAATTCAACTTTTTCGTCTACGGTAACTATTGGGTTTGGCAGTACGGTCAGTATTTCGAATCCATTATCAGCAAAAGGCGTCACTATCACTGAATCCAACGGCGATGTCATTATTACCTCTTCAGCATCGGAAGTAGCCTATGAGGTATCGGGAACCACAACGAATGGGTCAGTGAAAATTTACAGTGATAAAAAGTTCAAACTCACCTTAAATGGCGCGAACATTACGAATAACGACGGGCCTGCCATCAACATTCAATCGAGCAAACGGGCGTTTGTTATCTTGGCCGATGGTACCACCAATACTCTGACCGATGGAACAACCTATACTGCCAGCGGTACCGAAGATATGAAAGGGACAATCTTCAGCGAAGGACAATTGGTGTTCACTGGGCTGGGTAGCCTTAGCGTAAAAAGCAATAATAAGCATGCGATTGCGAGTGACGATTATATTCGGGTGATCAGTGGCACCATTACTATAACGGGCACCGTATCCGATGGGATCCATACAAAAGACGCGTTTATAGCTGATGGGGGCACATTGAATATCACCTCGTCGAATGACGGGATTCAATGTGACGAAGGGTATATCGTTATTAACGCCGGTACATTTACCATAAACTCTGTTGATAAAGGTATATCGGCATCCTACGATGACGACACAACCATTGACCCATACATAACGATCAATGGCGGTACCATTACGGTGACATCTTCGGCGGGGGAGGGCATTGAAAGTAAAAGCACTATGACTATTAACAACGGTACCATTACGGTGAAGTCGAAAGACGATGGACTTAACGCAGGCACGTTTATTTACATCAACGGCGGAAATACGTACGCTTACAGTACCTCAAACGATGGCATCGATTCAAATGGGAAGATTACCGTTACAGGAGGAAAAACCGTTGCTGTTGGATCGACTTCGCCCGAAGAAGGTTTTGATTGTGATAAGAACACCTTTAAGGTTACCGGCGGCATTATGGTAGGTATTGGTGGATCTACAAGTGTACCCACCTCAACGGTGACTACGCAGCCATGCGTCATGCTGGGAGCCGGAACGGCCAATCAATTGATCAATATTCAATCGAGCGATGGAGTTGAAGCCTTAACCTTCCTGATCCCAAGAGCCTATACGACCATGCTATTCTCAAGTCCTAAGCTGAAATCAGCCACTAGCTATAAAGTATTTACGGGTGGAAGCGTGTCGGCAGCCAATACAAACGCGAACGGTATCTACACCAGTGGCGCGTATACATCAGGCACACAGTCGACATTGTTTACAATGAGCAGTGTTGTGATGCAGGTAGGTGGAAGTGTAGGACCGTAGTGTATCAGTATTCGGGTAGATCTAAAAAAACGGACCAAACTCGTCATTTGCCCTAATAGATTACTTAGCCATCGCATCAATAGAGCGTTTTTCTGAGACGTAGTTAGAAGAGGTGTAAAGCAGGAATCTCGCTGGCTGTCGGACGCAAGCTGACCTTTATTAGCAGTTGTGTCCACCCTACGACCATGAGGGTTGATGGTGAGCGAACCAACTCACTGAACACGAACCACTTCCACCTTTACACCCTTTGCTGGTTGGGCTGCAAAGCTTACCACGGGAAGAGCATCCTGTCGCCAGAGAGTTACCCCTATTACTTTTTATTGCCAAGTTGCTGTTGAATACTAAGAACAAAATCA
>NZ_BAAHBI010000036.1:0-223186 GCF_054776755.1 Spirosoma litoris | reverse complement strand
TACCAAACTGTTTTATCAAACTCTCAAAAGTGAAGTGTCCGGCTAAATAGGACCACCCCAAGTAATCGACTGTATCACTTAGGTGAGTGGCTAGCTCCTGGTCTACCTTGCTGCCTTCACTCTTCTTGCTCTTGGTGTAGTCGATGTTCAAGGGGCTGTTGTCCATGCTGATCACCGTGGCCTTTGCCCGTATGCCATCCACCCGTACCCGGATCAGGCTGGTAGTACGCTCGGCAAACACGTTGCTAATGTCCTTAAACTTGTCGATGTGGGGAGGGTTGTAATTAAGCGGCTGTGTAGAAACCTGCCAATTTCCAGAAGCCTCCAGAATGTCAGCCACTTGCTGGAACATGCTTTTTGTAGAGCCTGCTGATTTATTCTTACCATTGCGGTCTCCAGTCAGTACGGCCTGTTTGGTCTTGTGCCCCTCGTACTCGGTGGCGATCATCGTGGCCAGCGTCTGGGCCATCGTCATGGCCACCCCGTCCGCATCCATTGCTGGCTCTTTACAGTAGAGATTATCTATAAGCCTGGCCGTGGTGTAGTCGCTCTGCCATAGGGTAGCACTGGTAAAGTGAGCGTTAAAGTCCAGGCTTATCTCCAGCGGTAGGCTAGGGTTATAGAGTGGCTCCCCGCTAAAGGCGGCTCTCCCCTCCTGTTCGTCGCTCTCATCCTTGATTACATGGATCGCATGTTGGAAAGTCGGGTAAAAGTTATGCGGCATTTTCGTCAGCCGCTTTCCTTCCACTTCCACCTCATACTCCAGTTTGGTGAGACTCTTTTTCAGCGTGTCTAAATAGTCATCGGGCAGAAAGGCCAAATTATCCCGCGTTTTTACTTCCAGGAAAAAGTACTTTTCGGGCTCGGTTTTGGAAAGCTCTTCTATGTCATACATCCACTGGCCTCCTAGATCCCAGGGAGGAGAACTAAAAACCGCTAACATCTGGTGGAATGTAGAGTCAAACTTTCCCACATTGGCCCGTAACGTCGGCAGCACCACCTTAAGCCATTCCTTTTTAAAGTTCAGCCCTTCGTCAATGACGTATAAATCGTAGTTGGCCCCCCGGTTTTCGGCAGCGGCCATTTTGAAACTCTCAAACTCGATCACAAACCCATTCGGAAAACTAATACAGTTCTCCCAAATGTCGGGCGCTTCATAGGGTCAGTCGAAGTGTGCCGGTGGCTCTCTCCAGAGCACAAAACAGCCGGTGCCGGTCTTAAAGTCATACTCCTGAATGCCGTGTCGTTTCCAGCCTGCTTTTAAGCCAGAGGTCAGTTTCGATTTGGCCTTTTTAATGGTTGGAACGCCCCAACCGCATTTGGCCTTTGGGAGCTCATCCGAGGCCAGGTATAGAAAATCGGAGAGCGTAATGGATTTGCCAGAGCCCCGGCCTCCAATCATTCCGGCAATTTTGAAATGATTGGTAAAAACGGCCTCCAGGAATGTGGCTTGTTTTTCGTTCACTTCCACCTCCAGCGTGTCACTTTCCAGAACGTCCCGATTTTGGCCGCTTGCTTTATTCTCCGATTTCATAGGTTGTCGTTTCGACTTGTTTAGGCTCCTGGCCAGCGCTGTTATTTAGGGTTAATTGCTTCACTTTAAAGACCACTTTTGAGGGCTTTTTGTAGGTGTCCGCGTCCACCACTTTCTGGTTATCGTAAGCACCATCTATTTTGGCCGCTTCTTTCAACAGCAGCGAGTAATTGTAAAAATCATCGGCATCCAACGCTCGTTTTGCGGCATCTCGGAACATTTCGGCGTATAGATCCTTTACGCCCTCTTTGGCCCTAGATTGGCGCAATTCAGCGAAAACAGCGTAAGAAAGCGTTAAGATTTCCCTGGCTCTCCGTTCCTGGAGCTTGCTGGAATTTTTCAGCATGGCCAGTACCTGGCTATCGGTGTGGCCCTGTTTTAACCAGGCTCTGGCTGAATCGATTTTATCCCAGGTGGCCCACTGATCCGGTGTGAGCTCACCACCCTCTAAAAGATAGGCCTGGAAAACGTCCAATTCGGCCCGTACTTTCTCCAAGTACTTATTATTACTCTTTAGTTGCTTCATAGCTCAATAGTCTAAGGTCGTCTTTGTATTGCTCCAGGATGGCCGTTAGCCGGGCCAGCTCCTGTTTCCAGGCCGTGGCGTTTTTGTGTTCTGGCCGTTCTTCTAGTTTGGTTTGATACTTGGAGATATTGACCCGCGTTTTCTGGATCTCCAGTTTGATCTCTGCCGCATGGAGCCCCTGGCTGGCCATTGTGGGCTTGGCTTCTTTTTCGTCACGTCGTTTCTGGCCGGTGGCGGCTTGGTGCCGGGCATCTTTCCAGCGCTCCCGAATGTCCAGAATTTGCGCCACAACGGGCTTACGGCCTGCTACGTCGTTCGCGTCAAAATCGGCCAGGGTATTACTCAAAAGAGCGGCCTCACGGTGTAGCCCTTCAGCCAGCACCATAAGCCGCTCTTTTTCCGATTCCGGGTTAGGTGCCGGAACGGTTAACTGTTTTTTTTTGCTGCTGCTACCTCTGGCTCTGTCGATTTTGCAGAAACAGGAGCGCCTGCCGGTGCCAATTTTTCGAGCTCGTCTATTTTCGTATCTTTCTCAATTAGCTTGTTTTTGAGAAAAGAAACCTCTTGCTCCAAGCTGTGTTTTTGATTCTCCAAATCCCGGTTTAATCCCTCCAGTCGGCCTAACTCCTGAATCCAGTTTTCTAAAATGGTTGGCTCCTGGCTTTCGGGTTGCTCTACCCGTTCGGCTTCTACGGCCTGCTCATAGTCGGAAAGTGCCTTTTCCCAGGCTGCTTTTTTGTGCTCGGTTTGGTCGGCATTATACGCCATTTCGGCGAGTTGCGCCGTGGCTAAAATTTGGCTTAATGTTGGTTTGTGTGTGCTCATTTGTTGTTTAAGAAAAAGAAGAATATTTGGTTTTACAGCAAAACCACAGCTCGTTTATCAAAATACTATTTTGGCACTAGGCCGATTTCGAGCCTTTTACTTTACCCTCCCCTGTAGCGGCTTCGGGTTCGTCGATTACGTCCACGTAAACGCCTGGATATTGTGCCTTAATAAATTCGGCATCGGCTACATTCATGGTCTCGCTCACCGAAACGTCACGGCCACCAATACCAAAGGTGAGGCCGGTAGACTGGTTCAAGACGATTACTTTTTTCATACTGGATTGATAAAAAATGGCCTCCCTATGAACAGGGAGGCTTTTTTGTGTTGAATTGATTTAGTGAAGGTGGTAAGAATTAGTTCGCCGAAACGCCTGCTAGCGTGACCGTATCAGCTAACGGCACATAGCCGAACATATAGCCATCCTGCTTGGCTTTGAGCGTCCATTCGCGTCGGTCTGAACCTTTGGCTCCAGAGGTGTGGGCAATCTCAAACTGAATGCCTAAGAACGACGAACCCACCACAACGCGTTTGCCATCGGTCAAGACCACCACGGCCACACATTCCGTATTCAGCAGCTTATCAATGGCTGCTACTTGTGCCTTGCCAAAGCCGGCTATTTTCACGTCCAGGCTTTGCTCCCAACTCTGATAACCTGTCGGGCCTTTTAAGGACTGGTCAATCTTTAGGGAGTTGTCCGATACCTGCACCTCAATAAACGTAGGGGCTGGCGCTCCGGTGGCTAGCGTAGGCGCTACGGCAGATTCCCCGTCTACAATATCCGCCCGTTTGGGCCATTCGGCTGTAAACTGGTCAGTCGGGATGAGAAACAACCGGCGACCGCCCCCAGGGTTGGCTACCTGTTGGGCCGTGCGTGGAATCGCGGCCAGGGTGGCTACGGCCATACCGTGGCTATCAAACAAGGATACGCCAGTGGTGGCTGTAACCACATAGCTGGCCAGCGGCATGGACACCACCCCGGCCACTACGTTGCCGGTCTCAGTGGCCACCAGCGCCCCGATAAACACCAGGGCTAAACTCATTAAAATCTTGGCAATCTTCATCTGTATTTGTTGTTGTTGGTTAATTGAACTCGAAAAAATGGATAAACTTTTGTCAACCGGCCACCCCTATACTGGTGGCCGGTTGGGCTAGTTAAACTTTGTCGTTTAAGAAGGTGAATTTGCCGAACCCGTAATCAAAACCGACACTCATCCGAATGTTGATTTTGATCGCTTTAACGTCTTTGACAACCGTCAACGTGTAAGCGCTTACGTCCTCGTTGCAGACGAAATTCATGTTTGAGCCTGGCGTAATGACCTGCGTCAATTTGCCCGAAAGGCCTACGTCTGGCACGATTGTAATGTTTTCGTACCCGTCGATTTTGGTCATGGTTTCGCCTGGCCGTACCGTGTTGGGAAACTTCGCCTGGCGTCGGCGGTTGATACTCCGAGCGATACCAGGAGAGCAACGATATTGCAACGGAATCTCCAGCATGGCCTGGTTAGCCGCTTCCACTACCTGGCAAAGTGCCAGCATTTGCTCGTAACTGTTGGTGTCGTCAATGGTGGCAGCAGCCGTTAACACGTTACTGGCTGGAATGTCTCCCGTTCCCGCTTGTCGGCCAGCGGTCAGCTTCGACAATAGGCCGGTAATGGCATAAGCCGAACCTGTATTAGCGGCATTCTTAACCGCTTTCCAGCTTGCTTTTTCCACCAGGTTGGCCCGTGCTGTGCGTAGAATCTGGGAAATAAAGAACACCTCGAACGGATTGGCTAGTACTTCCTTTTCCGAGCTCAAGCCCTTCACGTATTGCAGATACGAACGGTAAAGCGTTTGAATTTCGCCCGTGGTGAACTGCAAATCAATGTCCACATCTTCAAACGTTGGCACCCGTGCCCCGAACTGGAGCGCCCCCGCCGATGGGTTGAAGTCGTCCGATGCCGCCCGTAAAATATCCATGATCTGGAGGTTAATCAGCGGGCTCTTATTATCCGTCACCAGGAGCTGGTAGAGCTCCCGGATTTTTGCGTCACCGTCAATTAATACGTCGGTGATAATCTCCTTTCGGCCATCAAAAACCTGCATTAAGGCGCTTGGTAGCTTACTAAAATCGTACCCTTGTGTTTGTGCCATCTATAGCGTGTTGTTTACTGATTTACTTGTGTATTGAGAAAAAAATGGTTTTGTGGTTGCTTATTTGTTGGCTTTGCGGAAAGCCTCCAGCGCGGCCTGGTTGTAGGGCGTTAGGGCTTGCTCTCCCTTACTGGTTTCGTCACCCTCCGGCAGTTGAGCGCCTACCCCGGCTTGCTTCTCAAACCAGGCTTTGTATTTATCTCGGTCGGTTTGGGCTTCGGTGAGTGAGTTCTGGAGCGTGGTCTTATCGCCTTCCAGCGTTGCCTTTTCGCTCTGGAGCGTGTTCTTTTCGCTTGTTAGCGTGTCTATAGAGGCCTGGAGTGTACCTTTTTCGGTTTCCAGGCTGGTTACTTTGGATTCCAGGCCGGTGAGCTTTTCCTGGAGCTCCAGGGCTTCGCTGGTAAATTGGTTGTGCTCGTCGGTGGAGAGCTTTTCAGAAATTACGGTTTCGGACTTTCCGAAAAAGGAGGCCATAAATGCGGCCAGGGTCTGCTTTACTTGTGCCATAGATTGAATTATTAAAGAGTGAAAGAACGAATGAGTGAAAGAGTGATTTCGTGCGTCAGTAATTCGCTCATTCACTCATTCATTCTTTCGCTCATTGTCTTAGTTGATTGGCCTTTTTAATGGCCTGCTGGAGCGTTCCTTTAAAGTCGGCCAGGCCAATGGAAATGGCTTTATCGGTGCCGTACATTTTGGCCGTTTTCCATTCGTCGGATTTCAGCAGGCCAGCCCGGCCTCGCTGTACATAGCCCACAAATTGCTTTTGGCAGGTGTCCAGAATAGCCTGAATTTCGGCCCGTACTTCGTCGGTCAGCGGCTCGATGCCGTTGGCGGTGGCCTTGTCTACGCTATCGGTAGCCCGGAAAATTTCCACCTGGTAGCCTTGTTGCTCCAGCGCCTTGCTTTGGTCGGTGTAGACCATCAGCGTACCAATGGAGCCCATCACCGGCAAAGGAGAGTCCTCTACCCAGATGTAGCGGGCCTGGCTGGCGATAAAGTAGGCAGCGCTGGCACAAAAGTTCGTCCAAACGTCTACCGGCTTTTTCATGGCCCGGATAGCGTCAGCCAGCGCCCGTAAACCATCCACGGCCCCGCCCCCGGAGTCGATCCGTAGGAGTACGGCTTTAATGTCCTCCATCTTGTCGGCTACGGCCAGTAGTCCGGCTATATCCTCATAGCCCCAGGAACACAACCCGTACCGCGTGAGCGTGCCAATGATGGGAATGACACAAACACCGTCAACGGTGTACTGCGTGGCTACGTATTGATAGTAGGAGATTGTCCCGGCTAGTATATTCTTGCCGGTGGTTGCCAGGGTGGCCTTAATGGCCAGGCTTGGGTGCTCCGAGATTAACCCCGGTGCAATTGGCTCTTTTCCGGCCAGGATCCGTGGCCTGGCCATTGCCTCCATTCGAGCCGCAAAGGAGGCCTCCAAGTGCCAGAGTCCCGAAATGGTTAAAAGTCCATTCATTCAAAAAATGCGTTCTAGTTGTTGTTTACCGCCATTTGGGGGATTGTTGATGTAAAGTTGCCACGGCCAAAAGGCTCTGGAAAGGACATAAAAAAAACCAGCCGGTTCGGCGTTCCGATCTGGCTGGAGCTGGCTAATGATTGCGTTACTGAATTGTGTACCTTGTGGCGACTAATTAGATAGTGTCATTTTGAGGCTTCTAAGCCTAACGTTAGATTATACAACTTCTAAATCATTGTCAATCATGAAAATTAATAATTTAGGCCTTCTTATTCTTAGCCTCATATGCGTGGCTATGATTGCTGTGACTGGTAATTACATATTTTCTCTACCGGCTGACTTTTTCGTTTTACTATCTATTTGGCAGCGTCGGAGAGTAAATCAATAAAGCCTGTATTTGCACTATTAGGTTTACATAAAGCAGATTATATAACAATTGTGACTGACTATACCGTGTTCTATTATCACCATAAAAAATGAAATTGCCACGACCTATAAAGCTTGTGATTTCGATTGTTATGATGTTTACAGGATGGTTGCTATCAGGAATAGGATATACAATGTCTTCCGGTGGCCCCTATCTAAACACTTTTATATTCCTCCTTGGTTTTGCTATTGGAGGTACAGGAGCTCTTTGGATATTATTAATAGGCTTAGGAAGAGATTAGGTTATCATAATTGCACTTATACAACACGATTGTTTTATATTGAATGAGTAAGGAATTTTATCTAGAAAAGGCTTGGGACTGGACAAATCGCCTATATGACCCAACGCTAACTGATATTAGAAAGGCTATTGAAGAAATACAAAAAGTAGATACAGACTATGGGTTCCTGTATGTCTTAATAAATAACGACAGTGAACATATTTTGGAAGTTCATCATAATTTACGGGTCTCAATAGTGCTGTTTGGTGATCGTGGTGATGAATTGATAAAATACGCAGAAGATTGGGCTACGGTTGATAGATTATATCAATATCTCCTAGCAGGAAAATTAGACATATTAAAGGATTATTTCACAGAAGGACTACTACCTGCTTCTTAGGATATTCCCTTTACATAATCCTAGTTATTCAACTGATGTAAATAAAATGCAAAACGGCCAGTCCTAGATAAGATTGGCCGTTTGTATTTTACCCTTTTTCCGCCTGGCTTCGGAATTTGCGCCAATTCCACCACCCAAATAGCCGAACCCCGGCGTAATAGAGCTTATTTCGGAACCTGCCAGGGTTGAACCGTTCCATGAGCTCCAGGTAAACGCCATCTGCGTAAGCCCTAGCCGCTTTGGCGCTCATGGCCTGGAGCTCGGTATAGTTTACCGTAAATGCCTCCCAATCCATATATAACTTGTCGTGAGCAATTGCGGCCAGGTTCGTCTTATTGTCATAGGCTGGCAGTACGCTCTGGCTCCAGGGGGGTGTAGAATGGCAATCGGTCAGAAAGTCGGCAGGAATCAACAAAACCCGTAAATCAGCCAACTCGACTCGTATATCATGGTACACTAGCATTTGGTCGGTTTTGGGCAACCGGCTGGACATCACAACGATTAGGCTGTAATCCGTATCCAATCGACCAATAAAAATAGGTTCCCCTTGTTCCATGCTTACAATTCGCCCCGCCTATCAATGTTGCTTATTTCGCCCTGAATCAGCGCGTAAATCAGCGTCGTTACCGGCGTTTTGTCGGTGATGGGTAGGCCCATTTTCTTTAGGTCTCCCAGGGTAATGGCCTGGAAATAATCCCGCTGGCTGATGGCTCCAGCGGCTCCTGGTTCCACTACCTGGCCGCTGGCATTCACGAAAGCCCCCACCGTTTGGCGGGTTACGATCTGATCCGCATAGCGTTGCAGGCTGGCCTGGCGTTGGGCTACGGTTAGCGTTTCGTCGGCCTCTATTACGTCGGTCATTGGCTTACTGGTGGCCGTGTCCAGGGTGATGACCCGTACCTGTTGAACCATGTTCAAATCTTCGGTAATCACAAAGTTTAAATGCTTGCCTACCCGTTTAAATCCGGTTGGCTTTTCGTCGCTGATTGGTTGGCTAATTGAGTTCATCAGGTTGTTTGCGGTTAGTTGACTAAGGCCAGTTTGTAGGTCGTGCCATCAATTTCAATCGTTATGTATTGGGTGGTTTTTAGCGTCAGACCTGTAGTGGTGGTTGCTCCACCTATTCTAAACGCCCTAAGAGCTGACATAAAATAATTAATGAAGTAGCCGTAAGTCCTTACGCTGGTTGGTGCGGCAAGGCTCCCCGCCTGGATTTCGCCCTGAATTAATGCATTGCCAACAACGTGTAGCCGTTCCGTTGGCGCGGCTATCCCTATGCCTACGTTTCCGTTGCCTTGGATTCGCATTAATTCCTGGCTCGTCACTGGAGATGTACCCGCGTAGAATACGTGTATGGCCGAAGTGGTGTCAATTCGATACTGTAGCTTGCCATCATTTACCCCAAATCCATAAAATTGATGGTCGTTACCCGTATCATCATACAAGGCTATTTTTTTATTAGCGGCAATAGTGGCCAGTCGAAAGGAGTTCGTGATTTTGTCTATAATAACCGGATAGGCAACGGTTGAACTATAGGGTCGAAACTTTAATACAGCATCTATATCCACGCCGAGCTGATGAATGACCGCCCCCGGTACATGAAACTCTAAAATGGCGGGTGAGCCATTCCCATTACCAACTAGTTGGAGTGTTGCTACGCCAAAAGCCGTCTGTGCCATTGCCTGTCCGGTTGGCGTTCGACTATAGGATTCGATGCCGCCCTTAAACTGAGTTAGGCCAGTCCGGTAAACGGTTTCGGTATTGCCCCCGCCTGGCGAGTTGTCGCTGGCTCGTAACCAGGTGGATAGGTTGTTGTTGATGCCCGTCTTTACCCAATCGACTAAGGTCTTTAAGGTGGCCCGGACAAAGGCCGCTGTAGCTCTGCGGGGTAAGCCAGGGTTGGCATCGGGAATGTTGGAATCAATGAGCGCCTTTAGCGCTGTGTCGTCGGGTGCTGCCATTTGTTAGTTTAGGCGTTAAAGGATAAATCAAAAGCTAAGTCAAAATCTACGTCTGCGAAAAGTTGCGTAGCGTCGAAGGTTTCCAGGAACCAGGCCGGATGGGTGGCACGGCCCCGAAAGGTGAGCGTTTGGCTGTTGGTGGCTCCTACGGCCCTGGTGGCTTCCATCCGTAAGCCGTTGCCGCATTCTCCGGCCACGTAAGCCAGCCCGTTCCGGTCGAGCCAGAGAGCCAGCCAGCGCCTGGCTTTGTTCCGGTGTACCCAATCCAGTAGGCCAGTCTGGTTTTTGGGAATGGTGGCCACCAGCTCCAGGCTCCAGGCCGTTCCGGCTCCGCTGGTTTCGCTGCTCTCCTGGAAAGAGCCCCCGCCAATGGGAAAAATTAACTCCGTGGCTACGGATCCACCGGCAACGGCCAGGCCAAAACGGGAAATAATCCCTAGCGCTGGAGCCGGCCACTCTCCCGGTGGTGCAAGGGCCAGCACGGCCTCTATCGGTAGGAGCTTAAGCCGGGCCACCTGGCCAGCGTTGGGCTGTTGTTGATAGCTGCCAAAAGATTGCTCTGTTAGTACCATATTGACCATAAAAGTAATGGCCTAACAAGCCCCTGGAAAGGACGGAAATGCACCGCTTTTTTATAGCAAAAACGCCCTCCATTTGACATGGAGGGCGTTTTTGCCCGGCCTAAACTGCATAAATCCGGCCCAAACTGCATAGATCCGGCCTAAACTGCGCGTACCCGGCCTTTTTTGCGCAAAATATTTTTATCGACTCCCGGCCAACTCCCGGTTAGACTTATCCACCCGCTCCAGGTAATCCCGATAAATTTTGCGGACAGTATCAAAATCGATGTCCACGTCGGGCTCAATGTCGTAGCGCTGTAAAAAATTGCGGATGAACTTGGAGTACTCCCCGCCACATAATTCGTGCAAAGCTCTCACCTCACAAATGAGCGAACGGCGGAACTGTTCGTCTAAGGATTTAACCAGGCTGGCCAGCTTTTCGGGTGGCACCTCATGGCTAAAATTCCGGCAGCTATACCAGATAGATAATTTTGTACCCGATAGATCGGGAACCGGCAGCGTGTAGGGTATAGCTCTGGATACGCTGGAGATGTACGAGCCGATAAAGGAGCGGCCTCCTACATAAAGTGCGCCATCAACGATCTGGCCAAATTCGGGACTTAACAGGTACTTTTTTAAATACTTGGGTACTGAAAGAACAACACGTTTACGCATTTACCAGGGAGAGTTTTTTTCATATTATAGGTAGCTAACGGGATAGGTAAAGATACATATTTTTCAGCTAATATATACTCATCGAAAGTGTCGATAATTAGCTAAATGGCCTCTTGAAGCCATACCATGTAAGTACAGTACCATTGCCACGCTCTAACGTGTATCGCCACCTGATTTTATTGATATACTCTTTGGGTATTGAATAGGCTTCATCTTTATTTATAGGGGCATAATCAATGTCAATTTTCCATAAGGGAAGTTTATCGTTCCAACCCACGTAAATATCATTTAATATTAACCTGTACCTATTTTGTGTCAGTACTATCGTATACTTATTGCCACTTATCAAATCAGGCATTACAAAGCTTGCCTTGTCAGCATCCAGAGTAATGGTATCCTCACATATAAGTATAACTTTCAAAGGTTTATGAGAAATTTTCTGTTTACCTTCTTTAAAAAGTTTAACCGTAATTCGAGTATTTTGTGAAAAAGCTGAATAGCTTAATAGGAGAAGTAAATAGGTTAAAATTTTTCTTCGATAAGGCATGAGAGCAAGGCCAGTTAAATACACTATTCTCTCTATAAATTGAGTCATCAAACTTACCAAGAAAAATATCAATTGCAAATGGAGAACGAAATCTCCATTTGCAATTGATAAAGCAAAATCTATTTCCCTCTAAAGGAAGAAATAGCGCCTATCAGGTGATCCAAGCGCCCGGCCTGGTTGGTGCCCCAGACGGCTCCCTGTACGCCATCCACCGCATTTTTCACCTGGTAAACCGCACCCTCTACCGCGTTCACGGATCCCTTTAAACCACCTACCTGGCCAGCCATATTGTTTAGGCCGCTCTGGGTCGTACTGGCCAGGTTGGCCAGTGCCTGGTTATTGTTTCGGGTGAGCGTAGAAAGTGAGTTATCGATGTTGCTGGCCAGCGTACTCATAGCCCGCTTTAGATCCTCCCCGGTGGCTTTATTTACGTCGATAATTTCCCCCAAGAGTTTAATCTGCATTTTGCCCTGTTCTATGGCCTGGCTTTGCGCTTTTTGTCCTTCTGCCAAACCTCCAGCGGCTTCTGGATCATCATTCAGCACGATTCCCCCGTCATCATACCGGCGCTTGGTGCCCACAATGCCCCCATAGACAAACATGGGTCTGGAGTACTTGGCTGCGTCCAACAAACCGCCCTCCCGGAAAGCAGCGCCCCGGAATGCCGTACCACGGTAATCCGTTACGGGCTTGTTACGTCGGCCTGGTGTTCGGGCGTTTTTAAACATTTGCTGGATTAGCGGCATGTTAGCCGCCGTTTGCTCCCGGCTTATGATAGCCTCGTTGCCTTCCATTTCGCCCCGCTCCTGGCCGGTGGCCCGGTCGATGATGGCCAGCCCGCCCGTGCCGTAGCTGGAGCCGTGCCGCCCTCCCTGTGGGATAAAGCCCCCATGTGCAAACTGTGGGGTCGGTTGGTTGCGAATGCTGTTTACCTGGATAGCCGTCATTACCGCACTAGCAGCCGCAAAGACCAGGTTCACCGGCCAGAATCCCGAGGCCAGCGCTTTCAAGGTGGCCAGTGCTCCCGTAATCAATGCACTCGCTATATCGGCCTTTTTCTGAGCCTCCCAGGCCTTTGTTTTAGCGGCTACCTCTATGGCTTTGGCTTTCTTATTCTCGGCATCTATAGCGGCCTCCAAATCCTTTTTGTTCTGGATCCGGGTGGCTTTCTCCTGCTCCAGCAGTTTGAGTTTAGCGGCCTTCTCTTCTTCCGCCGTCTTGACTTTGGCCGCTGCTTCGTCTTTGGCCGTTTGGATCAATTCTTTGGCCTTGTCCTTGTCAGCCGTTTCTAACTCTTTGAGGAGCTTAATTTTCTTCTCGGCTTCGTCGGTCGCGTCTTTGGTCTTTTTCTCGTATTCCTCCTTGGATAATTTGGTCTTAACATCAAAGTCCTCTTTGGCCTGTTTGATCTCCAGTTCAGCCCGGTCTTTGCTCTCCTGGATCATCTTTTTACGGGTCGCTGAATCCAGCTCTGTCCGCTTGTTGATGCTGGCTATTTCCGCGTCTCGGGTGGCTTCGGCAGCGTCTATTTTTTGCTGCTTCTCATCTTTGGCGTTTTCTACCGCATCATCATGTACCGCTTTGGCCGCTGCTTTCTTTTCCTCCTTCTCCTGCTTGGTGCGGGCTATTTCGGCCTCCATATCGGCCTTGCCCTGCTCATTGCTGGCATTCGAGTAGAGCGTTTCCAGGGTCTTGATCTTGTCGGTTTCCTCCTGTTTTATCGACTTGATTTTTTCGCTGGATTCGCTCTTGGTTTTGTTTATGGCAGCGGTGGCATCGTTGATGGCGTTTTGTTCGGCGGCTACCTGGTCGTTGAGAATCGCTACTTTCTCATCCCGTTCCCGCCTGGCTTCGGCTATCTCCTTATCCGCCCGTTTTTGGGCCAAATCGGCCAGGAATTGCGCGGCCTGGCTGGCCATCTGGCCAATGGCTGCGTACTTCTCGGTGTTCTCCTGGAGTCGTTTTTGCCAGGCCTGTTGTTCGCCCGTAACAATCTTGTTGGCGTGGTCGATAAAGCCCGATAGATCCCCTTTCAGAATAGCGCTAAACGCCTGGCTGGTTTCCGTCCAAATCGCGTTCTTTTTCTCCTTCAGCTCGGTCTCTATCTTGGCGATTTCAGCCGCATTTTTGCCCGTGGCCAGCTCCCGCTCCGTTCGGTAGCGGTTTTCGATGGCCGTTAGGGTGGCATCTAATTGGGTCTTGTCGGTTATCTCCCTAGTGGCTTTAGCTTTTTCGGCGGCTTCTTCGGCATCTAGCTTTTGAATCGTGGCATTTAACTGGATGCTAAGCCGCTCCTGGTGAATCGCGGCCAGCTTGGTGGCATTGCCTTTGGCCTGGAGCTCCTTCAGGTCGAGCATAGCGTTTTCAGCTATTCGCTCCTGTTCCAACACAAACTTGGTATTGGCCAGCCGTTTAGCTTCTTCTTCCTCGGTTTTCTGGCGCTTTTTCTCGGCAAATTCGCCTACCACCCTGGCCACCTCTTCCTCCATTTTGAGGTTTAGCGCGGCTATCTGTTTGGTCTTCAGCTCTTCGCTCTGAATGCCTCGCATAATGGCCTCTGCGGCTAAATCCCGCTTGGCTCCGATCCTGGCAATCTCCCGCTGCATCTCGTCTTTGATGCCTGCTATGTGAGCCTCGGCTTCGATTTGCGCCAATTCCTCCAGCGCTTTCTGGTTGGCCTTTTCCCGTTCTTTCAGTGCGGCTTCGTGGTCTTTCTGCTCCTGTTTACGGGCTTTGTCGGCTTCTTTCTGTTGGGCGGCAAGGGCTTTCTTTTGCTCGTCACTCAGCCCTTTGGCGTGGGCTTCGCCCTGCTTCTTACCGGCAAATTCGGCCTTTGTCACGCTGGCCGGATCCGCCCAAATAGCCACCACGGCAGCGGCCCCGGCTTTGACGTTGGTTTTAACCCCTTCGATCACTTTGGCCCCGGCTGCTTTGGTCTGCTCCCAGGCCTTACCAGCGGCCTCATAATTGCCCGTTAGAAACAGGCTAATGGCATTGCCTAAATTCTTCATTACCCCCGCCGATCCTACGGCAAAATCAGCCAGCGTACTCCAGTAGGTGGTGACGACGGTTATCAATGTACCCACCGCTTTAACCAAGCCACTAATGACCGTAATGCCATAGCTCATGGTAGACAGGATGGCCGAAAAAACCGGCTTCAATTGCTCCCCGATTTCGGTTTTAAGTGCCTCGAAATTATCCCCCAGGTTCGAGGTTTGGCCGTCTAAGGTTTTCATCATTTCGGCATTCTGACCCGCTACCCCCTTCATTTGACCAAAGGCTACAATGGCCGCTTGAATGGCCTCCGGCGTATTCTTCACCGTCTGGTTCATCCCCTTAAAGGAAAGCGTGGTTTCGTCACCGGATTTTTTGGCTGTAATCCCGAACTCCTTAAGCCGTTCATTTTCGCCCGTGGCGGCATCCAGCGCGGCCTCTACCAATTGGTCAAACGTCTTGCCCTGGCTAGCGGCCAGGTCAGTGAGTGCCTTCATTTCGGTTTGGCTCGGCCTCATGCCCCGGTTCACCATTTTTATGTAGCCCTCGGTGAGCTCATCCACCGAAAAGGCGGTTTCGGAGCCTAGCTTTTTGAGCGCGGCCATCGAGCTCTGAGCCTCTTTCTGGCTCCCCAGTGCGGTCTCTAAAATCTTGCCGTACTTCTCAAACTTGCTGGTGGTCTCAAAAATGCTTTTACCGATGTCGATAATGAAGCCAATCACCTGGAGGGCCATCATGGCCTGAAACGCCGTCGATAGGCCTTTTACCCCGCTGGTTACTTTATTCCAGAGCGTGGGCTGGCCTAGATCCTCCCCGCCTTTTTTGAGCTTGTCCACCTCATCCTTGACGGACTTAAATTGTTTTTCGGCTTCGCCTAGCCGCTTAGATGCCGTTACAAATTCCTCCGTGCCTGGCTTTAAGGTTTTAAGGTCTTTGGTTAACTGCTTGATTAAATTGTCGAGCTGGCCATAGGTAAGCGTGGTCACATCGACCTCCTTTTTAAGCGCTGCCGTGGCCTTCTGTACGTCGGCTAATTCGGTCTTGTATTTCTTCCAGTTTTCGCTCCCCTTGCCGCCATCCTTTTCGATCTCGTTGATGGTCTTTCTAAGGTCTTTGGCTTTGGTGTTGAGCTCGTCAATACTCTTGCCTACATCCCCATTATTGAGCTTTAGGGTAAGGGTAGCTACCTCGTTTAGATTTAGTGCCATGGTTCGTCGCTACGATTAGTCGGAGAATGCCACTTTAAAGGCCCGGCTGGCCGTTAAGTTGCAGGCCGTGGCCAAATCAGAAAACAGGTAGGGTAAAACGTCTTTTAAGAGCGGATCCGAATAGATGCCCCGATAGCCGCGTACTACGTTGGGCATACTTCGGAACTTCATTTTAAGCGCCCAGGAAATCCGTTCCACGGCTTTGGCTTCACTGGCTGGATAGCGTCCGGCTGGATAGCCTGGCACCTTAATAAAATTGGCTGTTCCCACCTTTTCCACATAGCTCTCCATTGCCAAAAGTGGTGGTGTGCGGCTGTAGCCCATTCGCCGTAAATCCTTGATCCGGCCATAGCCAGCCATTTCTAGTTTAGCCGAAACGTAGTCCTCGCCAATGATGGCCGCTTCGTGTCGAAAGCTAGAAAGGAGCTCTCCGGTTAGGGTTAAGCCTGCCCCCTGGACTCGGCTAATAAATGCCTTTTCGGCCTGGAGAATGTACTGGTTGAGCACTTTGGCAGCGTCTCGGTTACTGGTGAGCCATTCGGCCCTGGCATCGCCCCGGATGCCGGTAGTTTGTTCCATAGCTTGCTGTTTTGGGAGCAAGCTAAAACCGTGAGCAGGTGGCTAAAAGGACGTAAAAAGCCACGGCCAGCCAGCCGTGGCTTTTAATAAAATAAGTAGGCAAGAGCGATTATGCTTAACTGAAGTTTAACATATATCCAATACCGTATTTCTCCCCTTAAAAAAACGGGAAATCTCCCGTTGACAATTTTAGAAATATATAAACTATAAACAAACTAATGGATACTTTAAAATTGAACTTTAAGAAGATTATTTAGCATTACTTACCAATTAGATAGCTGTCAACATTCCTAATTTATACTCAAAATAGCGTATATCGCTTTTGGACATCTTATCATAAGAACTACCTGTTAATAAATAACATATTACTAGATAAGATAGCATTACACTAAAAAATAGATTCAAAAATCAGTTATCGACTATAAGTAAAACTATCATATGTTACTCATATTTTATTTTTTAAACTTTCTAAGATTCAAAATACCATATTAGTAAAATTAAATATTTAGTAAGAGAATTGCTTCCAGAAAACCATACCAATAACATAAGTATTACTCATCACTCTTAAAGCCCAAATGTTATGTACACACTTATGTCTACCTTCAAAACCCTAGTAATTTTATTGGTGATTTCTGTAGCAACCCGAGTGATTGCTCAAACATCAGCCTCCTATGTGGTACCTACTAATAGTAGTTACTCTTCTTCCGTACCACCTGGTTGCTCAATTGGTTATCTTTTCGGCACGACTGTCGATACGGAAGGTTGTCAGGTCAACTGGACAGCTACTAATGCTGAAGCTCCCTATAATTCTGGCGTCACAATTTCGTCAGGCTTTGGGACTTTTGTGACCTGGAAAAATGTAAATGGTAATGCTACATTAACTGCGACAACGCATGATTGTAAAAATGCGTCGAGCAACGGAGTAACAGCTACCTATTCGGTCCCTATTCTTTATTTAGGTCCTATTGGGGCTTTGTCTGTCAATGGCTCATCTGGTAGCCCACAAACTATTTCGTGTGGATCACAGACTGTTACCTTTACCGTTGGAGCAGCTACCAACGCAACTAATTATAACTGGGATTATTCGAGTTTGTCTGGCTGGACTTATGTTAGTGGGCAAGGCACGACCACACTAACCATGACAAGTTCGGCGGGTTCTGGCGGCAATATCACTGTTACAGCAACACGGAGTGGCGCTGGTTGCAATTCCTCATCAACGTCCACCACTATCCAACGCCCAACTCCTGGGGGATCAGCCAGTATCTCTACGCCTGATTTGTTCTGTAGTGGCAGTTCCCAATCTGTTTCGGTGGCAAATTTACCAGCGGGGGCTAGTGTATCAAGCTGGCAAAGCTCTGGTAACTTGTCCTTATCTCCATCCGGTTCATCGGCAACGGTTTCTGCTACTGGATATAGTCCTGGTACAGCCTATATTACAGCAAATGTTGCTGATTGTGGCACAACGGTTCCTATTACCAGAGAAGTTTACGCAGGTCCTCCGAGCCATAACATTACTGGGCCAGGGGAAATATGTATCTACAATTCGTATTATTACGCTCTAAATACCCCAAGCTCTTATGAACATGCAACTTATTCTTGGTCAACAAGTTCGCCTAATTTAGTTGCTATTAGTAGTGGTACCTCAGAGGCTAATGTAAGTGGTTCGGCCACTGGAAACTATTATCTTAATGTCACTGGTACAAATGCTTGTGGTAGTGCATATTATAACTACTTAGTGGTAGTTAATAATTGTAGCGAAACCACTAGAGTTTATCCCAATCCAGCAAGGGACAATGTGACCCTTGAATTTTTAAACGCAACCACTGTAGAGTCTTTACCAGACCAAATTGATTTAATTGGCGCGAATTCAATGAAACCAATTCATTCACTGAACGTCAAGGATGCGCACAAAAATAATAAACTGGTCAACGGGAATAGCCTTCAATTAAATGTCAAGGATGTACCAAGAGGGGTTTATTATTTACATATTAAAAGCGGTAGAACACGCGGAAATCCTTTAGAAAAAATCCGGGTAGTAATTGAGTAGAATCCTTATCATTTAAGCAGTGGCTTTCTAAATAGAAACACCGTCTAATGACGGTGTTTCTATTTAGAAAGCCACATTCTATTCCAACTATTTTTCGTTTTACTTATGACGATTATTCTGTCTTCATGATTCACATTAGAGTTTTTTCATATAAAAATATTACTCTTCTTCCCAGTAGTTTTTTATCTTACTCATAGGCCAATGCACCCCATATTTACCAACTCTGTAGACGCACGTGTCACCTTCGGACTCCATCACATTCTTATTTTCCGCCCACAATGTCCTGAGTAGACCTTTCCTTTCTTTAGTTAACGAATGCACTAAAACATTATAATGTTCTTTGGTAATGGGTTGGCCTTCGTTTTGCATTTGCCAGTTCATAATTCTGAAAATGCCTGTGGCGAAAAAATTTCTACCCCACGGTGCTTCTCTCAACTCGTCGGCTAATGCTTCGCGCGAATATTCTTTAGGCTTATGTTTTCCGGGAAACCCCTTCCCCCCATACTTACTTTTGAACAAATTGCGCTTCGGAAAGAATTTAGGAATTTTTGAATTCATGGTTTTAAAGAGGTTAGAGTTAGCCCGAATATACCTTTTTTTCAATTCTCATTATAACCGATTATACCCTATTAATAAATCGGTTAAGCCCGTACCAGGAGCGCCCTGGCTGGCTCTTTGATGGGTAATGAAATGGAGATTTTAGCCGCAAAGTAATCCATGCCATTAATGTGCACTTTTTGGGAAAAATCCAGCCTGGCCAGGTCTACCTCCGTTAAGTCCAGGGAGCGCTCCACATAAAACCGGCGTGCCCGGTGCTGCTCCGTCATTGGCCAGAATGTAGCGGCCAGGCCTTGCGGCCCTTTCCAGTACAGCGAGTAATTGCCCCGGCTGGCCGTGGCCGTTGGCTTGCCACTTACCAGGCCATTCCAGAACAAAAGCCGTGGACTAAACTTGTTAGCCAGTTGGCTAAACTGCTCCGTAATGCCTACCTGTTTGGTGATGGCCAGGCCGGTGGCCGGATCCGTTAACAGGGTAGAGAATTGGCTGGTTAAAGGGCTAATGGTGGTTTCTTCGGCCAGCTCTGGGGTTAGATAATCGGCCAGAATATCCGGCTTATCTTTGGTCAATGCGTCGTTTGTGTCCAGTACGCTACCCAACTGGAACCGCCTGGCCATTTCTGGCCGCTTTTTAAACGTTTTGAGCGCTTTTTTGCTCCAGTCGATACTCGTAGCCGCTTTATGAAACGAGTCCGTGAAATCGAGCCTAATAGACCTATCCACCGTGTCCACCGTCATGGCCAGGTTAAAGAGTTTTCGGAGCTCCAGGAAAAATACGGGAATGGTCATTTCGGGCAAGTGCTGGCGTAGCTCTATCGTCGTTCTCCCATCTAGCGCCCTGGTGTTGTAGAGTAAGAGCTGGCTTAAGTCGGGATCCTCCAGGAATTGGCCCGAAAGCGTAACGCCCGTTAATTCGCCAATCCGTAACAGGATCTCTTTTAAAAACGGCATGGGTACGATTGGCCCCGGCGTAGTGTAGGCTCCGGCGGTGTAATTATTGACCGTTCCACTGTAGGAAATGGCCCCGCCGTTGTTGCTGTAAAAATCACTATTCAGGATAGCCGGAAAGGCCACCACGTCCCGGCCAAACGATTGCAGTACCGGCGTGAGCACTCCCGGCACGGCTAGAGTCCCAAAAGAGAGCTCTGGCAGCGTTTTGGTTTGTAAGTCGCCAAATAATTCACCTAATGGCTGAACCACCGCCAAAGCGAACGTTTCGGCTGCTTCGGTCAGGATGGCCACCCCGCCCTGGAGTAGTTGGCCATTATAGTACTTCTCACAATTGTAGCGCATTCCTAACGCGTCACTTTGGAGTAAATCAGGAAAGCCCATAATGATCCGGTTCCGGTTGGTGGCCGGTAGAGCTGGCACCGTGGACGAACTGCTTAAAATATCCTCATATACCAGGTACGGGTTTACCAGCTCCAGCGAAACCTGGAGTTCTGGCGTAAGATCTACGGCCTGGCCGTTTAGTCTAATTTCTAGGCTCATCTTAGAGTTGAGTGGCTTTAAAATACAGTCGATCCATTGAGGCCAGCGTAACCTTATCGTTTAGGCCTACGTATTGATAGCCATCACTATTGATGGCTATATTCTGGTCAAAGCGCAAAACCCCGTTCTGGTAAATTTTGAGATTTACGGAGCTGTTTGGCGTACCATACACACTAAACCGCCAATCCGTTGGACGAACGGGAAAGTTTACATCCGTCGAATATTGCGGATACACGTAAGCCCTGGACTGGCCTTGTAAATCCCAGGTATTGCGGTATTGCCAATTTTCACCGTGCCCGGATCGCCTGGCTGATACCATTCAAAGGCAAACTTATTGCCGTTGTTGGCCCTATAGCGCCATTCTCCCCCAGGCACGGCCACCATGTAGAGCTCCGGCGCGGCTGTGCAACTGCCATAGGTATCGGCATATACTTGGGTATTGAGTAAACTATACTCGGCCTCGGCCTTGCTGTCCGCGTCGGCCTGGCTGATTTCGGAGCCGTACTTTCCGGCAGGAATGCTAATCGTGGCCACGTCGCCAATGGCTCCCCCGGTGCACGTGGTACGCTTGTAGGTGGTTACTCGGGTGAGTGCCTGGCTTGGGTAGGGCGTGGATCCCGGCGTAACGCCTGGCAGCGGTAAACTTTCGATGTAGTCAGGATCTCCCGGCTGGTTGGGCTTTTCGGTAACGGGTTTAAACAGCGTGTTCGTGTCGGCATAGTAGCGCTGGAGTTTCAGCGAGCGCCCTTTTCCGGTTCGCTTGCCAAAACTATCCAGGATCTGCACCACCCCGGCCCCCTGCCATTTCATCGGCCTGGCTGGCGTGGCCGGTGCGGCTGGCATAGTGGAATGGTTGTACTGTGGGGTGCTGAATCGAAAGGTAAAGTTTCTGGCCAGTAGATCCGTGTTATCTTCTTTGTCTACTAAACTGTTGGTGACTAGCTCCAGTGCCTGGTGGCCCCGGCTGTCAACCAGATAAATCTCTTTCGATAGCATCAGCTCATCTAAGTGTTTGAGCTGGTGGTGTGCGGCCTGCTCGAAATAGCCGGTGCTCACGGTTAACTCTCTGGAGCCTACCAAATGAATGACCCGTAATTCGGCATAGTCGGCAGCGGCTCCGGCAGGCCGCTCCAGCTCTGCCGTGGTGCGTTGGGTGGTTAAGGTTTCAGCTCCTTCGCCCAATAGCCGCAGGGTGTCCCAACCGCCCAGGCTATTGGCAAACAAAAGCCATCGCTCCTGGCTTCGATAGCTGTGGTCTACTCGGTAGGTGCGTACCTGGCTCAATCGGTTTCGATCCTGATCCGATAGCCAAACTTCGTAATAATCGACCGTTGCCGGGTTTAGGTTTAGCGCTGCCGGGTGAACGGGTACGCTCACCACCTGGAACGGCTGGCCACCCGCTAACGCCCCGTATTCGAGTGTTTCATAACCACCACCCACATAATGCACCCGATAGCGCCTAATGATGCTGGCCGGTGCTGGTGAGAAATTTAACAGAAAGTATAAAAACTCCTGCTGGTTCTCGCCAATGGTTTTGCCATCGGGTTGCCAGGTTAAAAAGGGTCGGTTCTCACTCATGTAGCTGGTAAAGAACGAACTCCCCCAGGCCAGAAAGTCCCGCTCATTCAAACCGGCCTTAAGAATCCACTGGCTGGCATTTTGTTTAACGGATTCGGCCAGCAGTACGCCGTTATTTTCCACCGACTCCTTAACAATGTAGGGCATTGTCAGCGTGGAAATGATGGCCATATCGTTGGCCCCAAAAGCTGGTTTGGTGAAGGAAAGAAAGCCATCTAATAGCTCATCTAACTGAAAAAATGCCCCTTCATACACCACCATACCGGCCTGGTTAGTAGGTGGTTTTTCAGAGCCTGGCATTTTTACCAGCCGCTCAAAGGTGGTCGATCCGGCAAAGTTTGGAATCAGGAGCTCCAGGAAATAACGTAATCCGGCGCGGCTGGGTAGGCTGGTATTGGCCGGATCCATTACCTGCTCTATTTTATTCCTGGAGAATTGCACCGGCAGAAAGGCCAGGCTGGAATTTAGGGGGTCAATAAACATAAAAAGAGCTCAACTTTGGTTTTAGCAAAGTTGAGCTCTCTAGTTAGTAGCTAAAAGGACGGAATAACTTGACGAAAAGCCGTTAATCAATATGCTTCGTATTCAAAAGTACGCTCATTGTCAACATTACTGCTGGGAACCTTCTCAACTTGTTTGATTAGAAAACCGTTTGAGTCATACGTGTTTATATAGGTCACGCCTGTCACATTTACCACATTAACGCTATAGCTCTGAATATTTGGTTGGCCAGTAACTAATCCATAAAATGGATTAGGTGCAGCCGTTGCCGTATAATTTGTAATAGGGGTAGAGTTATAGCTAGATTCTATTTTGGTAATATTACCATTGTTATACGTAATTAGATCTATTTGCTGAACATTAGCACTAGATGTGTTGGTAACTTTAATTGGAGCCTTACCAGTACCGTACTCTAAGGTGTATGTATTTGTTAATACGTACGTGCCAGGGTTTGCACTATCCTCATATCGCTTGACTGAAGTGATGTTCCCACTATTATCGGAGGAGTAATCATAACGTTGATTATAAGTATCTGTGAGTGGACTTACAAATTGAACTAAGCGACCTTGTTCATCATACTTAAAGGTGGCAACTCTGGCAACTCCGCCAGTCTCAACCAAAGATGAACTCCCAGTACGAGTAATAGAATTAGCTAGCTGACCTTGGCTATTATAGTTATAAACGGTTGAAGAGTAAAGCCTTAATCCAGTAGAAACCTCTCTTTTAATCCTAAATTTTTGGCCTGAAAGTGCTGTAAGCTGATGGTCTTGACAGGAAGATAGCGCAACTAAAAAAATTAAACAAACAAACAAACAAACTTGTAAGGTTGAATCGCATTGTAAAAGAATTAAAGTGGTTGTTTTAAATTATTTAGCGCAATAAATGAATAGATTCCTAGTTCTCCAATGATTTATTGTTGCCCAATAATTAATGTTAGCCAAAGCACAAGATACATTAATTTATCTACAAGAACTTCCTTGTATTTTCTGTTAGAAATTTCTGGTAAAGGCTCTGGTGGATTAATTGGAATTTAACCCAAATCAGGAGCCATTGGCCCGAAAATACAGCGGCCCCGATTAGGAAAAGCAGCACAAAGGGAGCGGCCAAACCCCAAACCAAATAGAATCGTATTAACGTAAATAGCTTCATTTCTTTCTCAACTTACTGGTTAATTGAATTAACTATATAACTCACTGTTGACCATGAGGCCTACTTTAATACGTACCTCGTAGCCGTAGGAGGCCTCTAAAGTTACCATTGTAATGGGCTCCAGAAAAATCCGTTGCGCTGGATCAATGAGCACTTTATAATTTGTATCAGGACTTTGCTGGATTTTAGCGCAAATTTCGGTAGCTAGTCGTTCGGCTTCATCAAAGGCCAAATCTTCGTCTAGGTCGCTGCTCATATCGCCTTGGCAAATCACGTAATAGGTGGCATCGAACCAGGCAATAGTTAAACCGGCCCCATTATCCTCCAGGCTGTATTTAGGCCGTAATAAAAACGCTGCCGGGTAAATATCCTCACTTCGGGAAATGGCCATAAGCCGATCCATTTTATCGCCCCCGGAACGATTCACGGTCTTGATGCCGGGCACGGATCCGGCCAGCGGGTTAAAGAACTCCCAGAAAGATTTGGTGCACGTTGTAGCGCTCATTTAGATAGTTTCCTCTTGTTTACGGTGTTCAATTTCAGCCAAAATGTCCTTTCTATTTTCCTCCAGGAATAGCAAAACGTCGTGTAAATTGGCCGCTTTGGTCTGGTCGAGATTGCCAAAAATCCCTTTCGCTGCCAATAAATGGCTATTCTTAACCCATGCCTGGCCAGGGTATTGGTCAGGCTCTCCAGCCTCGCCACCGCTTAGTTCATAGCGGCCCATAACTTTCTCCAGGTTGCCCACAAAAAACAGCAATACGGCCATTTTAAGGCCTGGCTCAATAGCGGCCAGGAGCTTGGCCCGTTCTTTGGCGTTAAACTCGTTGTAGGGCTCCCGGTGGTCGCCATTCCAGCCTGGCGCGGCCTGGTAGTCTCCAGTCCTGGCTGGTCGGCAAAGGGTGGCAACTAGTAAATCTAAGTGCTCATCTCCCTGGATTAGCTGCCGGATCCAGATAAGAAAATGAATATATGCGTCGGTGAGCTCCCCAAAGCTCATGGTTAAAAAGTCGGTCTCTGGTAATAACCAGGTATGCCCAAAATCCAGCTCCAGCGTAGCAAATGGCTGTTTATGAATAGCCTCTTTTTGCATCCATCGTAATTGGTGCTTAAGGGTGTGCAATACCACCGCGTTGGCCTGTTTGGCTTTCTTGCCTACGCCTGGACCAAAGTGGGTTTGCATGAGCTTTTTCCAGACTTTTTGGCGAATCCCTAACGTCAATCGGAGCGTTTCGTGGAAACTGTCCGGCGTGGGTGGCGTGAAAAACGTAAGCTGGAGTAATTGCGGCAACCGTTCAGGATCCACCTCACTCCAGCTTTCGGGCAACTGGTAGGAACTTCCGGCAAATTCGATAGTTAGCATTAGCGCTTAAGGTTTGTTTGGAGCCAGGTACTTAGGCTAGTGGCTGGACTGAATACATACCGGAGGGTATTCACCCCCCAAATGAGCCGTATAGGCATCCAGAGTAAAATGACTAGTACCGTATCCAGCAGACCTAAAAAGACCATCAGCAGGAAATAAAAGACTGTTTTCATGGGGTTTTTATTCGTTAAAAAGTAAAGCCATTAGGCGGCATCCGAACTCCCATCCGGCCACCATTAGCCCAAAGAGAGCTAACAGCGACCAAATGGAAAAGGACACCATTTTGCGCTTTGGAATTGCGTTCATGGGTGCGTTTATTGGTGTTTTAAAGTGGTTAAATAAGGGGTGAGCCAGTTGGCTATAAATTTAATTTCGGACTTTTTACGGCGGTTGATGTAGCAGCCGTATTTAGTACCTTTGCCGCCCGAAGTGTTAAATCCGATTAGCGTTACTTCGTCCTCGTCAGGATCCCAAACGTCCGACACTAGCCCCTCTACGTGGCTGGCAAATAGGCTCACTACGTCCATTCGGCGCGGCATGATGCCTAAGCGCTGGTTTCCTCGTTGGTTGCGTCGGTAGATGATCTTAGCAGGGACTGAGAAATAACTGGCCACGGCTCCCAGGGCTTTTACGGGCAACTTTACCCCGTTGACCCGGTGGGCGTAGTAGTAGCCACTGGCACAATAGGCAGACCGAACAGGCAGGCCGTTATAGCGATTGATCTTGGTAATCCACGGGGCATCGTTGTTGTTGGTCTGCTCCACCTTCCCGACAAAAACGGCAGCACTATCCAGGATGGCCTGGCGTAAAAGCGTTTCGTCTAGTGTCCAGGGGTTGGCTGGATAGATGGCGTTTTTGTCCGGCCCTTTTACGGTTTGACCCCATGAGAGAGAGCCGAATGTAAGATAAATAAGGCAACAAAACCGAAGGTGATAAGGCATCTCTGGTAGGGGGTTAAATCCTCGAAAAACTCGGTAAAAAAATCCCGGCGTGACCGAATGAAAGGCAGCAAATACAGCCCAACAAACGGCACCAAAATCAGCAGTTTAAAGAGGCCTACCGGCAAATCCCAGAACTCCACGTACTTCTCAAAAAAGAACTTTTGATTGCTGGTAATGTCGTAAGCGTTCATTTTTTCCTCCAGCGGCAATTTCTCGTTTAGTACCTGGATCTCGTGGCCAATGTTGGTAAAGTTGGTGCTGGCCCAAACGATAGCAGCCACCAAAAGCGTAATCTGGACAATGGCCCCTAAACGGTGGCTTAACAGGCTTTTCACCTTGTCCATTGTTGATCGTTCGGCCTCGCCTGGCTCTACGGGTTCCTCAATAGCCAGGCCTAACTCTCTAGCCAGTTGTACGGCTTGCCGGTCGGCATCTACCGCCCACTGGACATACATTTTTTTGCTGGCTTCGTCGGTTTCCTGTACTGCCGTGGCTCGGAATCCAGCGGCATCCTCCCGCAAAGCCTGATAGGCCTCAATTTTGCGCTGTCGTTCGGCTTCTTCGGCCTGCTGCCGTTGCTCTTCCAGTGCGTCCATATCCCGCTGGAGTTGTGCCTGTTGGTCTCGCAATTTTTGCGCGGCCAGCTCGAAAGGATCTACTGTTTGTTCTGTACTGTTTTCGGTATTCATTGTTTGTATTAGTTGTTTAAAGAATTACTAAAGAACTGTTGGTAAAATCGTCGTCTGTGCTCACCCCTGCCGTGGCCAGGTGAGCCTGGTAAAAGCCGGGCCATTGGGTGCTGGTGGACGTGGCTTGTAAATAGTCGTGTAACTCCGAAAGGAACATTTGGCCATCCTGGTAGAGCTGGCGCTTTTGGGTGCCTTTGGTATCGCCCCCGGGCGCCACTTCTTCAAACGTTCCGTCTTTGCTCCGGCGCTCGGTTATGCCGGTGGTGTCCAGCGTTAAGGGCAAATACGGATAGGCTTCATAGAGGGCCATATGAGCCAGCGCTGGCCGGATCATCTCCACCAAATCCTTTTCCTGACTGGTGAGCGTACCCGCTGGATTACTCCAGGCCGCTTTGAGTGCAGTATAAACCGACTCCGTTAAAACGGGCCGGATATAGATCATTTCGGCCCGTTTGATGTAGGTCAATAACTGCTCAAATAAGCGGTTTTTACGGCCTAGCGTCGGGATATGTTCGGCCAGCTCACTAGCGGAACGGATCCACACTTTTTGGCGCTTTTGGTAGGCTTGGGAGCCAGTCCAGGCCGCTGGCCGGATCTGCTCCACGGCCTGCCAAAAGTTTTCTAGGGCCAGGTCTAACATGGCCAGGTTTGCCTCCCTGGAGTCCACATATTCCCACTTGGCCACGGCCACCGTGTTCTGGGTGTTCATCTTCTGAATACCCAAATCACTAGCCCGTAATTTCAGATGTGGAAAGGCGAACTCATAACAGCGCCAACTCATGCAGGCCAGCGCCAAATAGTGCAAATCGGCATCATCGGAGCCCGTTTCTGGATTCGATAAGCCAGCCAGGTAGGCCATTAATTCCTTACCTACCTGATCGGTAAACCACCGCTCCGAAAAGTCGGCAAAGGGCAGCATGGTATCAAAGCTCAGTTTGGCCTGTACCCCGCCCAAATGGAGTTTTAAAACGTCTTGATTCAGTAGCATTAGGCTCCGTGGTTTACGACGGCTTGTTTGCCGTTCGGGTTTTTGTCCAGGGTGGTTAATTGTACCTCTTTGAAGGCCGGGATTACGTCCGTATAGCCCAAAATTCGGAGGGCCATCTGGACGGGCTCCAGCAGGATCTGGCGTTGTACCGGCGTTCTAAAATGTTGCTGGTAATCGGCTACCACACGTACCTGGCTCCCTGAATCCCCGCTTTTCGAGCCGGGTGTAACCCCGCCTAAAACGGGCAAAACGCCTACCGCGTTGGTGGTCGAAACGTTGGCCATTTCCCATACTTTGCTGTAGGCGTCGTCCGACATTTCGTTTTTCATGGGAACCACGTCGATACTTTCCAGGGCTTTGTTATCGTCCCCCCGGAGGTATCTCACCAGGAGCGATTTATTTACGTTGTCCACCCCAGAAAGCCACGTTTTTAGGCTCTCTCCGAATTTGGCCCATTTCTCCTGGATCGCTTTGGGCTCTAAATCCCGGCCTCCCTCCTTATCGAAATAGTCTTTCGGCATCTTAATCAGGTATTTGATGTTATACCCGTTTTTGAGCCCTGATTTGTGAAAGAGCGGGATTAGGTTGGCTACTTCGATCCAGTCCCTGGCACACCACCAGGAAGGGAAGGCATAGAACGGATTGCCTGAAATGTGTTCCCGGCTGTGGAACATGCTCACGATATTGCGCGTAGGATCCTGCCGGTTAAAAGCGGGTACTACCTCGCTCTTTTCCAGTGCCTGGCCCCACCCCTCCCCGAACCACGGATTTTGCAGGTAGTTCTGGATTTTGTTGCCAACGGGTTTGCCTATACGCGTGGTGAAACTATCCGAAATGGACAGCAACGGCAGGCCGTCCGGCGTGAACTCGAACCGGGTAAAATGGTTGGCATTCGTTACCCGCTCGTTAATGGCCGCAATCATGTAATTGGGCAGTTCCGTCTGGTAACTCCAGTCGGTTAGCTTTGCGTCTGTAAACGGCTCCAGGTGGATGGTTTTGCCCTCCTGGATCTGCTTAAAAAAGCCTAACCCGCTGCCGTGGATCATGTCCCGGATAGCCTCCAATAGTGGCCGGATCTGGCTGTTTTGTTCCACCAGCCGGGCCATTTGGTTGGGCTGGTTATCTTCCCGGCCCCAGGGTATATGGTCTAAGCCATTCGCCCTGGTGAGCGTCAGGCTGGAGCCAAAAATCTGATCTCGGCCAGTGAGTTGCAAAACGGCCCCGTTTCGCTCACTCGGTATTAAAAATGTATTTTCTGTTAGTGCCTCCATAGTTAAAAAGTGTGCACCACTCGCTGGCCGTTATAGTGCGTAATGAGGTCGATAAGGATCTCGAACGGTTGCGGTGCCCCGTCGGGCTTTTGATTGTCTAGGTTTTCCAGTAGGAGTACATGGTTTAAATTGATGTTTCCCCGGTAGCCACGTTCTCCAGGCAGGTTTTTAGAGCACTTACGGACTCTGGCTTTCTGGCCTACCGTCGAATCCTTTTTTATGTAGGTAATGCTAAAAACGTGAGCCTTTCCCCCGCCCAGGGTGTCCTGGTGGATCTCGGCAAACATGGCCCGGCGCGTAATGGTATTAGATGGCATTGGTTAAGCGTCTGGTGGCTGAAATTTCAGGCTCCAGAACCCGGTAGTAGTGGCCCGTACAAAGGTTAATGTGGCAATACTGGTCAGGCTTTACCATATCGGCCTCTACCGTGGTCACGTACTCCGGGTTGATGTTTACGGCCCTGGTTGGCCCGTCAGAATCGGTAATAAATTTTACTAGTTTTAAAGCCATTGGTTCGGACCGCCGATGCGGTTGTTAGTTTGAGTTGTTTACTGGCTCAAAGTTGCACTCAGGCCTGGCCGCTGGAAAGGACGGTTTTGCAGCAACAAAAAAGCCACGGCTGGCTGGCCGTGGCTGGTAAGCGGGAGCGAACGATTCCGAACCGTTATTTGCGTTTCAGCTCTGTTTCATTAAAATCAAACTTGGTTCGTAAGCTTTTTGCGGTTCCATAAACAAGGATATACTGTCCCGTTTGCGTATCCAGAATAATGGATCCTTGTTCGCCGGTAACGGCCTGATAGCGTCGGTTTTCGTTTTTGCCGGGTTCGGGTTGGTTATCTCGCGAAGGTGTGAAATTAGCCAGCAATAGAAGGCCCGTTAGGGTAAGAACTCCCAGAAAGAACGAACGCAGGTCAATAGAAAAATGAATCGCTTTCATCGTTGATAATTGGTTTACGTGTTCCTGCTTAAGGCAAAATGCGGTTTAGTTTACCCACCAAATAAAGCCCTACGGCCAGCCGCATGGCCCAAACCTCCAACTTTGCCGACTTGGTTTTAAGTGTTTGTTCGCCTAGTTGCTGCTTGGCGGTGGCCAGGTCGGTGGTTAGGTTGCCGTTTGTTTTGGTAAGGCTGGCCAGCTCCCCGGCCTGGCGTTGGTTGGTGGCTTCTTGTTCGGAGATTTGGGCTTTATAAACCACCTCGCGCTTTATGGCCCAATCGCCTTTGATAAGATCCTGCTGGATCTGTTTGGCATTATGGATAAACTCCACGGCCACGGCTAGACTATCGGTGTTTTGCTTGCTGTTGGTAGCGCTGATTGATTGAGCGCATAGTGGCCAGCTCGGTAGCAGCAGTAGCAGAATCCAGAGCGGTTTTTTCGCGGAAATAAAGGAGTTCATTTTGAAGGTGTTTAATGGTGGTATTTTTCTCGGTGAGTACGGCGCTCCAGCGTACCGAGTCGGCAAAAGATTGGGCGCTTGTTTTCTCCTGGAGCAAAATGGCCCGTTCGTCCTGGCAGGCCTGGAGTGATTGCTGGCCGGTGAGCTGGCTAATAAGCCAGGTTACAGCGATACCGATGGCCACGGCCACCAGCTCCCAGATAAAGCGGCTGGAATTGCCCTTTATGAATTGCCAGATTGTGCTTAGAAATTGTTTCATGGCTCAAAGGTGAGCCGTGTGTGGGGTATCCGAAAGGACATAAAAAAAGCCAGCCCTGGAGAGAGCTAGCTTCTAAGTAATTGTTTTAAAGGCTACTTCTAGCTGACATTATCTATAACTATTAAGACCCTTCAAACCAAGTAGTAGAACTATCTAATCTAAATTTAGACAACCTATCATTTGCTGAAGCATAACCGTTACTTATTAATTCATCAACTTTTTTACCAAAATCTAATAATCCAATATTAAGTTCCAAAAAATCATTAGTTGGTCTAATTATACAAACTTTACATTCAGGACGTCCTCTTAATTTCGCTATTTTATTCTTTTCAATTATTGCATAAGAAACTTCTCTCAAATTTGTAATTAGCCAAGTATCTATTAAATCATTGACAATATTTAACAGCCCAGTTCTCTTTATTATGTCATTATTTATTAATCGTTTATCTTTACTAACAGAGGGAACTAAAACAAATATAACTTTTTCGCCTAATTGTTCTGCAACACTTAAAGGATTATTATTTAAAATTCCACCATCAAAATATCCATATTTATTTGGCGGAAATGCAATAGGAATTGAACTACTTCCAATTAACGACTCTATTAGTTCTTCTTTATTATTTAAACCTATATATTTTGAAAATGTATCTGAAGGAACATTTACTTTCTTATCCTTTAACCAATAGTATACAAATTTCCCCGATGTTGCAACATCCGTTAAAGTTATTGCAAGATTGAAATTTGAATCATTAATAGTATTCAATCTACTTAATACATTAGCCATCTTTTTCCTTAATGGCTTATTGTTATATATACTATCAAATTTCTTAGAAAGAAAAAAATATACAATTAAACACGAAATCACTATTATAGATAGCAGAGATATCGACAAGGTAATCCTTATAAATTTCTGAAATGTTGGCCAATTGTTAATAAAGTTAAAGCTTTCAGCCAGTAGAAAAGTAGAAGAGATTAACAGTACAATAAAAATAATAAAAAAAGCTTTTATAAAGCGATAAGTAATACTGCTTGTATAAACCTCATTAGAAGAAACATTCCATAACTTACATAAATCATCTATATCATAACCAGCAAATATTGCAGAGGTATTTAGAGACCCGGCGGAAGTACCAACAATAGTTTTAGGTGGCTTTCCAAATTTTTCAAGCAAAAACTTATAAGCACCTATTTCCCATGATCCGAAAGCACCTCCACCTGAAAATACAACAGCGTAATCAAAAGACGCTACTTTTTTTTTAAAATTCTCTTTAAGTTTTCGCTAATATTTTTTCCTAAATTTTCATATTGCTCATCTGTAAAGGCGTTAATATTACCTATATCATTTAGGCCAATTGTTTTTAAAAAAGGCCCCAATAGACCTTTGGCAAGTTCGTCCAAAGCTTCCTCACATTCTGTGAGTTTCTTTTCGCATTCTTCGTTGCTATCCATAGCATTCATTTTTATTTAAAAAAATATTATCAATTTCTCCAAATAATTCATCCATTAAAACAACGTCAAAATCTCATATGAAAAGTAAATTATTAATCAAAAGATTAGATAATGCTCTAAAACACTGACTATTTGCAAATTTAGTTAACACTTAATCCTAATAGAAGCGCTAAATCGAAAAACATTAAACATTCTTATTCAATTTACTTAACGGTATATTACTTAGAACTTTAGTGCTATATATTATACTTACAATTGTATATTTTTTTTATAATTTTGACTATTTAATTATCAATAGATAATGATCAAAATACCTTCAAACTCTAAGTAAACTTTCATATGAAATTAACTTTATCGTTGAAAAATAGTCAGTTCTGGGCAAATCAGCCTTTTTGCTGGCATCGTTGGTCGCTTTCTCCAGAATGGCGTTAGAAATGAAGTAAATAAGATTGGCTTTCTGCTTTTTTAGGCCAGCCAACACGGCAAAGGCCTCCAGGCTAATTTGGGGAGAGATGGCTTTGCTTTCCTTTGGTTTGCGGCCAGAGCCTGCTGGCCTTACTTTTTTGGATCCGTCTTCGTTGTAGCCTTTTGGCATGGTAGCTTAGTTGGTTTATACTAGTGGAATGAGAAAAGAAAAGCCTGGCCGTATCCGGCCAGGCTGGTGGTTAATCGTTTAATCCGGCTCTATCCCGTTCGTACCCTCCGAGCTCTACGGTAATTGCTATACGTTCGGCTTTGTATCGTGCGTTAAGCTCGTT
This sequence comes from Spirosoma litoris, assembly GCF_054776755.1. NCBI lineage: Bacteria > Pseudomonadati > Bacteroidota > Cytophagia > Cytophagales > Cytophagaceae > Spirosoma > Spirosoma litoris. The sequence goes on along the minus strand of NZ_BAAHBI010000036.1, from coordinate 190,682 downwards.
AACCATGTGCCACATTACCAGCTCAAAACAATCAGAATACGTAATAAATGGAGCCTTTTGGATTAGCCTGCTGGCCACGTAAATAAGGTAGTAGGGCTTTCCTAAAATACCCTTTTGTGAGCGCTGCACAACGTTTTTGCAAACCTTCGGAATGTTGATTTCTGGCCCTCTAAAATTGCAATTGTGATAAAGGGTAGAAATCATGTGCTGCTCTTTAAGCGGCTTTACTTCCTTAAGCCCTGGTGAGCTCATTATCCACCGTTCTGGCTCTGGAAACATGGCCAGGTAATCCGCTAGGGTAATTATTATTGTTTGCATTGGAATGGATTTGCTTAATTATCGGTGAACTTTAGTAGCTATTTTGCCCCCTAACTGTGGGATAATGTTTGGCCCATAAGCCTCATCTGGATTATCCAGAAGTTGGCCGGAAATCTGGTTTAGGCGCTTGCAGTGGCTACAATCGCAATTCTTTTTGCTTGGCAGGGGCAAACGGGTAAGAATTAATAAACCATCCTGTATTTCTTTATTGTCCTGTATCTGTTCCTCGGTGAGTGAATGGCTTTCTAGCATGTACTGAGAATCGATTAATTAAAAAGTGACGTTTGTTTAGTCCTGGCCAGCTCAACCTGGAGGTTAAAAATGATTGTTTGCTGTTCCTGACAGTAGTCAACTACGCTGGCTAGTTGTTGCTGTAAGTCGGTGGCTTCCTGGTTATTGATTAAGCCTTTGATAAACCCCGCCTGAATACACCGCCAAACGGTGCCAGTGGGTAGCAAACCACGTTTTAAGTTTAGGAGCTCTCTGGTGCTTGGTACTGGAGTATTGGCGTTAATTGCGTCCATAATCGGCGTATTTTGAGGGTGTTTTAAATGAGTTGGCATACTTGTCTAAAAAGGATAAAAAAGGGCTCAGAACGAACGTTAAGGCAATTATGACGGCGAGAGCCACCAGGAGCCAGAAGCCTAAAAAGAGAGCTCCAGCGACTACAACGGGGAGACTGAAAAGCAGTTTAATCATGGTAAGGAACAGTTAAATAGTTAGGTGAAAATCCGTTACTGATAAGGCAATAGTCCAGGGCATCCGATAGGGTTTGCAAGTCTGGATTGAGGGGCACGTTTCGGAGTACTTTCCAGAGCGCTACCGTTACCGGCATGTTTAGGCCGTATTTTTTCTGGTTATCTCGTAGCTGCCAGGTGAGTAAATTGTGTTGCGTTATTCGGCCCCTCCATTCGATTAGGGTAAGTTCCTCCAGGCTTAAGCTATTGAGAGCGCTCTGGAGGCTGTAGCGGCTCGGCGGGTGCACCAGGTTTAACAAAGCGGCCATTTCCGCCTTGTAAATGTAAATTGTAACCTTGTGCACGCTTACTTTTTATTCACGTTAAACTTGTTAATCATGGCCGCTATGGCTCCTTTTGCATTCGCCACGGCTTGCTGGTTATCTGGATCGGCTGGAGGGCGTGGTGGTGTCATATTCGGCGTGGCTCGGCCTGGCGTGGCCCGGCCATTTTCCCGGTGGTTAGCTGGCCGCTGGTGGTTAATTGGCTGCTGGTGGAATTGGTTGGCTGGCTGCTGGTTGGTGGCTGGCTCTGGCTTGTAAACCATTGGCTCCTTTATCAGCACTGGAGCATCTAAATAGGCATCTTTTACCTTTCGCCACCAGGCTTCTACTCTAGTGCGTGGATAGCGGGTAATGAGTTCATGGCAATGCTCTACCAGTATATCCTCCGTAGGAAAGCGACTCAGCGAAAAGGAGAAATCTATGGCCTCAAAATCCCTTACGCTCTCTCTAGGGGGCAATAATTTCTTTGGATCAAACGGCTTACCGGATAATTTGGCATCGTACAGCCGCTTTAAATAGTTGATGGTAGAAAGGTCTAGCTGGAGCTCATTGTGTGCCTTAAAATAGGTCGGGTACATTTCCAGTAAAAGCCTATCCTCTTTCTTGTGCTGGAGTGCTCCACCGCGTTTGTACCAGAGCATTTGGTATGTTTTGTCCAGGTATCCGCTGAAACAGATCCTAGCCACACAATCCTGGAATAGCGCTTGTTTGTCGTGTTTTTCGGCCTGGCCTCGGTTCTTAGAATAGCCATCAAAAACGTAGGCCTTTTCATTGGCCAGGTACAGCTCCCAGCGGTAGGTAGATAGCTCTCTATCGCCTACAAATTTTTGTCTTTGTCGTTCTTGAATCATTGCGTTTTGGGGTAGACTTAGGAGGTTATTTTTAGCCCGTTTAAGGACTTTACGGTTAATCGGGTAGTTGAGAAAATCAAAAAAAAGATCGTGGCTCTATTGGACTGATTCGGCCTATACGGCCATTTTTGGCGTTTTTGGCCATTTTTCGGGCAGATTTTAAGGGGGTTGTGGGTCTTACCAGAACATTGTGCAAGTCAGGTAGCAGCCAGTACTTTCAATGCTTAAAGAATAGCCTTTTGCAATGGCCATAAGTTGCTCCAGTTGAAAGCCATAGATTTTGCCATCTGGAATAGTCACCTTTAACGATTCTGGCCCTGGCTCAACCTGGAGCGCGTACAAATGCAGGCCTTTTAATGCTGTTGTTATCCGGTCAAGTTCTTGTTGGTTCATGGTGGTTGGTGGTGCGTTTTCTTCGTTTTAAGCCATTCTAGGCCTATTTCGGTAGTTGAGAAAATCAAAAAAAAGATCGTGGCTTTGGTGGTCTAATTCGGCTCCTGGAGCCATTTTTTGGTTTTTGGGCCATTTTTCGGGCAGATTTCTGGCTTTTTGGCCTGAGCAAAGCAGCAGTTAATCGGTTATGAAAATAGACCCTCGAAAAAAGGTTACTCTGAAAGTTAATCGAGTTAATCTAAAAGTTAAACTATTGGTTACCTGATAGTTAACTTTAGGTTTAACTGCGATTCGGCCTAAAAAAGATGCCAAAATGGCATAGTTCTACCGGCCAGCCCATAAGGCTGTTTTTTTCGCGGTTATCCTGTGAATTGCGGCTGTGTGCACCAAGCCGTAAAAGAAACCTAACGTTTATGTATATACGTAGACAATTTGGAGGTTGGTGGCCTGAATCATTGCCAGGCCACCAATCCTAACTACCTAAGTCTTATACGTTCCTCGTTAGAATGGAAAGTTTTTCCATTGCAGGTGGCAGGGAGTCGAACCCAATAAACGCTGGCCCCTAACCAGTTCGCTGCTCTCCACTAGAGCCAACCACCTAACCCTATATTCTACCTATCTGACTGATAGTGAATCTGTTAATCCTCACAATAATCTGGAAATTTCCTAGCGCGAAGCCATACGAACTGGCGCGTAAACGCTTGGATTTCCTCGGAGAGCTCGGCCAAAAGGCCACTATTATTCTGCACTCTCCGTTGCAGATTCGACAAATGAATTTTAACGTTTTCATAAGCAGACTTAACCGCCGAATCAGGCATAGCCTCAATTTGGGCATGGCTTAATAGCAGGTCTGTCACTTGACCCGAAAGGTAGTGTGTGGTAACAGGCATGAAAAGGACGGATTTGTAAAGGCAATTTTATTGGTTTGGCAGGGCTGGCATGGTGTTCGACCAAATTCCATCCCAGGTAAAGCCTAAGTAATCGACAAACTGTTTTTGGATCCAACCCGGCAAAACGGCTAGGTCTATTTTACTCTCTGGCTTAGCCTCTTTCTCAAGAATCGACCGTTTGAAATAAGTTAAGCAATCCTTTCGCATGTGTAACCGTGAGGCCAGCTTTCCATTCATCGCCAGCCAGCTTTCTAAATCTGATTGGCGTAATGCGTCATAATGCGCCTGGATAGTGTTCATACTAAAATTTGACCGTTTACATAGAATTTAGTGTGATTTCTCACTGTTTGTAACAATATTTGTCCGTTTACTGTGAAATCATAGTGCAATTATATGAACTAAAAGGAGAATAATCTTCTATTAACTTCAATAAATTTTCTATTAACTTCAAAAATAAAGTTAATAGACTGAAAATCAAATTATTCCTAAAAGGCGACTTAGAAATTTCCTTAGAGTCTATTTTATCAGTTCACTAAAACTATTATTATGGAAAACACCATTAATCTTAGGATTAACCAGGTAATGGAAAGGGAGAAAATGAACATAAACACATTTTCTAAAACCCTTAATAAAAGTTACACTGCTATCAATAGCATAGTTAAGGGACTGAGCAAACCAGGCTGGGAACTGCTAGAGGCTATTATTTCAAATTTCCCAGACATTAACCCAGGTTGGTTAATGACCGGCGAAGGGGAAATGATAAAGCAGGTGGCTCCAGCTATTGCTCCATCTTCTGCTCCAGATTCTTATTTAGTAGAGCACTTACATACTTTAGAGGAAAACTTTGCCCGGCTGGCTAGTCAACTGGAGAGTAAGGATAAGCAAATAGAAACGCTCACCCGTTTATTAGAGGTGTCAATGACACAGAAGGCTTCGGAAAAGTCTTTTCTTAACGGTACATCCTTCGAGGGCCGGGTTATACCTTTCACGCCTGTAAAAAATGAAAAAGCCACTGCTTAGGCTTTTTTTTGTAGGTTTGAGGTGTAATTCAGGGTGTACCTACCACTTACGTAGTGGTAAAGGTCTAATTCTTAATGTATTATACGTGTCCTTGTGAATCCCTACGAGTGCACGAAAGTACAATTTTAAATCCCTGCAATTCGCTGATTTGCAGGGATTTTTAGCTTATAATCCATCAGTTAGGTATTCTTGTGCTAGTACGTTATAGTCCTATCTTGTTCGCCCTGTTTGATACAATTTTGATACGGAATGTTACTGTAATGAGTGAGCGTAGGTTTGTGTCGTATTTAACACTACGGCATAATGACAACAGTAAAAGTAAACTATAAAGCTGTGTATAACTGACGCAAACAATTAGACCGTAATGGCAAAGCTTCTGTACTGATCGAAGCTTATCAAAACGGCAAACGTCGGTATCTGAAAACTGGCATACATCTAACTCCTAATGAGTGGGGCGAACGAGCGAAAGAAGTAAAAAAAGAGAGCGCACCGATAAAAGCATCAATATTATCACCTATGGGCGCTATAAGCGGGTTATCAAACTGCTTGGCGACTTCGCTAAACAACCGACCATCGAATTTAGTAATCTCACTTACAGGAGGGTAAATACGACTGGGCACACTTCACGCTGCCCATCTGGCCTGAGTGCGTCCGCGAAAAATGTAAAACCGACCTAAGTCTGGCCATCGCCCACGACTTGGAGTCGATTTGTATTGTAAAACCAAAGGAGAAGAAAGAGCGCGTGAAAAATGAAAAGGCCATAAGTGGTCAGCTAGGACTTTTGTAATGTATGGATCGATTACCCACGGTTTATCTAAATGAATAACTTCTACACACACCTTGCCTGTTGGTTTTTCCTAATGGGCTTAACTAATACTGCATCCGGCCAATGCTTTCAAAACACAGCCGATCCGACTACCTTCCAGCTATACGACACCAAAAAATCGCCCTCCGGCATTGTCCTAGCTGATTTTAATAACGACTCACGGGCCGATATGGCTACCGTTAGTCGGTTGGAAAACCTAGTGTCAATACGGTATGCAAACGCAGATGGTACATTTGAAGAGGCCATTTCATTTACGGTTTGCGCTTTACCCGTACCCATAATGGCCGCCGAACTAAATGGTGACGGCCGAATAGATTTAGTGATTGGTGGTCAGGAAGGTTCCGTAACGATCCTGCTTAATACAGCTACTGGCTTTACAGGTGCATCTAGCACATATACCGGTCTGATCAATATCACCAATATTGCCCTGGGCGATTTTAATGCAGACAACTCACTCGACCTGGCATTAGCCAGTGGTGGTCTTCCCAGTGGCTATCAAATCCTGACTAACGCAGGAGATGGTACCTTTTCGGCTTTACCCAGGCAGGCTCAGGCGAATGGTGTTGATTGGGTAACGGTCGGCGATTTTGATACGGATGGTCTCCCGGATTTGGCAACGATAAGCTACAGTATGGGAGTCGCAACCATTTTTCATAATGTAGGGAAAGGACAGTTTACCGCTATCAATAGCTTTTCGGTGACGTCAGGTCCCTCTGTCATAAATACAGAGGATTTTAATAAAGATAACCGACCCGACCTGATTGTAAGCTCATTTACCGGCAACTCGCTGGATATATTGCTCAACCAAGGAAACGGTCAGTTCAGTAGCCGTACCGAAACCAATGTATCTGCTCCCAAAGTTATTCGTGTTCAGGATGTTGATGGAGATACATACCCCGATCTGGTTATGGCTCATTTTGAGAATTTCACGGTATCGGTCTGGTTGAATGCTGGTGATGGAACCTTCAAGAAGGGCGTGTACTACGGAACAGGATACGATCCCGTGGATGTTTCTATAGGCGATATAAATGGCGACTCTCGACCTGACATTGCCGCTGTCAACCGGGAAAATAATACAGCGGCCGTACTGATCAACAAAGGACAAGGACTTTTTGGCCAGGCCTCCATTGTTCGAACACCCCAGCAAATTAGTACGTCTGTATCGGGAGATCTGAACAATGATAGTCGTCCGGATCTGGTCGTTATTGTCGATGAACCGACGGGCAGCAACAAGCTACTCTTCCTGTATACGAACCTTGGTAATTACACATTCAGTCAGCCCCTTTCACTTACGATGGGAGTTTATGTCAGTGATGTGACAATAGGCGATATGAACAATGATGGCTGGCAGGATATAGTAACTACGGATCGTTACTACAATTCGATTTCGGTGCTACTAAACGCAGGCAATAGCCAATTTCTTCCGCCTGTGCATTACAAAACGGGGGCAGGTGCCACCCAGCCATCGCCAGCCATTCTGGTTGATATAGATGGCGATGGGGATCTTGATGTTACAATGATCAACACCTTCAGCTACCCAAAGGTTGTCACTATTTTGATTAACTCAGGTAATGGTATACTGACACAATTTGATGCGATGACCGTTATTGGTTCTCAGATGATTGTAACGGACTTAAACAATGACAAAAAACCGGATATCGTTGTGCTATCATCGGTCAATCCACCAAGTGTACAGATTTTCTTTAATCAAGGGGGGGGGCAATTTTCGCCACCTGCTAGTTATACCATTGCTCGAGACGTTACGTCGGTCGTAAACAATGACCTAAACAATGATGGAAGTCAGGACCTTATTATTTCAACACCTTACTTTACGGCCCTAATGCTCAATAAGGGAAACGGCACCTTTGATTCGTTCCAGACCCTAATGAAAGATACGGTGGTTTATGCCTACAAAACTGCCGATGTGAATGGGGATGGTTTTCAGGATCTGGTTGGTTTAAAAGTAATAGACGAAGAGTACTATAAGTATCGGCTAATGGTGTATGTCAACTCAGGTGATGGGTATTTCAACCCACCAGTGAGTTACCCAATTGGTAGTTTTTGCCAGGTACTTGATGTACAAGATTTTGATAACGATGGTCGGCTTGATGTAGCCTCCCAATCTGTGGGCGGATATTGGATTTTTTATAATTGTACACCGTCCTCCGGTTATGGCTTCACCACAGTTAAACCCGGACTTTGGAACGACCCAACGGTCTGGTCGCATGGGCGAGTACCAGCCCCTACCGATTATGTACAGGTCAGGCACTCTGTCACTTTACCTACAAACTACCAGAGTCGAGTGACCCGCTTAGGTTTTGCAAGGGGTGGCCAGCTAATTTACCAGCCTCAAGCACAGCTCCAATTGATGAAGTGAGCTAAACCCCTAATCAATGACTAATTTTTCGCGGCATTATTATGGCAACAACCATTGAAGACTGTATACCCCAGAACCTTCGCTAGAAACTGATGCAGTCACCTACTCTATTGGTGTATGACGACACGGGTCGCTATTATCAGATTGTGAACGTCGTTGGCTCCATACCAAAACAAATCAAGTAGAAACCCGAGATTGGAATCAGGTCGCTCAAGGCACGCGAATGACTCAGCAATTCGCGGATTTTTTAAAAGAACTTGTGACGGATTCATCCCCCCACAGTACCAGTGATCTTGGCAGTCTTTATAGCGTTAATGGAAATCGGCTAACCCACCAATACAGACCCAGTTAAGTGAGTTTTCGACTTGGTCCCAGCGAGCCCATGCCAAACAGTGGCTTCGGACCGCCGATGCTGTTGTTTCTGGCTAACTTAGGGTCTCATCTCTCCCTGGATGAAACCAGCCTATCCCATAGCGAACTCTATACGATTCTGAACAATAAGGCGGCTAAAGGTGGCAAAGTCGGACCGCCGATGCGGAAGTATCGTGGTCATTGTAGTAGGAACTAAAGCCGATACAGCCATTGAAATCTTGGGTAAGTTGCCTGAACATCAGCGCAAAAAGGCAAAAGAGGTTACCTTGGACATGGCGGGTAATATTGCCTTGATTGCTAAAAAATATTTTCCCAAGGCTAATCAGGTGACCGATCGTTCCCATGCGCAACAATTGGCCTTACAAGTAGTCCAGGACCTGCGGATTGAGTACCGGTGGCAAACCCTGGAAGCTGAAAATGAATCCCTGGAGCAGATTAAGCTTAACCAGAGATGCTTTCCAATGGCGATACGGTCAAACAACTGCTGGCTCGTAGCCGCTATGTGCTCTATAAAAAGTCAACCGATTGGACCCCAAGCCAGCGTGAGCGGGCTACGCGGCTATTTGACCGCTACCCTGATTTGAAGACAGCCTATGAATTGAGTCAGTCCGTGAGCTACATCTTTGAAAACACGACTGACAAACTCTACGACTTAGCCCGCTTGGCCAAGTGGCATGAAAAAGTTCGGCAGGCTGGTTTTCAGACCTTCAACACGGTAGCCCGTTCCATCCAGAACCATTATATAACGATTCTCAACTACTTTGACAATCGCACCTACGAATGCCCCAGCGGAGTCCTTCAATGTCAAGATTAAAGCCTTTCGAAGTCCGTTTCGAGGGGTTCGAAAGGTGGAGTTCTTCTTATATCGACTGACTCAGTTATATGCTTAATCCAAGTTGATCCACAACTTTTGGAATTGATTCTTTATCCGTCAAGGGTCTACATGATGGCATTGAGGGCCGCATGCAGCAAATCATAGAAGTACTTCAAAAAAGCTAGCCATTTAGTCCTGATGATCGTAAGGCAGGACGGGTTACTGGTATAATTATTCTCACGAAAGGCTCATAAATGAGACGAGCAGATTTTATCTGTCCGTGAATAGGGCGGTTTAAGAAACAGATCTATTTTTCCTCGACTTCAAACGATTACCGTGATGTCAAAATCCTATATTCGAATAGTAAACCAGATTAACATGCATCACGATCTCTCTAAATTATCCAACCGACAGAAAGAAATTTTACGGTTACTAGCGGGCGACCTATCTATCGATGCCATTTCTAGGCGACTATCCTTAACTAGTCGTACTATTTCGGGCCATCAGCAATTAATCATAAAGCTATTTGGGCTCGACAATGAGGCTGAGTTAATTCAGTTAGCCAAGTCAGTATACCTTTAACTCCCTCCAACCATTTGGGGCTTTTTATGGCCACACCCAAAAAAGCTACCTCAACTAGCGTAGGCTACAACCGTCAACGCTAGTCGTTAAAAATAATAATCTCTTTAAAGGCTCCTGCTTGAGACGAAAGAACCTTTAGGCATCTGATTTAAGAAATAGAATACATAGCATGTTTTGTATAGTACTATGCTATTTATCTTAATTGGTAATTATAAAACTAAGTGTATTACAAAATTTACATCAACAGCTAGATGCTAACCTGTCCCTATACCTTCAGAAGTCTATTTACACGTTTCTTCGCGTATTGCTCTTTTACTTACTGAGTCACTGGACATCGAACAGAAAAGCAGGCTGCCATTGTAAAAGGGAAATTCTCTCAAAATCCTCCCAAGTGAGACGAGGCAGATTCTCATGCTCATAATTGGGGCTTTTCAGACGGCAATACTTCTCGTTATATTTTCCTAGAAAGTGCCATAGCAGGACTACCACAAGCTAGGACTTTTAGGAGTCTTAACCGGATTATAAAATAGCTTATTTATAACCCGGTTCTTCAACTACGAAATGAGGTACAGTTAGATAGATGCTGGCTATTGCAACAAAAAGCGAAAAGGGGGAAATTGAGTGGGAGGCAAAAGGTTAATCTCGTACCAATACGTTTTTAACATCTCAACATATTCTTTCCAGCCGCCCAAATCTGCTGGTTTAATAGTAAAGGCCGTTGCACCTGTTTGGTAGGCTTGTCGAACATGAGCTGGCGAATCCGAAACGGTCATCATGATAATAGGAACCTGGCCTTGAAAGTGAGTGCGTAGTTCAGGCAGCATGGTCAACCCATCGGTAGGTTGGTGGAGATTAATATCTAATAAGATAAGTTGGGGACGTTTACCGACAGTATCACTTAAATAATGAATGGTCTCCTTAGGGGATGTTGTACGCACAAAGGTGGCTTCAGGAAACAGCATATCGCCCAGCCGATGTAAAAGATCGAAAGTTGGTTGATCATCCTCAACCACAAGAATTTCAAATGTTTGGCTATCAACCATAGCTAGTCGTTGTTTTTTAGACGAGTATAGCAAAGTCTCATATGTTTTTTGGCTAACTAACTAATCTCGCTTTTGTTTGATGATGAACGAGTGGGATTAGTGATGTAGGTCAACCCGTTAGGGAAAGGCCGAGCAGACTGTTTGTTAGTTTGGAAAGTAATGCAGGGAATTATGGATAGCCAATGGCTTAGTACCCGTTTACTCACAGGATTATGATCTCACCAAGCGATATTTTTCCTGCCGACTTACGGTAGATTTTGATCAGACATGAATGGGAGGTTTGACAAACTATCAAACTATTGTCCGTTTCTATACGACACTTGTCCGTTTTTGGACAAGTTAGCACCAGTTAATTAGCTAAAAAAGCCCTTTTTAGGCATCCAAGCCTGGTTTGAAACTTTGGCTAAGTATTTGTACGACAAAGTCTATACTAATAATAGTTGCTTTGGTAATGAAACGAGCATTCTTAGGTGAATTGGAGGAAGTAGTCTTGCTGACGGTAGCCGCTTTGCAAGAACAGGCCTACTGTGCCTCAATTACCCAAACGATTGATCAGCAAATGGCCCGCAGTATAAGTTTCCCTACAGTCCACACTACCCTGCAACGACTGCAGGAGAAAGGCTTTGTCGCTTCTTATATGGGTGGCGCCACTACAGAGCGAGGAGGTCGTCAAAAACGCCTGTTTACCGTCACAGCGGCAGGTCAACGGGCATTGATCGAGTGTCGGCAAGTTCGGGCCCAATTGTGGGAGCAGATTCCAAGCCCAATTCTTCAGTTATGGGGCGCTTAACCAACAGCAAGGAACCCAATACCAGCCCGCCCAAATGGGCTGCCTGGCTACTGAGCCGATTTAGTCCACCTGGTCTGGAAGACGAACTACAAGGCGATCTGCTAGAAATGTACGCTTATTGGGTGAAGACCAAAGGCCTCTCAAAGGCTCGTTGGTACTATGCGCTGGCAGTCCTGCGGTTAATTCGGCCGTTGGCTACTAAACGAATGAGCCAAGCCTCTAACAAGTCTGAGTATCATAACACCTATACTTTTCAACCTGCCATGATTCGGAACTATCTACTAATTGCCTGGCGTAATCTGAGCAAAAACCAGGCTTACGCTTTTATTAATGTCTCTGGGTTGGCGCTCGCCATGGGTTGTGCGCTGCTGATTTTCGCCCTGGTTCGCTACCATTATCAAACCGACCACCACCATCATAATTTTAACCGGATCTATCAATTTACCTCCCGCTTTTCCTCGCCCACCGGTGATCTCAATATTCAGGGCGTCCCGTATCCATTGGGACAGGCTATTCGCACCAATTATCCTGATATTGACCAAGTGGCCATGCTGGATGAGTGGTACGCACCCTTGGTTGCTGTGCCCGTTCCCAACGGAGTCGATAAGAAAATTAAGGACAGCGACTACAAGGGGGCCTTTGTTGAACCGGCTTATTTCCGCATTTTCGACTATACCTGGTTATCGGGAGGGCCTGATGACCTCGACCAACCAGGCACCGTCGTCATGAGCGCTGAGATGGCTCGCAAATGCTTTGGCAGGATAACTGGCGTTGTGGGCCGGGTCGTTCGGCTAGACGCCCGGATGCCCGCTCGCGTTGTGGGAGTGTTCGCTGACTACCGAGATAATACAGATCTGGCTTATTCAATCATGGCTTCCTGGAAATCGCTTAAGGGACAACTCGGCGCTCTTCCTGAAGACCAACCCTTTGACAACACGAATGGCAGTACGCACTGTTTTGCCCTGTTCAACGACCGTTTCACCGTTACCGACTGGAATCGGCAGCTTTTGTCGTTTGTTAAAAAGTACAATCCCAAACAAATCAAAGAGACATCCTACCCTATTAGGGCGTTCAGCACAATGCACCTATCGCCCGAGTATGGAGGGATAAGCCGGGGATTGTTGCTATCGCTGGTGTTTATTGGCCTGTCGCTGATTGGTACGGCCAGTATCAATTTTGTGAACCTAGCTACCGCTCAAGCGCTCAACCGAGTCCGCGAAGTAGGGATTCGTAAAGTATTGGGCAGTACCAAAACGCAGCTGTTCTGGCAATTCATGGGCGAAACAACCTTCATTGTCCTGCTCGCCCTAGTGCTGGCGGGTGGCGTATTCCAGTATGGACAAATACTGGTTCATCGCTTCCTGCATGGCCCATTTCGGTTTACGTTTTATTTTTCACCTTCGGTTATCGGGTGGGTAGCTCTGGTGGTCGTAATGGTCATTCTGCTAGCGGGTCTATATCCTGCATTGGTCGTAGCCGGATTCCGTCCCGTGATCGCCTTAGCCGGGCGTCTCACCACCCAGCAGGTGGGCGGATTCTCCCTCCGGCGGGGACTAGTGACCAGCCAGTTCGCTATTTCTCAACTACTGCTCATCGGGTTGATCGTCGTGGCAAATCAACTCAGCTATGTTCAGACGAAGGATCTGGGCTTTCGAAAGTCGGCTATCCTGACGGTGAATCTGCCCAATACGCCCGCGCAGGATCTGGCTAAACTGAGCACGTTCCGTAAGCTGGCTACCGCCTTGCCTGATGTCGGCCAATTCAGCTATTCCATGAGTGGGCCTCCCCAGTCAGGCTCAACCAGCCAAACCCGGGTTCGTTTCGACACGCGTCCCCAAACAGAGCCCTATACACCCCAGCAGACTTGGATTGATGCGGATTATGTGAGTTTGTATGGTCTAAAATTAATAGCCGGACGCAATGTGCAACCTTCCGACACGGCCCGTGAAGCGCTTATTAACGAGACATTCCTGCATCGGCTGGGCTTCAGCCGACCAGCGGAGGTATTGGGTAAATACTTGCACAAAGAAGGCTTTGCTCCACTTGCGATTGTCGGAGTATTAAGGGATTACAATCAGCTGGATCTCCGACAAGGCGTAACTCCGTTGTTTATGACTACGTTAGCAAGTGGATTCTATTCGGCTAATATTCAACTTAGCTCGCCCAACTACAGCCGGGCACTGAGTCAGGTAGAGCAGGCTTATAACCAAGTTTATCCGGATAGCTTTTTCGAGTCAGAATTTGTGGAGCAGCAACTCCAGAAAGCCTATCAACAAGAACAGACCATGGGCAGTCTGATCAACTTTTTCACTGGGATTGCCTTGTTAATAGGCAGTATGGGTTTGTACGGTCTGGTCCTGTTCATGGTGGTGCAACGCCGGAAGGAGGTTGGCGTGCGTAAAGTCTTAGGAGCTAGTGTAGGCAGTATTCTATGGCTGTTCAGCCAGGAGTTTGTGCGATTGATCGGTATCGCTTTTTTACTGGCTGCACCCGTAGGCTGGTGGGTGATGACTAACTGGTTGGCCAATTTTACGTACAAGATTTCCCTGAATCCGTTCATGTTTCTACTGTCGCTGTTGGCCACGATAGCCGTTGTGCTACTAACGGTGAGTTTCCAGAGCGTGAAAGCCGCCCAAATGAATCCAGTAAAATCTTTACGGAGCGAATAGACGTTGAAAAGGGGCTAGCAAGCCAATTTATCTGATTGGTGAGTCAAGCAACTGGTAAACAAAACCTTCACTGCTTTTGAAGTTATTAAACCGCTCTTGACCAGAGCGGTTTATCGTGATAACCTTATTTCATAAGTGTGTTATGCTACCAGTCAATTAGTTGCTTATTTTTCAAACTGAAAAATCTGATCCATCAGCACCCATTTTTCGCCAGCTTTGGCCCAGGGTAGCGGTTGCTGAAACGTCCACATCAGCCGTTCCCATTCCTGCACATGCGGGTTATTGGCATCCATTTCCTTTTTCTTTTCAAAAGTGAATTGGTCGTCCGTTTCCAGAATCATAAACATCCGGTTACCAGTTCGGTAAATCTGAAGATCCAGAATTCCCGCGTTCAGATCGTTGGCTCGCACTTCTGGCCAGCCAGTTCCTTTGGCGTGCCAGCGTTCATAGTCGGCAATTAATTCAGGGTCATCTTTGAGGTCGAGAGCCAGACAAAATCGCTGCATAAAGCTTGAGAGTAAGTTGTATTTACTAGGTAGAAAATGGGCCAAAGTAGGTTTGAAACGACCGGATGGTTTGTTGAGCCGCCTGGTCAGGGTCTGGATAAGGAAACGCTTCGGCTGAAATATAACCGGAATACCCAATTTCCCGAAGGGCTGCCGCCACCGCATCCATTGACGTATGTCCCAGACCAATCGGTCGCCGGTTGCTATCGGCGAAGTGAACATGACCAATATACGAACCCGCTGCGCGGATACTATTGGCCAACGAAGCCTCTTCGATATTCATATGAAACAGATCCGCCAACACCACCACCTGTTTGGTACCCAGTGAGCGAATGAAGTCAACCCCGGCCTGGAGGTTATTGATCAGGTTAGTTTCGTAGCGGTTCAGGGGTTCGTAGATCAAGGGAACGCCTAGTTTTTGGGCCACTTGATCCAGGGTAGTTAACCCATCAGCCAGCCAACGTAATGCCTGTGCTTTTTCGATGCCCGGCGCTACGTTTCCCTGCATGGAACCAATAATGGCAGGAGCACCGACGGTTGCCCCAAAAGACATCATGTCCGCAATGAACGCGACGGCTTTGGCCCGGATCTGCGGATCGGGGTCCGTCAATGTGAGCCCATGCAGTACTTTCCCGGCACCAGTTCCTACAGCCGCTACGGTGAGGCCAAATCGACGGGTCAGTTCAAGTAACCAACTGGAACTGACCGCGTCGGCAGATGGCGTAAATAACTCAATGGCATCGAAACCCAGCGCGGCTGCTTTCGCCATACTGGTTTCCAGATCATCCCAATAAATCCAGGGACCGGTTTTGATGTCAGGAACCAGCGCGATGGTAACACAGGATTTCATTACAGATTTCATCAATTCGCGGAGGTATCAAAATCGACCATAATTTTTGTAATCGGACCAGGGTTCTCCGACCAGTCAGCCAGCGCAGCCCCGGCTTTATCCAGCGACACAACCCGGCTAATAACCGCGTCTACCGGGAATTTGCCCTTTTCCAGGTAATCGATCACTTCCGGGAATTCACCCAGACAATTGCGGGACCCTAGTATTTCAATCTCTTTCCGAACGAATGTCCCCGTATTGTAATCGACCGGTTTTTTGGCATATCCAATGTACACCACCCGTCCTGTATAAGCCACCTCATCGACGGCGGCCCGGTATGTAGCCGGATTTCCGACGGCTTCGATCACTACGTCAGGACCGTCTCCGTTGGTGATGCTCATCAGGGCCTCGTGTAGATCAACTTGTGTGGTATTGATGGTATGGGCAGCCCCGGCCAGTTTCGCTGTGCGCATCTTGGCCTCGTCGATGTCAATCGCGATCACCTCCGCCCCCCGATGAACCGCACCCGCTACAGCCCCCATGCCCACAATCCCGCAACCGATCACCGCTATTTTTTCACCCGTAGCCACTCTACCCCGGCTGACGGCGTGAAAACCGACCGTCAGCGGCTCGACCAGGGCCAATTCCCGAGCGGATAAAAGGGCCGAACTGTGCAGCTTTTGCCAGGGAACGCTGATCAGTTGGGTCATCGCACCGGGTCGGCGAACGCCCATGGTTTTGTTATCCTGACAGGCGTTCGGCCGACCTTTTCGGCAGGAAAGACAAACGCCACAATTCAGATACGGATTTAATGTAACATGCATACCCGGCTGGAACTGGCTCGGCACCCGACTACCCATTTCCAGGACCGTAGCGCCCACTTCGTGGCCTAGTACATTCGGGTATTCCTGTAATTCAAACAGCCCCCGGAATCCGTTGAGATCCCCCCCGCAGAATCCAACCTTATTGACCTGTAGCAGGACGTCCTCCGGGCCAGGTGTGGGTATGTCGATGTCGCGTATTTCCGTTTTTCCGGGCTCTACCAGCACCAGCGCAGGTTGCTTATTCATGTTGACTATTCGATTTATGAATATTATTCTCTGGTTTTCCCTCAAACCACATCTGATTTTTCACCGGAGCGACGAGCGTTTCGATACGCTGAAGTAATTCATCGGGAATCTGAATCTGAAGCGCCCGCAGGTTCTGCTCAACCTGCCGCTGCTCCGACATACCCACAATGGTGGTCGCAATCACCGGATGCTGTACGGCATAGTTCAATGCTACGTCGCTCAGCGCCAGCCCGTATTCGTTACACAAGGCGACTAATTTGGGCTGTATGTCTTTCACGGCCTGGGGGGAACTTTGCCAGGGGGGAATTGGTGCATCGGACAGAATTCGCTGCATCAGGGGAGCGGCATTCATCAGCCCAAAGCCTTTTTCGAGCGAAAGAGGCACCAGTTCGTCATTGATTTCATCTTCCAGCAAGGTATAGTGGCCCCAGGATAGAACCGTATCGACGTCCACCTGCCGGGCAATCTGGGCCAGATACCGTACCGGCAATCCCGAAAAACCGATATACCGGGCTTTACCCATCTCTTTGACCTTAAGAGCGGCCGGAATAGCCTCGGTCAACACCTGTTGCCGATCACCAAACTCGATGTCGTGGACAGTCAGTAGGTCTACATAATCCACCTGTAACCGCTCCAGCGACTCGTCGATGCTTTGCAGCACCCGCTCGTAGGAAAAATCGAAGACTCCGTTTCCATATCGGCAACATTTGGTGGCCACAAAAACGGAATCTCGTTTATACTTCAGCGCTTTCCCTAACCGCGTTTCGGCCAGCGTATCGCCGTAAAACGGGGCTACGTCAAAGAAATTAATGCCCTGATCGATGGCAGTGTGTACCGCACGGATACTTTCCGTTTCGGATACTTCATTAAAAACATTTCCCAGCGGAGATGCGCCAAAGCTCAATAGTGATACGTTGAGGTCGGTCTTCCCTAATTGGTGATACTGCATTGATTATTTTTTATTAACAAAATTGTTAGTAGCAGCCAGCGCACTTGTTAACAAATAAGAAACTAGCTCAATGACTCTCCCGCTACGCTACCAGCAAATACGCTAAACTTGAATTTCTACTAGTCAGAGGCCTTAAATGAACCTTGGATCGCCAATCAGAAGGGACACGAATAACCGTTATTCAGGGTCAGCCTAAATCGGAATGCTGCACGGCGCTCTTGGAGGAGCCGCCCAGTACTTTTCCTAATCTATCGCTTTCTAATTGAGCTTCTCCAAGCTCGCGCTATAGCCTTTTGATCTGTGCTGTTCGTCATTGAGTGCCGTATTAGTAGATAAAGGTCGCTCGTTTTTTTATGGTGCTGTCTCCATTTTCGGCACGTCGGGGCGGGCCATTTCTCTAAAGGCTTCGTCAAAAACACGCCTTTTCTTCATAGGTACTTTCAGTTTGCCCCAAATGTGCTTAAAATCTGTCTCCAATCAAATGTAGCAACTCCATTTTCGCCTTTCTAGGCCTTACTGCTCAACAGGACATAAGCGGTTACTTTGGAGATACGCCATTCAAATTTGCGGGTACATTTTTTCTATCATAGAAAATCTGAAATAATTTAGAAAACGTATAATATTGATCAATACGGCTCCCTCATTTACCTCACGCTTAGATAACTTAAGTAGTTCACTGAAAATACATTAGGTTATTTTTTGTCATCCTGAGGAACGAGGGATCTTCGGAGGCAGGATAAGAGGTCTTCTCCGAAGATCCCTCGTTCCTCGGGATGACAAAAACGACCCTCTCGCATACTATAAACTATTTATGCTTGAGTACTTATCAAAAAACACGCTTGGCTTTGAGATGTATATGTGTAAAAAATTACTTACGTATACTCTTAAAATGGTTATTTTTAGTCTTGTCTTCGGTATCTGGATGGTAGCCGGGATAGTTAATTTGACTAATTAGTGCGTGGGTATATCGTTTTTACCAGCTAAGCGAAAGTCCTGTAAATACCTGATAAATGCGGATTAACCAGACGCATTACCTATTTGTTATCCATTAAGTGTTATCAGTTCCACTATCCCCATTTTCAACCCTAATGAATGTATTAATCGCTACTTATCTAATATCATCTTCTCCTTCAGGGGTTGTCACTTCCTACCAAACATTAGCCAACGATCTGAAGGAAGCCGGTATGGACGTTCAGATTGTAGATTCATCACATACACCTGTTGTCTGGCGTAAAGGCTTAGGTATCATGAAGCGTATTGCACGACTACTGGGTGGCACTTGTCAAGCTGCATACGAAGAATTTGCCTATTTTACAGGCGTATATCTGTCTACCCGTAAATTTCGCCAAACCAATTTTGATCTTATTCATGCCCAGGACGCCCGGTCGGGGGTGGCTGCCTGGCTGGCTCTTAGCAAACAAGTACCTGTGGTGCTGAGCTGCCATTTCAATGACGACCCCGTAACAGAGTTAGTCCTTCGGTTTTCACTAAAACCCTGGGCTATAGCTCGCCTTACGAACTGGTATAGGTATCTGTTATCAAAAATAAAGAACTACGTATTTAGCTCAGAGTACGCCTATATAAAATCAAAACACCTTTTACCAACCACTATCAATAAGCTAATTCTCTACAACGCGGTAAACTTAAAAGCTACATCTGCTCAATTAACCCGACTTCCCTCCGACCAGTTTAGGATTAGCAATGTTGGCTACGTCGACGAACGAAAAAACCAACAACTACTACTTCAGATTGGACACGAACTTCAGAATCGGGGCATCGTTAATTTTACGATCTGGCTCATCGGCGATGGTCCGAAACGCGTTGACTATGAACAATTAGCGGTATCGCTGGGCCTTTCTGGACAAGTGCATTTTTATGGGCAGTATGATGCTCCCTGGAAACTGGTAGCGCAATCGGACCTATATGTGCATACATCCCTAAATGATAATTGTCCCTATTCCATCATAGAAGCGTTAGCCGTGAAAACACCAGTTCTCGCACTGCCTGTGGGTGGAATTCCCGAGATGTTACCTCAGGACTTTGGACTACTTCGCGGTTCCGACGTTAGCACACTAACCGATGAGATTATTCACTATTTCGACCCTAAAAATCGTGCCCGGCTGACTCAGGAACAATCTATCTTTGCCGACCAACGATTCAATCACCAAATTAATCTAAAGAAGTTATTTGCTTTTTATAGGCATATAACGGCTAATCCTCTTATTCTACACCACAACATAACGAATTGATAGTAAACACAGAAAAAAGCAAGTCGTCTCAAAATGAGACGACTTGACCAATTGCCACATATCACCTTATTGCACTGGTTCACTACTTTGCCGATTGATCAATGCTAAGTGATCGACTGTTAACGGTCATAATCTTTATTTTGAGGGTCAACGTTTGTCCAGCCTGAAATCCAGTTATCTGAACCAAACGCTCCGCGGTAGGCAACCTGGGTGAAGAACGAGTTAGTTAATTTTCCTCCCGATGTTCCTGATCCTAATAGAGGGGAAAGCGCCTGCGGTAAGAAATTAGGGGCAGTAAGGCTGAAATTAGCTCCGTTTATCAACAGCGATGCCAGATCAGATGCCTGAACAATCTGATTACTTCGCCCGGCTGTCGTGAAATACGCAGAAGCCTGATCGGTAGAAATGCCCCCCGTACCTGCTATAGGCGTTAACACATTAGCCAGTACAACTCCTTTTAAATCAATAGTACCACTTGTCAGGCCAGTTCCAGATCCGTTGAGCGTTACCCCTACTGGATACCCATACACAACGGAGTTATAAATACTAATGGCACTGTTTCGACGCAGATAAATACCCGACTGATAGGCTCCCGTGCCTTTTGCCGTATTGGTTGTTATAGGCGTTGTATTAAACGCGAAATTGCTCATGTTGGCAAATACTGGAGCAGCCTGGGTCAGTCCGTTAACCAGAGTCACAGCTGTAACATCCGTAGTTTCTGTGGGTGAGTAGTTCTCTACCTCAAACCCGTTGGAGCCAGACTGATCGGCCACATCTGGGTCGCGAAGAGCAACGCCAAACTGCACATTGCCTACATACCCCCAGTCTACACTCCAGTCGTCATCGAAGCTGCGGTAGGCGAACAGGTTTTTTAAGTTTACCGAACCACCAAACCACGAAAAACCATCGCCCCCACTATACGAGATCTGAACATGATCGATAGTGGTACCCGAACCTACTCCAAGCAACGAGAGTCCGCTGAGTCTGGTTACGGGCGTTGTTGGCTGGGTAGCTCCGGCATATTCAATACGCACGTATTGTAGGGTGCCGGAGTTATCTAACGGCTCACCATAGGTTTCAACTGTTCCCCGAACGCCATTTGGAACAGGCGTTGTACCAATCTGATTAACAGGCGCTTTTCCAATCAGAACAATACCACCCCAATCGCCATAACTACGTTGACCAACAGCTTTGGCCGAAGTAAATACGATGGGTTGAGACGCTGTTCCCTGAGCAATTACTTTACCTCTTCGTTCAACAATCAGGGCACCGGCATGATTCGTGCCGGTGGGGTCTCGCTCAGGTCCAGCCCCCCTGATTACCGTTCCAGCCTCGATAGTCAGCGTATAGTCGGCTGGAATATATACCAGCCCCCGCAACAAATAAATCGTGTCCTTTTTCCAGCTCAGATTGGCAAATGTGGTTCCCGACACTTCTTTGACCGGTTTAAGTGCAGGAATAGCAACCGTAAACGTGGTTGAAGCCTGGGCAGTCTGTCCGTTAGCCGTTACCGAAATAGGGCCACTTGTGGCACCAGCGGGTATAACAACGACCAGGCGCGTATCGGTAGCCGAAACTACGGTAGCCACTACGCCACCAATTACAATGGTATTACTACCAGGGGTGGTATTGAAGTTTGTTCCGTTGATGGCAATGGTGCTGCCAACCGGCGCAGTAGCCGGATCGATACTAGTTATGGTTGTTGTGGGAGTTGGCTTTACAACCGGCGCAGGATCATCCGGGCTTTTCTTACAGGCAACAATAACCACAGCCAAGCCCAACAGGAGCAGTAGACTGGAAATCAAGTGTTTGACAGTTGGCATACGTTAATTGGTTTTAACGGTTATTGATATAGTAATAAGCAGGGAAGAACCTGCATTTCAGATGCGACTGCCCGTACTAACTGGCTTGGGGTGGTTGTATCGATTTCGTTATAGATTACCCGATCAACTTTAAATCAGATTGCTCAATTTGTTCTGATTTTCCTATACACCGCTCGTAGAGAGCGATGTATTTATCAGCCACTCGTTGAATTTGAAATCGCGTTTTTATGATCTGAGTAGCTCTGGTCGATAGCTTTTCATAGAGTGCGGGATCCGACAGGAGATTATCTACAGCATCACTAATTGCAACAATGTTTGTTACATCAACCAGCATACCTCCATCTTCGACCACCCAGGGCACGGCTCCACTGTTTTTTCCGGCCACAACTGGAACGCCATAACTCATCGCTTCGGCCAGTACCATTCCAAATGATTCTTCGAGTGATGCGTGGAGCAGGATTGTACTCTGTCCCACTTTCTCCAGGACTTTAGCCTGATGCGTATGACCAAAAAGCACAACGTTTTGAATCTGATGTTCGCGACAAAAAGCGGCCGCCTGTGCCTCTGGATCAAAGGCCGTTCCAAATCCCCAAAGAATAGCTTTAGGATGACGCTGCTGAATGGCTTTAAACGCTAATAGAGCCGTTTTACAGTTCTTACGTTCATCCCAACCATTGACAACCATGCTGATAATAGGTGCATTAGGTATGGCTGATCCCAATTGTTTCGATGGGATAATCACTGGATTGGGTACAACGGCTACTGGTAGTTTTACCCACTTTTGCACCGATTCAGCCATATAAGGTGATACGGCCGTGAACCAACGTCCTTTCTGGAAAACATAACGCGCTAAAAGAAGCATAAAGAAACGCTCCAGTGTTGGCACGTACTTGTAAATGATTTGGGCATTATCATGTACCGTTATAAGCGCATTGGGCGTATAAGTGAGTGCTGCCAAGGCAAATTCATAGGTCCAGTGTGCATGAACAACATCGGGCTTATATTTCTTCAACACCTTTAGAATTCTGCTGCGCTCATATTGATAAAAATCGATAGTGCGCCCAAGTCTCCAGCCATTGGGCCGAAACGTACGTTTACGTCCTGGTATAACAACATACGTTAGCTGACCATCATCATAGACAAACGGGGGTTCATCATCATCCAGTTGAGCATCGGTCGTAATGGCCAGCACTTTATAGCCGCGCGCCAGATACTCATGAATGAGATTACTGATCAGCGGAGCCCACCCTTGACCTTTTGGATAGGTACCCAACTGTTGCCTGACCGATTCCGAGAGCAGATCGTTGGTGGCAATAGCGCCTAAAACTCCAATATACATGGCTGAAGTTGAGTTAAAAGAGGAAGATTAATTCGCTATCTGACTAACAGCAAGCGCCAAACCAAGCCCTTGATTAGTCATTGACTTATAATAGGTCTGAACAATATGGTTCACCTTAGTTTCCCAGTTCTGTTGTTGGGCAAACCGGAAAGCATTCAACCCCATACTGGTTCGTTTAGCTTCATTATGGTACATCCACTCGATCGCCTTAGCTAGATCGGTAGCCACCATTTCCGGTTCAGTAACCGGCACACGTATACCCGTCGATGAACTAACAAGTTCGGCCTGTCCATGCAAATCGAGGGTTACAACGGGTAATGAATAGGCCATTGCCTCCATCAATTGAGCAGGGCCCGTATCGCGTAGGCTGGTAAACAGAAAGACATTCGCTTTTCGGTAATAGTCTTTCACCTGTTCATAGCTTACGTTGCCAACCCAGGTGACTCGATCTGCCAAATTGTAGGTAGCGATGTATTCAGGTACATATTTACCCATTTCGCCATCGCCTACAACAGTCAGGTGAATAGGTAGTTGTGGATTCACTTTACTCAAGCCATGCAGCGAAAGTTCAAGGGCTTTACGAGGCATTAATCGACCGACCCAAACGAGTTGTAATGTTTCCTGATAGGGACGAAAAATAGGCTCCGACGGAATAAATGACCGGCCAACTCCGCCAAATTCTTTCACAACGGCTTTTTCTCTACCCAATGCCTTAACCCGCCTGCGTGTGTCCTCATTCCAAACCAGCACATAGGTTGCCAAACGAACCGACTGATAGCACCCAGGATTGAAGCGGAGCATAAGATTACCCATCCAGGTTCGCATTTGCTCCTTCAGCCAATATTGTTTAAAATACCGACGCATTGTTTTAGGAGCTACCTGCCCCCCACCTACGGGTCCATAGATAAATGGAAGCTTTAGTTTGTATAAAAAGCTTCCCATTTGAAGGCTCGTGTAACTCACATGATGTACTAAATCGAACTGGTGTGTTTTAGTAAGCTTCAGAGCAACCTGTAATGTAGACCACTGCCAGTAGAGATAATGAAAAAATAACCCGAGCATTCCCCAAGAGTATACCTTATCAATCCAGCGGGGTAATGTGACGTAAACGATTGTTAGGTTAGGGTGTGGTATCTGTTCTAGTTTTCGCTCAATTTCGGCTTTTCCGACGTCGCGGGTTAGGCACCAGACCTGATAGCCCTGTTGGCTGACTATGGATGAATAATGCCATCCATTGCCCTCTTCAGATCCTCGATCAGGAATGCAGGCATAGGCAGAGATTAATACTTTTTTCATAACGGGAGAGAGATAATTTATCGATTGTACGCAGGATTAATTACATAAGCTTATAGTTCTTATAGTTATGGATAGTTTCTTGGTCAATAGTCTTATTCAAATTGGGTACTAATTCAATTTATATATGGGTCTAATTAATTCCTTTTATGGCTATTGGTTCGGCAACGTTAGCCCCTAATAGAGGTGCATAGAGTTCATCAATGAATCGCCGGATTTTGGTTTCCCAGATCTGCGTTTGGGCAAAGGCATAACCTGACTGACCCATTCTTAAGCGCTCGTTCGGATGAGCGTACATCCATTCGACTGCCCGTGCCAAATCTGATACAACCTGATCTTCATTTGTTACAGGCACTCGTAAACCGGTTTCGTCACTCACTAATTCAGCCTGGCCGTGTAAGTTCAGCGTAACAATCGGTAGTGAGTAAGCCATAGCCTCCAACAATTGGTGTGGACATGAATCGCGCAGACTCGTAAAAAAGAAGACGTCTGACTGTTCGTAGAAATCCTTCACCTCCTGATAGGATACATGTCCAGCCCAGTGTATCCGGTCTTTAACACCATAGCGTTCGATATATTGAGGCACGTGATCAACCATTTCCCCTTTGCCTCCAACAATGGTTAGCATAACCGGTATAGCTGGATCAACTTGTCCCAGCGCCTGAATCGTTAACTCAAGTGCTTTACGTGGAAGTAGCCGGCCCGTCCAGAGTAGTTTCAGCGTGTTACCAGGATATCGCTCAATGGGTTTTTCGGGTAAAAACGACGGACTCAGTCCAGCGTCCCAAATTCGATCGATAGACCGGTTAGGCCGTAGTTTCTGAGCTAGTTTATAGGTATCTTCATTGGTTACCACCAGCCGATTGGCAGTAGCCACTGATCTATAGAAGCCAGGATTGGTGTATTGCAAAAACGTACTGACCCAGTCGCGCATCCATTCTCGCGTCCAGTAAGCGCCGAAGTATCGCTTGAACGCTTTAGGCGCGTGCTGGCCGCCACCTACGGGCCCGAATACAAACGGCTTTCGGAGCTTGTACATAAAACTACCCAGTTGAATACTGCCGTAGGTTACGTGATGAACCAGATCGAAGTTGTAGACTTTATTCAATCGTCGGGCTACCTTTAGGGCGCTCCACTGCCAGTAGATATAGTGGAAGTACATGCCAATCAGGTTAGAGTTGCAGAATTTGTCAACCCAATCGGGCACGATTACGTAATGAACTGTCAGATTCGGGTATTGCCCATTGGCCAGAATTTCCCCAATAGATGCTTTTCCATCTTTTTTGGTTAAACAATGTACCTCAAGACCATTCAAGCTCAGTGTAGTAGCATACGTCCAGCCTGTCCCCTCTTCAGAGCCATGATTGGGCAGGCAGGCATAAGCAGATAGTAATACTTTTTTCATGGCCTTACAATGGTTTCATCAGTTTAATCTTACGGAGCAAAAAACCAGCGCATATCCGGCCAACGTCGCAGCAGAAGTAAATGACTTTCGTTTTGGAATGGGCAATTGCAAAATTGTAGCGTACCCTCAGGTTGGTTGGCGATTTAATGGACGTAAACCCTTTAATAAACTCCTTCAGCGTTATCTTGCGCTCCACCTGAATACCCGTTGCCTCGGTGTATTCGTACACCAGACTAGGTACATTGACAATCAGCTTATAACCTGCTTTATGCGCCCGAACAGAGAATTCGATATCGGACATGTAATGCATAAATCGTTTCGAATCATACAGGCCAATATGATCGAAAGTATCCAAGGGAATCAGCGTGCCCCGGCCCGGTAGCGAGCCCGATTCTACATACGTTTTTTGGCGAACCAGCTCTTTATAACTGTAGTTGTAATCCTCTGCCAAATGCCGTCCCCCTGCCGTGTACAATTCAAATTCAGAACCGGCATATTCAAGCTTTTCGGGATTCTCACTGTTCACACTAACCGACCCTACCAAACACGGCTTGTGTTCTCGATAGGCATCAATCATCGTTTGCAGATAATCGGGTTCAACACGCGTATCATCGTTGAGCGTCAGGATGAAATTGGCATCCTGTTTATTCTGGTGTTGTTGAGCATAACGAATGCCCCAGTTCGTGGCTTCGGTCCACCACAGATTACCATCGCCACGGAGTACCACTACGTCTGGAAACTCCTGATTGATCATAATATCAGTACCATCGGTCGATCCATCATCCACCACAATAATCTGAAAATTTCGGTAGGTCTGAACCGCCAGACAGGCCAGGCATTGGCGGGTATATTCCAGGCGGTTGTGAACGGGAATTATTATGCTAATCATATACTTAGTGGCTTTTTAGGTAAAACAGCCGGACGTGACGATAAGCCCGGTTGGGCATGCTGGGGTGGATTATAGGTGATAACAGGAACCTCTGGAGACTTGAATGCGTAATACATCCCAACGCCAACAAAACCCCAGAAAAAGACGGGTAACTGATAGGATACAGCATAGATCAACCCACTCACGATAAAGCCGAATAAAACAGTCTGTTCGGTAGTGAGCGTTGGATTCCGATGATATATCGTCAGGAGCGTACCAAATATGATCAGGAGGTTAATGCTTAGCCCAACAGCACCATAGTTGTACAGCATATCGATGTACTGCGAGTGGATAATGGTTCCTTTTGCTGGGAAGTCTTCATTTTCCATAATCTCGCCCTTATCGTAACCTTCATAGCGCCAGCCTAACATGGGTTTATCTGGAATAAGACCCAGATAATATTCCGATTGCTCCAGCCGCCAGCTACCCGTATTATCCTCTTTCGGGTCGAGAATACCGCCAATATTTTCCAGAAAGGCATCGACTTTGTTGCCCGGCAACATGCCCATGACGGGAGCCAGTAAGAGTAGCAGAACTGTAAAAGTGGCCAAGGTGCGTCCCATCGGCAACTCTCCCGTCGATAATTTCCCAACCAGTGAAAGCCCAATAACTACGGCAATCCCAACAATTGCGGCCGAAATAACCGAACGGTGTAATAAAAATACGATGAGGCCAAATGTGAGAAGAACCTTAAACAGATCGACAATACGACGATCTTTCAGGTAGATCATCAGGTAATACAGGCAGGGAATAACCAGATATAACGCTTCGTTTGAGGTGACAGTCCGGGTATCGGAGGTTAGATTGTAGCTAAAAATCTGCCCCAGAAATAACTGATTGATAACATAGAAAGCAAAAATCACATAGATCGCATACTCTAATTTTAATTCGCCAGCCCTCGTAGCTATTACGTACGTCATTAAGGCTAAGCCACAATAGGCAAAACGCTTAATAACAAAGTAAGAATAAACGTATTGCCCGTATTCATATTTGGATTCAAGAACCAGACCAATAACCCCCAGAAATAAGAACCAGGCTACCCATTTATAAAGGGGTGGAAATTGCGGGTAAAAAATAACGAGCGACACAATGCCTACTAACGCAGTTCCACTAACGGCCTTATCGAAAATCGGGTTCAGCGCATTTCCTCCGTAAATGAGGGCACTCATCCCGAACAACAAGACAAAGAGTATGAATCGATACAACCAGATTATCATAAAGGGTAAGATGATTGAATATAGTTAGGTACTGATTTACCAATTGTTTGCCGATAAAAGGCCAGTAGCTTTTTCAGGTTATCCTCATGATTGAAAGCCAGAGAAGCATTAGCCCGTTGAGCCTTAGCTGTCTGTTGTCGTTGGTACGGATCAAAATAACGGGTGACTTCCGTTGCCATTTCGCTAACATTCGCACCATGTAATATTCCGAAATTGGCAGGCACCATTTCAGGAATACCGCCAACGGGCAAGGCCAGCACTGGTGTTCCAATAGCAAACGCTTCTACAATTGAATAAGGACAGTTGTCGTTCAGAGCCGTATGCACATACAAATCGCTTTGGGCTACCAATTGCCAGGGCGAGGCTTGTCGGCCAAAGAATGTAACGCAGTCTGTCAACTCTAGTTTCTGGGCCAGTTGGCTATATTCCTCCCGCTTGGGCCCATCGCCAATAAGCCAGATCGTAAAATTAACGATGCCCCGATTCCGAAGTTCGTGTCCAATCTGAAGCAACAGTTTCTGATTCTTCCGCTCGTCTATATAGCCTACATTACTAATTATCAATCGTGTATCTTTTTCCAATGCAGGCTTGGCAAGTTTAGCAGGCCGATCCAGACGAACAGTGTTTCTGAGAATCTCTTTCTTAATCTCTTTGGGTAAAAGATGTTTCGATTCTGTATAGGCGTAGTTGGATACAAATATGTAGTTACTGATGTGCGAAAACAGATAGGTATACCAACTCGTGAGTACTTGGGTAAAACGTGGCTTAAGGGCAAACTGGCTAGCTAACTCACGAACTGGGTCGTCATTGAAATGACAGGTCAGCACCACAGGCACACGTTTGCCTAAGGCCAGAAAAGCCGCTACCCCTGATCGAGGATCTTGTGCATGAATAATATCGAAGTCCGACGTGCGCAGTTTACGAACGGCCAGATAAATACCTGTGAAGTAGGCAAATTCGTCATAAACAACATAAAAAGCCCCACCCAGTGATCGCATGATGCGCTTTAAAACACCCAGGCATTTTTTCCAGACAGAGGGCGTATCAGAAGCATTGACAGTATGTACATTTACCCCTGCCTTTACCAGATCATCAGACAGCGTTCGACAATAGGTAATAACACCAGAAGGGGAAACAGGAGCCAGATAAGTAACAATCAGTACATTCATGACGGGTTGTTATTTATGCATAAATCGGTAAAGCCGAAGCGTAAAAATTGTCTCAGGTCGTTTGCGGAAATTATTCAGCAAACTGTCGAAAGAGGCCTCTGCAAACAGTAAGAAGTTGTACATCCTATTTTTCCGCAAGGCAACCAATTGGTTGAACGTAGCCCGAATTGACCAAAACAGAAACATGATAAAGCCGTATTTATTACCATGAGCATTTTGAAAAACACGGCGCTCATTACGAATCCGATAATAGTTTTTCCAGGCACCCGGCCAGGGAATCCCATCCCGATCAACACTGGGTGGATGATAAAATATTGACTTCGGTATAGTTACTACCGGGAATCCCATTTTCTGAGCTCGAGACATGTACTCTACCTCATCGCCCCAGATAAACAGTTTTTTGTCGGGTATACCTATCGCCTTTATTACTTCTGAACTGATCAGGGTTCCGTTGAATAAGGCTGCAACACCGAAGAGCATATCGAAGGAGGCCATATCGGCAGCCTGCCGGAAAGCCTTATTAGGCAAATCGACGAAGAAAGCCAATTCATCGTTAAGCTGACTACTCAGCGATACACTGTTTTTTATGCATGGACCTATATTAGGCGAACAAAGCAGATTATCGAGCGCATTCGGAGTGGCCAGACAGTCATCGTCCATGCACCATATGCCATCGTATTCATCGTGGTAAGCCTGGGCTATACCGGTAGCAAAACCACCCGCTCCACCCAGATTGGCCTGAGTCAGTACAGTTAAGTCCGATTGCTTTGCCAGCCACTCACTCGTTCCATCTGTACTTCCATTATTGACTACATAGATCGTGTCGAGCTGCCGGGTCTGCGTTTGCAGGCTCGCCAGGCATTTCTTCAGATCATCGAGTCGATTATAAGTCACAACAACCGCGGCTATACGTTTCATAATTACTGTTTAAACAGGACTGCCAAACGGCTTCTGCTGAAGGCAATAGCATCCTGTAAATACGCGAGCTTAACTACCTGAATACCTTTATAACGCAGGTAGGCATAAAAAGAAAAAGTAACGAAAGCTTCTGTTGTAACCCAGGAAGTGGCCACTCCAGCAGGTCCAAATCGCTGAATCAATAAAGCATTGAGCGATAAACTAATGATTGAACCAATAGCCGAAATCCGAAAAAAGGCTTTGTCCATACGCAGGCTAAGCATCGTATGCACACCGAATAAATTATTAAGCCCCAGTGTAATTGGCAAAAGCGATACAATGCGTAGTACTACAACGGCATCGTCGAACTTGGCCCCGTAAAATAGAGAGATAAAAACGGGGGCAATAAGCCATAATCCTAACGAAATAAGCATCATCAGGACTATCACCGGAAAAAAGATAGTCCGAACAACTGTCAAACCTTTCTCTTCACTTTCGCCAAAGGCGCTGGCCACAATCGGAAAGAAAGCCTGGTTCAGTGCCAGCGAAACAAAGGCCTGCGCAATACCGACTATACGTGTTCCTGCCGAAAAAATACCAACGTTATAGGGCGTACTGAAGATACCTAGTAAAAACACATTCGACCCAGCATAAATTGTTGCGACCACAGACGTAAAGAATAGCGTACTATCATTACGAAACCGTGTCAACATATTGGTAAGGCCAGGCCAGGCAAACGTGATATTGAATCGTTTGACTGCTACAAAGAATGCAATAAAGCTAAGTGCTACCTGAGACAGACTCAGCGAAAGATTCTGGTAGATGTAATCGTTTGGTTGTCGGATAAAAATAAACACTGTTAACATCACCAACACCTTGGTAATCATGTTGAACAGGGCTACCCGACCCAGATTTTCCATGGCCTGATAAAGCCATACCGGAAAAAATACGATACCAAGGCAACCGATGTACGTACAAATGTGTAACCAGAGGTGTGCCCGAAAATCAGGAACAAAGTAGGAAATGAAACCGAAAATAATGGTCGATAGAACCCAGAGCAGTGCTTTACCAACTACCACTTCGCTAAAAACCCGATTCGTTACGTCCTGATTGGTTCGATTGGCAGCAATGGTCCGTACGGCTGCCATATCGAAACCGTAGTTGATAAGCAGTGTAAAATAGGCAACAAACGCCTGCGAAAAATTAAGCAGACCCAGCCGTTCAGGCCCAATGATACGCACCACATAAGGAACCGTAAGCAGGGGCAGTAACATGTTAGCCACATGTATACTGAACAAAGAGGCTACATTAACGGCAAACCGCTTCAGAGTTGATTTTGACAAAACTGACGATTTGGGCGTTACTGCATCTACATCGGCAGAAGCGACTAGCTCACCTGATGCATCGGCCAACTGGGCATCGGTTAAAACAATAGCTTCTTTTCTACTCAGCATAAGTCAATAATTCTGGATACGCTAGTTGGGAAAGTTCAGGTCATTCATAAAACTATCGTCTCCAACGTTATGAGAAATGAGTTCTTGGCGAGATGGCTTCTTTGATATTGAATAAGATAAATAACGGTATAACTTTCAGGTAACGCTTGTATAAACGCTTGGGCTCCATCGAAAGTCGAAACAACCATTCCAGTGAGGCTTTTTGCATCCATCCTGGCGCTTGGCGTACACGATCTGTGTGAAAGTCAAAGGCCGCTCCAACGGTAACAATAAAGTTAACATTGGTCCATTTCGCCAGTCGCTGGGCAAAGTATTCCTGTTTAGGCGAGCTTATACCAATCCAGACAATATTCGCACCCGATTGATTGATTGTTTCAGCTAATGACCGGAATTCATCGTCAGACATGGGTCGGAACGGTGGGCAGTATGTACCCGCCACCTGAAGGTTCCCAAACTTCTTACCAACAGCCGCTTTCAGTTCATCAGCTACACCCTCCTTACCCCCACACAGGAAATGTTTGATGGCTGTATTGGCACTGTTCTCAAACACATACCGGAACAGGTCAGGCCCATAGCAACGAGTCATTTGCTTTGCCCCCTTTAGTTTTCCGATCCAGACACTGGGCATACCATCTGGCAAATTCCAGTAAAACGAATTCAGGACGGCTTTGAAAGCTGGTTCTCTAAAGGCGGTTACCAAGCCGTGGGCATCGGTGGCACTAACGCACCTGTTTTGCCGGGATTCCGTTAACTGACATTGCTGGATTATCTCCTGAACAGCCGAGTCTAATCCGGCATCATATAGATTAATTTGTAAAACGCGTGCCATTTTTTAGAGAAATATTGGTTAAAATCTGACTACCAGGCATTTTTATTTCCTAAGATGGCTGATTTAATTGTCCACCAACAAATTTTCGCATCCAGACGAGACGACTGGCGACGGATGTATAAATGATCGTAGCGTACGCGTTGTTTCATTTTATACAACTCATCGGTTTCACCTCGTGCTCCTCTTGCCTGGGCTAAGCCGGTAATACCGGGACGAACAGCGTACCGTTCTTTATAACCAGGCAGTGTATGCCAATGCTCAGCATCTAGCGGTAATGGATGCGGACGAGGCCCGACAATACTCATATGTCCCATCAGTACATTCAGAAACTGCGGCATTTCATCGAGATTCGTTCGTCGCAGAAACTTTCCAAGGCGAGTTACCCGCTGGTCATTGCGCGTTGCCTGACGGAATTGAGCATTACGATCATACGTCATTGTTCGAAACTTCAGACATGGGAATACGCGACCATTCCGACCCGTTCGCAATTGAATAAATAAGGGTGGCCCTGGTGAAGTTAATTTTATCGCTAGAATTAGTAGAGGAATAAGCCACATAAGAACCATTACCGTTACCAGACTGGCAACAGCAAGGTCAAAGGTCCTCTTTTTGATGCCAGCCACCAGCCACTGCCTATTTCGTGGCTTTGACTGTACATCATAGGCGAGATATAATTGAAAAGTTTTTCCGTTGGTAGATGCTTGCATACGAATATCAATTTTTGCATGCGCTGAAGTTGGATAAGTACGGCTAGTTCGCCGAAAAAAGGGACCCCAATAAAACTGGGTTACCGGTATGAGTAACTATTCTTAAGCCGGTCGCTGTAGTGGTAAGCTTCACCACCGCCTACGCCATTCAGAATAATACTGAGGTTCTGAAAGCGCTGTTCACGATAAAGTGTGTCAAGTACTTTAAGACTGTGTTTGGGCGTTACTCCATGACGAATAACAAACAGGGTTGAATCGACATAAGGGGCTACAACCTGGGCATCTGTAACAATCCCAATTGGGGGTGCATCAAGTAGGATATACCGGAATTGATCCCGCAAGGATTCGATCATCTCTTTCATCGTAACGTCATGCAATAGTTCTGAAGGATCAGAAGGCAACGGACCGCTAGGAATGATAAAGTAATTGGGATGGCCTGGCACAGGTTTAATGATGTCGGCCAATTCAGCCTCGCCACTCAGGTAAGAACTTAGCCCTACTGTGTTATCTATATCAAAGAGTTGGTGCAAGCGAGGCATACGCATGTCCATTTCCAGGATAACCGTTGGCTGACGCATTAAGGCTAGACTCGCACCTAAATTTAAGGATACGAACGATTTGCCTTCACCACTCATACTAGAGGTAAAGAGCATTACTTGTTTGGGGCCTCCTTCACCCGTCCAGGTTTGGAGGTTGGTTCGGATTGACCGGATCTGTTCGGCAATAACCGAACGCTGATTTGGCGCAACAATAAGCGTTTCGCGTTGCCGTTTATTCATCACCTCGCCCAGAATAGGCACTTGCGTGACATGCTCAACATCAACCCGACGCGTTACCCGAGTGTTCAACGCATTTCGCCCTGCAATGACTCCCGTTGGTAGTAAGAAGCCAATCAAACCAAAGAGAGCATACATCACAACACCTACGGGTTTCACTGGATCTATAGTGCTTTTAGCGACATCAATAATCCGACTATCGGCAACAGAAGCCGCAAATGTAACTGCCATCTCTTCGCGTTTTTGAAGCAGATAGGTAT
Organism: Spirosoma litoris; assembly: GCF_054776755.1. Taxonomy (NCBI): domain Bacteria; kingdom Pseudomonadati; phylum Bacteroidota; class Cytophagia; order Cytophagales; family Cytophagaceae; genus Spirosoma; species Spirosoma litoris. The sequence goes on along the minus strand of NZ_BAAHBI010000036.1, from coordinate 157,016 downwards.
ACAGATTGTTTTTGATCGCCTGTTGCCGCGTGATATTCATCAAAGCACGTTCCTGCTTCGGAATGGTACGGATGCTACTTTCCAGTTTTTCGTTTTTGGCGGTATACTGATCTTTCGACGTATTCAGTATCGCCTTCATCGACTTTATGTTCTGGCTAATGTTATTCTTAGTCGCTTTTATCTGATTATCAATCGTTTGCAGCATTGGGTTCTCGTCCGAAGTTGTTTGCGCCAAACCGTCCCGCTTTAGTTCAAGCTCCGACAGTTTATTGATTTCGCCCAATAAAATCGGATCGTTCAGGCCAACAATTGCCGGTGTACTTCCTCGTTTATCGGATTGTGTCGTAATAAAATCCTGTAACTCATTTAACGCAGCCAGCTGAACCGTTACCTGATTAAGCTGTGTGTCGTTCTGCTGACTTGTTTGTAAAAACGATTGTGCCTGAGCTCCCAAATCAGTAATAGCCATTGTGGATTTATACTGCTCCACCTCTTTCTCTACGGCCGACAATTCGCCGGCCACCATACGCAGCCGATTCTCAACAAAGTTGAGCGTATTGGCTGCTACCCGGTTTTTATCGGTAATAGATGCCTGGTTATAAGCACTAATTAAATTGTTCAGAATGGCTTCTCCTTTTTGAGGAACCGCATCTTCAATCGTTAGCCGAACAACGGTTGAGGTTTTGCTGCTCGGCTCTACTTTCAGCTTGCTGCCATACATACTTACAGCTGCAGCCGGGGGCATAGCCTGAACAATAATAGATTCTGTTTTGGGATTGACAGCTTGTCGTGTTACGATCCGTAAACGCCCATAGGGAGTCTGGATGCCCTGATTAAGCGGATACGTTTCTGCCTTTTCTCCGTTGCTGATACGAACCGATTGATTCGTCGGGAAAGACAAAAGCAGTGGTTTTTTATACAAGATTGGGTTGGGGGCTTCAACCAGCATCAAGACTGGCGAATCTGTATAGATTTCGCGCTTCCCAAACGAAGTCTCATGAAAGTAGCGGGTATCTAAATGAAGGGTATTCACTACATGCTCCATTAAGGTGGATGATTGCAGTACTTCCAGTTCATTTTCCACCACTTTTTTAGGCGTATAAACTTCCAGTTCTTTCAGTGGATTTGTTTGCCCATTTCCTCTTTTTTCATCCTGAAGCAACAAGCTGGCTTGGGTTCGATAAATGGGTTGCTTGTAAAGCAAATAAGCATAGGCTCCGGCAAAGGCAATGCTCAGAGATAGAACATACCAGGGCCAATGACGGAGCAACGGTAGAATATACGTCCGAAAGGCTGAGTTGTCGGCGGAGACAACCTGATAAGGAACATACGAATGCGTGGAGTTGTCATTCATAATCATGAAGTTAACGTTGGTAAGAAAGTAATTTTATAGTTATCGCCGAGTGGCGATAATGGCAATTAATGACAGTATTCCTGTCACGATAGGCGTTAGGATGTAGACTTTGTCTACGCTTGTTACTCGAACTTTACCAGGCTCTACATACACTACATCGTTTGAATGCAGTGTATAATATGGCGATTTAAATGCATCACGTCGAGTCAGATCAAGCCGGGCGAAAATACGTTTACCGCCTTCTTCCCGAACAATCAGCACGTTGTCTCGACGACCGTAAATGGTCAAATCGCCAGCCAGGCCGAGGGCTTCTGGCAATGTTACCTGTTCATTTGGAATCGTAAATAGCGATGGTCGGGTTACTTCACCCAGCACCGATATTCTAAAATTCAGGTTCCGCACTGTAACGGTTGGCTCCTTTAAATAGGCTTTAAGTTTACCGCTTATTAGTTGGCCTGCCTTTGCATTTGTTAAATCAACTACCGTTACTAGACCAATTAATGGCAGTTTAATAGCTCCATCGGTATCCACTAAATAGCCAGCAGTTCGAACGAGTGGGTTAGCTGGCGTTACTGACGGTGTTGTTTCTGCTACTGATGATGGATTGAAGTAGGTTGACGCTTCTGCATTTAGACTGCTCACCTGAACCGATAATACATCTCCTTTCCTAATGGTTGGAACAAATGGTTCTGGTATTGCTACCGTGTCATCACTACTCGTGGCTCCTTGAAAGTAAATTAGCTTTCGGGCCGATGTGCAACCTGCCAACGAGGCTAGCCAAAGAGCAATGACAACATAACCACATAAAATAAGTCCCTTCCTTCTTACTTCATCCGTTAATAATTTGTGCATTAAGGTAATTATTGATAGGTACGTTGAGTATTGTACAGTGTAGAAACAGAAGCTCTTACTAGACGGCAACCTTATGAGTTATATACGTCACTCGCTCGATGTTATCTACTATAAATTTATACCAGGTGTTTTTAAGAAAGACATATGATAGACCTGTCTAAATAAAACGGAGGTAAACTTATAGATGTTTTTAATTTTTAAAATCATTTTTTATTAAACCAATTATTTACTTATAATTATTATCAGTAACAAGTTGATTGGATTAATTCAATAGATAAATTTAATATTATCACCTTTGCCTGATTAGAAATTAATTGCTCGCGTAGAGACTAAAATGATTCTGTAGCCCAGTCGATCACAAGCCAGGAAGACTAAATAGGTAGAGGCAATAACGTTTATAATACCTATTTTTCACATTTAGTAAACTTAATACCACTACCCTCCATCAAATACATTAGGGTATCGGATTACCTGCTTCATCGTAATTCATAGAGGCCTTACAACTACCACCTAAAACAGCATCATACGGTTTACCACCCATACCCTGAATCAATCTATTTTTTGTCAGCACGTTATTTACGGCTTTACTACCATAAGCCATGAACGTAGCCTGATTTCCAGAGCTGGCCTTATTGGAAATGGTGTTTTCTGAGAACGTATTATTAGGGGTGTCATCGCAGATAATTGCTTTGTTCGATGAACTTTCAATGCTATTCCCAGTGAAGGTGCCGCCTGAAGTTGAATGCAGGAGTTCCAACATTCCCGTCATTCGGAAATTGTTTTTGCTAAACTGCATTGCTCCACCATTATGAAACTGTACCCCTCCCTGACATAGACCTATTGTTGAATTGCCTGTAACAACCATACCTCCAACGATGGAACCATTTCCGCCCCCATCATTCGAGCCTTCGAGGAACTTATCAAAGACGCCCTCAAACCGGTTATTCGTAATTGTCACATTCTGGGCAGCTCCAGCAATCTCAATACCATATAAACTGCAGTTCTTTATGTCGTTATTATCAATTGTAAGCTGAGCTAAAGGCCCCGATAAAGACAAACCAAAGTGGCAGTTGTAAAATGTATTTCCACTAACGGTTATGTTTTTACCCGCGTAGATATTGTAGTTATCATGATTAAAAATCTCACAAGCCATACGTTTCGCCTGTATTGTATTATTCTTCACGACAATATTAGTTGCGGTTTTTCCGGCCTGAACTTTTAGTGTAAGCCAGTTTGTGCTGTCTTTGGCGGTTTCATCGATGCTGGTACAATTCTGAATGGTCAGATCCGAAACAGTAGGACCGTCAATATAAATTGGCCCATTTAAACTACTCTGTGTGGAGGTTAGATTCCAGGATAGTCCATCTACCAGGATATTCTTTAATTGAATCGACGGATCGACGGGACTTGAAAGCGAAACGTATACTTTAGGCAACGTAATAAGTACTTTGCCAGCATTGGCTCGAATGGTCAAATTACTGGCCAAATGCACCGTGGTAAGCTGCGTGTATTTCCCGTCGGGAATAAAAATGTTTCCAGTAGCTTTTATAGCCGTCTCCAAAGCAGGGCCAATATCAGCGTCCGATTGCTTGACGCCAAACCAGAGCAGGCTAGCAGCGCCCTGGAAATCTCGCCTGTATCGGTAGCCATTTTTGGTAACCAGAATTGTACCAGTATTATCGACGCTGCTTTGATCGGCGACATCTAGCTTGAAGACCCCCTCGCTACCCGCGTCTGTAATCTCAACACTCGCAGGGACAGGCGTCGAGTTAATGGCTCGTACCTGAGTAATGCTAAGCGTGTCCTGCCGTTGTACAACTATGTCTGGTGCAGGATCTGATGTCTTACAACAAACTAGTCCGGCAAGCATAAGGACAAACGCACTTAGCTGGAGCCTGATTAATTGCTTCATAGTAGTAAATAATAAAGTAAGTGAGGTATCGGCCCGTTTGAAAAAACGAGTTAATCGATCATTGGCAAGAAGAGAAAGAAAACGTCAGCGCATTCCAGCCAGAGTCTTTAATCGATTATAAATTCTGACCGGAACACTATAATGACGAAGTGTTTGCCGATGGTAATAATCGGTGGGCTGGTTTAATTCTGGCAAGTCAAATGTTCGTTGTGTACCCTCGTCCAGTTGGGTTTTGTAGCGATTAAAAATATCAGTATGGGTAGCGTCTTTGCCAAATCCGATGTTTTGCACTTTCGATTTGGTTGGATAGATAGACAAGCCATTTCCTTTAAATCGATTGTAACAGAAACGGATATCCCACGCATCGGACCGCCCTTCCATTTGATCTCGTAACATACCAACGAGGTCTGAGCCTCCCTGCATAAATGCTTTTTGTTGTTGGCGGTCACGCGCAAACTCCGGATAATCTTTCATATCCCAATCAATCGATTGCCAGCGGTCAGCCCAGGTTGCCCATCCCCAAGGGCTATGACGGGGAATCGTGTAGGTATCAGAAGTATATTGGGCGGGTTGTGAAAATGGCAACGTGTAACCCGCAATCGAATAAATACGTTTATTATCTGCATACTTCACCAGACACTGATTCATGAAATCCAGGAAGTTTGGTGCAGTAATCAGATCATCTTCTACAATGATAGCAGTTGGATGCTTGGACAATACATGAGACACACCTCTGATTATTGAATCAGCACAGCCAATGTTACTTTTTGCATAATCCCGATGAATTGTACGAAAACCAGATACCGCATCTAGTAGCTTATGAACCTCATTAACTTTAGCGACATCATCTGGCCGTTTGGGCGCATCTACAAAGATGTATAAGTCGCTTTGTGAAGCCAGATGGTTGGCCTGTAAAGCCCGAAGCGTTTCCTGTAATTCAACAGGGCGCTTGTACGCAAATAAGAGCACGGGTGCATACATAATTGAAACAACGTTGAGTAGTTAAAAGAGTCATAGACCTGAATGTCAAACGACGTCTATAATCAGGTAATAGTTTACTATTTGCCAAGGGCACTCTACTTTCTATAGCATACAATGTGTTCAGGATAATCTAAACAATCAAAGCACAGGTAAGATTAGCCAACATAGTACGGTTTCATCCAGGGATGATTTCTCTATAAAATTAGAAGGGTAAGCGTCTGAAGAAAAGAAAAAGCAGAATACTGTTTTACAATTACATTAAACCATAAACACATATTAGTTGTTTAAATTTAATTATATTATACTACATATTTACTAAATTATATAATATGTAAATAAATTTAGTGGATTTATATGTCTTTAAATATAAATTTTTCAATTAGTACCAGTTTAGAAATTAATTATTTCAGGCGCAAAAACAGGAATTATCTTTGTAGAGATTGACTCTTTAGGTTACCGAATAACAACTTTCGTTAATCATAATCTATCATGATAGGTAATCAAAAAAGCCAACCTATACAAGCAAAACATAATCATTTGAGCAATGAGCAAGCTAGTTTCTTAGCTATCGTTGCTCAGTTGCAAGTGGTTATTTACTTGCAAAAGTCTGGTTTCTGTCAGTTCAAGTCGTGTACGGGAAACGGGTATGACCCTATTATCAGTCATCCGGACCCATCCGGACCGGCCGCGCTTCTGACCGAATTCCTGTACAAACATTGGATTGATAACAGCTGATCGATGAACACGAATAAAATCTATATTCTGCTCGAACCAATGCAGCGACTGGGTAACAATAACACTTTTGCCATCTTGATAATGTACCCGAGTATAATTTGCTTCTCCTTCTAACCAGACAATTGAATTGATGGCCACTGGTTGCGGATGACCTACCAACTGGATAGTATTCATGTTTGTCTTATTTGGTGTTCTTTACATATACGATGGTATGTAAAATTTGGTTTTGCCAATAAATAGTCAGCAAACATTACACAAATCAACTATTGACTAAACATTTAGACTTAGAAAGACTTACTATAGTTACTATTGGAGAACCCCAGCCACCAATGGTTGTGTGAAACTCTGGTATAAGCCATTTATTTACTGAGAAATTAACTTCAAGTAGATCGAAAATAGTTTTCTGACCTGAACTAAGGTCAAGCAGATTCGTCCCGTTTAAGTACTCAAGATAATACGACGTCAATCTCTGGTCCACTATATACATTGCACTAATTGAACTGGAGTACGAGTTGACTAAAGTTTACATGACCCAAAAAATCTTTGTATACATTATAAATTCAATTTTACACTTACACATCCACGATTGTACCTAAATGAGTAAACATTCAACTCCTCGGCGCCGAAAGGAAACACCAGTTCCAATTCTGGTTGTTGAAAATAATGCAGAGCAGTGGCTTATTATTCGAGCTGTTTTAGCCCAAACTTTTCCTGAAGTAACGCCGATATGGATGAACAATACAGCTCAAACAATCACCTATCTGCAAACCCATGCAGATGATCCTGTTAAACTGCCTCGACTGATTTTAGCCGAATTATACCTACCCAGACGAGAAGATGGATTAGCTATCCTGGAATTCATTAAGAACTACGCCTTCTATCGAAAACCGCCTATTATAACTCTTAGTTTTTCGCAGACGACCGAAGACATAGCGCTAGTATATTCTTTTAGCGTTGCCTCCTATATTATTAAACCCAGTACCTATCATGAATGGTTAAATTGTCTTTACAATTTCCGACGTTACTGGTGGGAAGTTGTTACCCTTCCTTTACGCACTCAATAGTTATGTCTTTAAAAATGTACAAACAAGAAGCAAGGCTATTTTTTTTCGAATTACTATTCTTATTTTTTTTTCCAGTATCAATTAGTCTGTGCCAGAATACCTATTACGTTGCTACGAACGGTAACGATTCTAATAATGGACGGTCTAGTACATTCCCCTTTCAAACGTTAAGTAAAATCAACGGTCTGTCGCTGCAACCTGGTGATAAAGTGCTGTTTCGACGGGGCGATACTTTTCGAGGCACCTTAACAATACGTCGGTCAGGCACGGCCAGCGCACCTATTATTTTTGACGCATATGATAGTGGCCCAAAGCCTGTTCTGGCCGGTTCAGTGCCAGTAACTAACTGGACCAATGTCGGGAATAATATCTGGCAGGCATCTTGCCCAACCTGTGGTACCGCAGTTACTGGCTTGTATCGTAATGGTGTTCCTTTATCATTAGGTCGTTATCCAAATGCCGATGCGCCCAACAAAGGAAATCTTACAATCAGAGCGCACACCCAGAAATATCAAATCTTTAGCCTGGAGCATTTACCTACAACAATAGATTGGCAGGGAGCCGAAGTTGTTATGCGCCCTGCTGCCTGGATTATTGATCGAGCGGTTGTCGATCATCAATATGGAGATGCTCTGAATCTGTTTAACTACTCAAACTATACACCCAAAGATAATTCTGAATATTTTTTTCAAAATCACCCGGCAACACTAGATAGAGATGATGAATGGTGCTATGATGCAACTAATAAAAAGTTGCTACTATATAATACACAAAATGTATTGCCTAGTCAATTACTGACAACCACTGTCAATAGTCGGGGGATAGACCTCGCTAATGTATCTTTCATTGAACTACGAAACTTAAGGTGTACAGAAACACTCAATACAAATATAATAGCTCAAAATGTATCAAATCTTTCGCTAATAAACCTTGACATTACCAATGCGGGCGAAGACGGAGTTATTATCAGTGGATCGGGCAAAAACATAATCATGGAGAATAATACTGTAACTAGTATTAATAACAATGGTCTTGTCATTGACGCTTATCAAACTGTCACACTCAGAGGTAATTTGTTCCGAAGTATTGGCATCGTTCCTGGTCGGGGTAAAAGTGGCGATGGCCAATATAATGGGATAGCCTCAAAGGCTAACCTAGCTGTATTGATCGAAAAAAATACTATTGATAGCGTAGGCTATAATGGAATAACATTCTGGAATAATACAACTATTCAACAGAATGTTATTTCAAATTACTGTTATTCCAAAGTTGATGGAGGTGGTATATACTGTTGGAACGGCAATAAGGCTGCAATGACTAACATCCATATATTGTCAAATATATTATACAATAACCCAGCAGGTGGCGCTCCTTGGGTAGATTATACCATTGGAATATTTCTTGACGATTGCACTGAGAATGTAGACGTGAGAAATAATACTGTATTTGGTAATACGCGAGGAGTCTTTCTCCATGCAGCAAATAAGATCACATTTACAGACAACACTCTATTTAATAACAGTGGAACTCAATTAATCGTATATCATAATGGGGGTGCATGTCCGATTCGAAACAATGTCATAAAGCAGAATATCTGTGTTAGCAAAGAGTCCTCTCAATTTACGGCAGATTATGAATCGAATACCAATGATTTGCTTCTTTATGGTCAAATCGATTCAAATTATTATGCTCGCCCGTTTAAAGAATATGGTTCAGTACTGGGGGTTATAAATTCAACTTTTGGCAGGGGTTGGTCGCTAGATGAGTGGCAGAGTTTTTCGGGTGGGCTCGATCTTCATTCAACAGGTAGTCCTATTACTTATAAGCAGTATAAAAACGATGGGGCTGGTGGAACCAACAAGTTTAATTCGACTTTCGATACAAGTAACGATGATTGGCTCCTCGTTTACAGTCGCTACAATAACGGGGAGGTTACTCAAGATAACACGAACAAATTAGATAATGGAAGTCTGAGAGTGGGCTTTACGAGTTCATCAGGGCAAAGCAATTCATATGCTCAGGCGGCTAAATTTGTTTCCCTTACAAAAGGTAAAACGTATGTGCTCCGATTTGATGCTATTGCTACAACCAAAGATACCATACTGGTCTATCTTCGACAATATGGCTCTCCTTACAAAGAATATGATGAACGATATTCTATCCCGATCAGCACAACACGTACGAGTTTCGAGTTACCGTTTACGCCAACTGACAGTGATTCGAATGCCGTTGTGATGATACAAATTGATGGCGAAGGACCAACTTTCTGGCTCGATAATGTTCGCCTGCAAGAGGATGCACCTATTCGAAATAATCCCGACGATTTTATTAAATTATTCTATAATCCTACTCTGAGAGATAGTGTTATTACACTCGAAGGAGTTTATCGAAATGTAAAAAATCAAATATATACTGGTTCATTTACCCTCAGTCCGTTTAGTTCGACAATTTTACTAAAGGACACTATCCCACTGTTGACCACTGACCTTAGCTTATTTTTAGAAAATGAAAAACGCTTTTTACAAGTAAATGAACCGGTTAATTTTCGCCTTCGGATTAGCAATCAAAGTAATGTTCAGGCTGGGTTAGCGCGATGGACGTGCCGCCTGCCTGCTTATCTTAATTTTGTAGATAGCAGCGGACAAGCCTATAGTGATAATGTGTTGACTGGAGAATTGCCCCAGCTTGCTCCACAAAGCGACACTGTTTTTACCTTTTTAGTAAGGCCAACAACTGCCGGATTATTTCATGTCTCAGCTCAGATAACTACGGCCAACTCGCCTGACTCTGACAGTACTCCTAACTCAGGTACTGCTGATGGAGAAGATGATGCGGCAACCGCTGAATTACGTGTGGGCAATACGACCACTGCTATTGTTGAATCTCCTAACCCTAATCAACGTTTGCTGCCAACTGTAGTCTCTAATCAGCCCAGTCCTAATCCTAATCAGGCTGATCTTAGTTTAAAAATGGATGTTAGTAATAGAACATCTCAGGTAGGTACAATTCTAACCTTTACTTTATATATTACAAATGAAGGAGGGCTTGTAGCCAATGGCGTTCAACTCGAAAATCAACTACCTAATGGTTTTGAATTGGTTGATACAACAAACTGGACAATAGATGGTGCCTATATCAGGACGTTGCTATCCCCTATTGCGGCAGGCACTACACAAACTATATCCTTTCAGAGTCGTGTCACAATAGCGGGTACCTGGATCAATCGGGCCCAGATTAAGGCGTCGAATGTAGGCGACCCTGATTCAATACCAGGCAATGGATTTCTAAATGGCGAAGATGATCAAGCCCAGGTAGATGGCCGTACCCAATGAAGCTAAGGTTAATTATCAATACAAAGTCAAGTAAATAAAATTATACCAGACTAACGTATATGGAAAGCCCTTTTAAGCTCTTGCCATACTGTTGATAAAAGCACTATTAGTGCCAGAAACATAAATCCAATTGGTACCAGCCACAACGGTAGGCTTATCCACCACCAGGCCCAGTCAATTTGATTGGTTTGTTTTAAAACCAGTAGCAAAAATGATATTGCTACCCAAACAGCATATATAGTCACCAATGGACGCACTGGTAGTTCTGGAGCAGGATCTAGTTCCTGATCGTATATTTCCAGCATTTCAGACTTCTTTTCGTCTTCAAACTTGTCGTCGTGATCAGACATAGCTAGTTCTTGCCTGGAAAAATCAGTAGTTCAGGCTTGGACATATTAGCAAACTAATACCCGTAAGAATATTACTTAAGTGCCATTCATTTTAATCACGGCCATAAGCTTATGAATCGATAGCAAAAAATAAGAGTGGTATCGTAATAAGTTAGCCGGATTGACAGCGAAGCCAAAAGTGGTAAGAAGGATAAAATAGGTAATCTAGGATGCATCCTGAATAACCTGTACAGTTTCAGAAGTGCCATCTACCTCTAAGATGTAAACACCCGCTTCATAAATAACCCTTGCACGAGGGTTATTCGCATAATAATACAGGTATTTGGGTTCATTCTGGAGCCAGCTTACTCCATTAGAAAATGTAAAACGATTGAACTGCGTTCTAAAGCCTCGAAATGGGCCTTTCAGTTTGCCTACCTGAATCACTAGTTGAGGTTGCATATGGGTGGAATTAAAGCTTTATCAATTTTATGGGTAAAGTGATTATTGATTGCGAAATAAGCCAAAAAGTAAAGCAAACTGTAAACAAAATGTTAGTATAAAGCATGTTGTGTTTTTTAACTAATTATTCGCAAAAAAAAGTGAGCATTTGAAATAAAAAATGAGGTAACGGTCCGATTTACTGTAAGTTATGATTCGTAATCTAAAATTAAACGCAGCAAAATTTCTATTTTCCAACAGCAACTACTGTTTAAAATTATCTAATTTAGAAGCCAATTATAAGTTACTTTTTTCCGCAATCAAACACCTGTACTTTACTATGAATAAGTTGTATATATTTATAAAATCTGAATATTGTCGGCAGAATTTAAGGAATGCTGTACTATTCTTTTTGATTAGTCTGGTCATACAATCTGCTTGGGCACAAACAACTTACTATGTGGCTAGCAATGGCAATGACTCAAATAACGGTCGATCAACATCCAGTCCGTTTCAGAGCCTGACAAAAATTAACAATTTAGTACTGCAAGCTGGTGATGTGGTTTTATTCCGCCGGGGCGACACATTTCGGGGTACTTTGCAACTTACTGAGTCTGGCACATCTGGTAGCCCTATTGTTATTGATGCCTACGGATCTGGCAATAAGCCTATTCTTTCTGGCGCAGTAGCTGTTACGAGCTGGAGCAATATCGGTAACAATATTTGGCAGGCTACTTGTACTAGTTGTGGCAGCCAGGTTACAGGTCTATACCGCGATAATACAGCCCTACCTTTAGGCCGATATCCTAACCTGGATGCAAGTAACAAAGGGTACCTCACGGTCCAATCGCATTCGGGCAAAACGCAGCTTACCAGTCAACAATCGCTATCAACCAACTGGACAGGGGGAGAGGTTGTATTTCGGCCGACCCAATGGATATTGAACAGGGCTAAAATCACGAGTCAGAGTGGAAATACTCTGAATTTAGAAAGTGCTGGTAACTACGATATCACGAATAACTGGGGTTACTTTATTCAGAATCACCCTAGCGCTCTTGACCAAAATGGGGAGTGGTACTATAACTCGGCTACGAAAGCAATTCAATTATATAATAGTCAGGATAACCCTAATAACCAATCCATTGCAGCCACCGCGTATGCTCAGGCTATAAATCTAGTAAACGCATCTTATATAACTATACGTAATCTACAGATTTCACAGGCCCTGAATACTGGCGTATTGGTTACCAATAGTTCAAACATTAATATTACCAGTAATGATATTACGCAGGCGGGCGAAGATGGCGTCTCTATTCAGGGCAGTGGCCAGCAGATTCTATTGGAAGGCAATTTGATTGAAAATGTAAATAACAATGGAGTTGCAATAGCAACCTATCAGAATGTTACGTTTAGAGGCAATATCGTTCGCAATATTGCACTTCTGCCGGGTCGTGGTAAAAGTGGCGATGGCAATTACGTTGGGTTTCAATCGAATTCCACAGCGAACACACTGATTGAGAACAATATATTTGATAATATTGGTTACCACGCCGTTAATTTTTCGACTAGTACAACCGTTCAACGTAATCAAATTAGCAACTTTTGTCTGACTAAAAGTGACGGTGGTGGTTTATATATCTGGAATGGTAATCAACAGGCATTAAATGATATTCATCTAATTTCGAACACCGTCTATAATGGGATTGGTGCTCCTGAAGGATCTCCAAGTGGTACATCAGCCGGTGCTCATGGCATTTATCTCGATGATTGCACCGCTAACATTGAGGTGAAGGATAATACGGTTTATAACTGTAAGGGTTCTGGAATATATCTGCACGGATCGTCTTCCGTTTCGGTAACGGGAAATACTTCTTATAATAATGGCGAAGCCCAGATATCCATAAAAAGCGCCAATGGTTGCCAGCCTCGCTCCAACTCTATTCTAAATAATATTTTTGTAAGTCGCTCAGCAGATCAGTACAATGCTAAATATGAGTCGAGCCAGAACGACTTAGGCAGTTATGGGCAGTTTGATAATAATGTGTATGCACGTCCATTTGATGATAATCTTAAGATTCTGGCTGTGTATAATACCACATCTGGCACAGCACTCTCGCTGGCTCAGTGGAAAAGTCAATACGGCAAAGATGCATCATCAACCAATAGTCCTATTACCTACTCATCGGGCAATCCTGACGAGTATATCAAACTTCTAACTAACCCAACGGCTAATGCCAATCAGGTTACGTTGGATGGCAATTATAAAAATGCACGAAATACCGGTTACAGCGGTCAGGTAACGGTTCCTGGTTTTTCATCATTGCTTTTATTTAAAGATACCACCCCAGTTGTAACGCTACGCACGCCCGAAAATCCAGCTAATGCTGTTACTGGACTAGATTACCGCTATTATGAAAATTCATGGAGCAGCTTACCTGATTTCACAACGCTGACGCCAGTTAAATCAGGAACCACGACTACTGTTGGCCTATCTGTTCGTAATCGTGACCAGAACTACGGGCTACGCTTTACCGGCTTCATCAGCGTACCAACCGATGGAGCCTACACTTTTTACACAAGCTCAGATGATGGCACCAAGCTCCTGATTGGCACTACAGAGGTAGTCAGCAATGACGGCGTGCACGGTGAGCAGGAACGTTCGGGTACCATCGGTTTAAAGGCTGGAGTGCACTCATTTACTGTCGTTTACTTTCAGGGTACTGGTAGCCAAGTCCTGACGGTTAGCTATAGTGGTCCGAACCTTAACAAACAACTAATACCTGACGCATCTTTTCGTCGGATCGCGACTACGGTAGATCCCCAACCTCCAGTAACCGATCCACAGCCTAGCGTGAGGGCCTATTCAGCGACCAAAGATTCGCCAAAGGCCTCGCAAGTTACCACCCGGCTCGAATTGCGTAATGATAGCAACACGCCCATTAACAAACAGGATCTGAGTGCACGTTACTGGTTCACTTCCGACAATGGCCAATTAGCTAAACTCTATGTAGACTATGCAGCCATGGGTAGCTCTAACGTTCAGGCTAAAGTGGTTCAAATCAGTTCGGTAACCGGGGCCGATAGTTATGTAGAGCTAAAGATATTGAGCACCGGAACGCTAGCTGCCATGACTAGTTTAGGAGCAATTGATTTCCGTTTGGTACGCTCAGACTATGGCTTGTTAGATCAGACTAATGATTATTCTTACATGAGCAACTATGGCGCTACAGTCCTTAATCCCCGTATCTGCGTTTACTTGAAGGGTGTCTTGATCTATGGTACTCCCCCCACGGGAGCCTCAGGTCGGGTAGGAGCAATTGAAGAGTCAGATTCGAAACTCCAGGTTCGCGTATTAGGCAACCCGATAGTAGGTCCTGCGGCTCAGGTTGAGATAAGTGGCGTTAGTGGCCAAGGGATATTGGTGGAAGTAATGGATCTACAGGGTCGTCGTTGGCATCAGCAAACTCTTGCTCAGGCGAGTTCGTTGGAACAACTAAGTATTCCATTGGGTAGCAGTCGCGGCTTACTATTGCTAAAGGTAAGTAGTGCAGGACAGTCCCAAACTATTAAAATGATCAAGGCTGAGTAACAATAAATCACAAAGCTCACTGGACTTTTGCTAGGCGTTTCAATTGAATTCAATACGTCTATTTGCCTCTTACCTCAACATCATTGAAGTAGAACTTAAGTCGGCGGGGTTTCCCCAGGTAATTAGTATAAGTACCAATTGACCTGTTTTGGTATCCAGAACAACGGTTTCCCGTTCGCTGGTGACGGTTTGAAATCGGCGCGTATCAAAAATGCCTGGTTCTGGTTGGCTTGAAGATGTGAAATTAGCTAGTAGCAGGCTGTCCGTTATCGTAAGTGCACCCAGAAAAACGAACGTAGATCGAAGGAAAAATGAATTGATTCCTACCTGTAAAGCAGGTTTATAAGTAAACGTAAATCGGGAAGCATAAAGCTATAAAATCTTTTATAGGCTGATACTATTCAATTATTACACTTACGGAAGTTCTGGAAAACGCTCTTTAAGCTACTAACCAGGTCAAGTGTTAGGGAGCCCTCTCCACCCAAAAAAGGTGGAGAGGGACAAGCCTAATTTCCTGAATTAGCTAAATACTGCGTAGATTTATGGAGAAATTCGACTCTATTACATGAAAGTTGCTCAGCCTCACCCAGAGGAAAACAACCGGCTTGATTCGCTCAGAAGTTACGATATACTTGACTCACTCCCAGAACAAGACTATGACGATTTAACCCGGCTTGCTTCTGAAATTTGCCAGACCCCGATTGCCCTAATCAGCCTGATTGATGATAAACGGCAGTGGTTCAAATCCAATCAGGGTCTTGACGTACGGGAAACCCCGCGTGACTACGCGTTTTGCGCACATGGCATTCTCAATCCCAACGAACCCCTAATTGTTCCTGATTCGCGGGAAGATGAGCGCTTTATTGGTAATCCCTTGGTTACTGGTGATCCGCACGTGATTTTTTATGCGGGTGTGCCCCTGGTAAATCAGGAGGGCTATCCGTTGGGGTCTTTATGCGTCATTGATAATACGCCCAATAACCTAAGCGAAAGTCAGTTATCAGCGCTAAAGACATTGGCCAAGCAAGTGGTAAACATGCTGGAGCTCCGAAAGAAAAACAAGGCGTTAGAAACCTTAAAACGCTTGCTCGAAGAGCGAAATGCCGAGTTAGAGCAAATGGCAAGTATTGCTAGAAATGAGGTAAAACCTCAAATAATTCAGCTTCACGGCACGATTTTGCAGGTTATCAATGAATATGTCAAACCTGATGGCATGAACCTTAGCCCATTGTTGCAGGAGGCCATCAGGAACACTCGTGCAATTGAAGATGGATTAAGTCGAATGCAACACTTTGACTAAGTTGATTAGCTCCTGCCTAGGGCATGGTCAATGAGGTTTGCCACAAATCAACATTTAATTATCTCATAATCAACGGCTAAATCTTGTAACTTGCGTTATTATTCGTAGCTTCAAAAAGCGTTCTCAATCTAACCGAATAAATAGCCCATGACAGATGTTAATTTACACGACGCCGAAGTAATGGGTATAGAACACGACGAGGACAACAAAGAACTCGTACTAAAAACCGTGCTTCCGTCAGGAGAAAAATGTCGGGTTATTTTTCAAAGCGTTGAATGGTGGGAGTTATGCTCGTTTGGCGTACAAAATGTACTGTTTTCCATTGCGCCCTTTGACAATCATTCGTTAACGAAAGCCATTATAGATGATCAGGATATACCTGATCAATACGTTCAATTAGTTAGTGAAGGTCACTATGTACTTTTTGTTATAAATTCTTCCGTTGGTTTAGAGGGATGGGTACTTGCCAAAAAAATGCATATTGGCCCTGTAGCCGAAAAGGTATAAACTAACTCACCTCTTCTTAAGCCGGAAGATATACCTGAAAACTGGCCCCTTGACCTGGTTGGCTACTGGCCTTGATAGCTCCGCCGTGATTCTCCACTACTCGCTGACAAATTGCTAGTCCAACGCCAGTACCTGCATATTCCTGTTTGCTATGAAGTCGCTGGAACACCTGAAAAATACGATCTGCATACTTTTCGTCAAACCCAATCCCATTATCCTTTATAGTGATTTGGTGATAAATCGAGGCCTCTACACTTGGCTTTACATCAGGTGGCAATTCGCCCAACGACCGCTGGATATACTCAATTCGGATTTGGGGAGATTGACCGGGGGCCACAAACTTGATGGCGTTCGTCAGCAAATTCTGAAACAGCTGGCCTAATTGTGACTCATCACCTTTAATCACGGGTAGTGGCTCAACGCTAATCTGAGCCCCCGACTGACTAATATCCCATTCGAGCATCGTGAGTACATCCGCCACGATGGTCCCTAATGAAACCGGACCGAAAGCCTGCTGACGGGTCGAGATGCGCGAATAGGCCAATAAATCTTTAATCAGCGTAGACATTCGGGCACCGGCAGCCGTAATACGCTGTAAATGATCTTTAGCCGTTTCGTTCAATTGATTATCCAGTTGTTGCGTCAGTAGCGTACTAAACGATTGAATTTTGCGCAATGGCTCCTGTAAATCGTGGCTAGCCACGTAAGCGAACTGTTGCAGGTTATCATTGGAGCGTTTCAGATCAGCGTTGGCCTGACTTAAAGCCTGGGTACGGGCTTTTACGCGTTCTTCTAACTCGGCAGATAGATGCCGGTAGCGTTCTTCACTTTGCCGAAGTGCTTCCTCCGCCCGCTTCCGTTCGGTCACATCACTAGCGGTACCAAACCACTCCACAATTTGCCCCTGTTCATCCAGAATGGGCACTGCGCGCGAGACTGTCCAACCAATGGTTCCATCGGCCTGTACAACACGGTGCTCTAATTCAAACACTCGTTTGGTAGCAATAGCGTCTTCAATGGCCATTTCGAACTGTAGCTGATCTTCGGCCGGAATGTATTTTAGTAGCCAGTTGCGGCTGGGTTCCTGCGTATCGGCCAAAAACGTTTTTCCGTCCATTTGATTCATCTGGCGCCAGTCGGCGCTCATGATATAAACGACATCTGAACTAGCCGTTACAAATGATCGAAACCGTTCTTCGCTGGCTTGTAAAGCGGCTTCGGCCTGCTTGATTTCAGTAATGTCGCGAGTGGTGCCTGCTATTGCCTCTACCTCTCCTTTTTCGTTAAGAACTGGTGCAAATACATAGTCGTAAATCCGTTTACCTAGCGTAGCGTGCGGAAACGACACCTCACCCCGAATAAGCTGTTTGGTAGCAACGACTTTATCGATTTCCCGTTCGTGCATCTCCGCATGCCAGGGTTCATAGCCATTTTCTAACAGGCCTTTTCCAATCGATTTCTCCCAGGTACTGCCCCACATCTCCAGTAATGCCTGATTGGCGTAAGTGAACCGATAGTTCAGATCAAAGACATACATCAGATCAGGTGTACTGGCCGTAATGGCTTCGTAAATACGTTGCTGCCGTTGAGACTCCTGACGAGTGGCAGCCTCTCGTTGCTGAGCCAGTATCTGCTGCGTTACTTCCTGAGCTACACCTGCAAAGCGATAAATCTCACCGGCCTCGGAAAAGTAACTTCTGCCATAAAAACGTACCCAACGCAACTGACCATCGTCAACCCCTATAGTTCGGTAAGTTTCATCAAAAAGACCATTCGATTGCGGGTTCATTGCCCACTGTACAGCTATATTGACCTGGCGCACATCCTCGGGGTGAATGTACTGGATAGCCTGCTCGTAGGTTAAGTTGTTATCTTTTGCCAGTCCAAATAACTCTCGACAACGGTCGTCCCAAAGTATCTCATTAGTAACAGGATCCAACTCCCAAACGCCCATTCCGGCAGCCTGAAGCGCAAAATCAATATCCAATCGCTGGGTTAGTTTTTGAGCAGCATCCAAAGGCCGTTGATCAGTGGTCATAGCTAAATCAAAAGTATACCGTGCGTAAAGTTAATAATGGGCTATTGCCTGATTAATAAGCCATTAACTAACCCATTTGCGGCAATGATGAAGGTTTATTAAAAACGTACAGTATTAACGTGAATCCACACCAAGTGGTTTTAGCGAAAAATAACTCGATACTAATCAGACCGACCACCTCCCTCACCATACAAATCGATTCAAGGCAATAAAACCTTTCCGGGAATAAACCTTTCTAATACAAAAGCCTCGAAAACAATATGTTCTCAAGGCTTTTGTATTAGAAAAAAGGCAACAAGCATCCAGGCATTTATGGCTTTCTGTAATGACTAAACATTACTTTTTATCGATGCGATATAACCGTCCCTGATCGGTAATGGCATATAAAGCACCGTCTTTTCCTTGTGTGATATCCCGAAAACGCTGGAACTGGTCGGCAAGTAGCCGCTCTTCGCCCACAACCTTATCATTTTTAATAATCAGGCGTAGCACGTGCATGCCGCTCAATGAGCCGATGAAAAGGTTATTCTTCCATTCAGGAATATGATCGCTGCTGTAGAATGTCATACCGCTTGGCGACACAACGGGGTCCCAGTAATAAACCGGCTGCTCCATGCCTTCTTTTTGTTGAATGACATCACCTATTTTTTTGCCGCTGTACTCAATACCATACGTAATCGTAGGCCAGCCGTAGTTCTTTCCGGGTTTGATGTGGTTGAGTTCGTCTCCTCCACGAGGGCCAAATTCACCTTCCCACAGATCGCCCGTTACAGGATCAAAAGCCAGGCTCTGCACGTTCCGGTGGCCATAGGAATACAGTTCGGGTCTAACACCCGCCTGGCCTTCAAATGGGTTGCCAGGAGCCGGTTTGCCTTCTTTCGTAATCCGAATCACTTTTCCCAGACCTGAATTGAGCGATTGAGCTTGTGGTCGAGTAACCAGATCAGAACGTTCGCCCGTGCTGATGATCAGGTTCCCGGTTTTATCAATAAGAATCCGACCACCATAGTGCAAATTTCCTTTGTAAGCCGGTGTAGCCTGATAAATAACCTTCGCGCCCTCGATCTTCTTCTCATCGGCCGATAATTTGCCTTTAGCCACAGCGGTCAGATTACCGTCGGCAAGAGGTTCCGAAAACACCCAGTACACCATTCGGTTGGTCGCAAAATCAGGATCGACCCGAACGCCCAAGAGTCCGCCCTGTCCAGATGGATTCACTTTAGGAATACCCGTGATGGCTTCACCTACCTTACCCGCGGTTGTAACGATGCGCATCACGCCTTCTTTTTCGGTAACAAGCAGTCGGCCATCAGGTAGGGTCGTAATACCCCAGGGGCTCTTCAGTGCTTCGGTTAATACCTTGCCTTCGTAGTTAGTCGCCGATTTAACGCCAGCAATTCGGGTTTGGCCAGCAAAAGCGGGCTTATAATCCGAATTAGCTTCTTTCGTTTCTACCGGAGGCAGCGTGCTTGCTGTATTTTGACCACAGGCAGCAAACGCTAACGACGTAGCAGCTATGGTGAACAGAATGCAGTTTCTCATTTTGGTTTAGCTTTATAAAACTGGTTTTAACGTGAATTTGGGGTTACTACTTCATGGATGATTGACAAACTTAACGGGGTTCTGGTTAAAAAGCCAACCTTGCTTACTCTCGTTGAAGAACTTCCTCCAGTTTAGCCTTATAAATCCGGCCAATAGGAATCTCCTCATTACTAATTCGGATGTAAGTCGCGCTGACTGCCTGAATATGATCCAGCGCCACAATGAACGATTTATGAATACGCGCAAATCGATCGGGAGGTAGTTTTTCCTCCAGATAACTAATCCGCAGGTACGACACCAGCGTGCCCGATATGGTGTGAATTCGGACGTAATCTTTCAGGCCCTCAATCCATAAAATATCCTCCAGAAAGAGTTTGACCATCTCTTTATTGACCTTGAAATACTGGTACTCTTTCCCCGCTTTTGCAGGCTCTGGTGTGTCTGGAATGGGCGATATGGCGGGCAAAAAACGGTAAATTTTACCAACAGACTGGAGGAATCGCTCAAATGAAATGGGTTTCACTAAAAAATCCAGCACATCAAATTCGTAGCTATCCAGCGCGTATTCCCGAAAGGCCGTTGTAAAAATCACTTTGGGCCGGTAGCCTAGCGGACGCAATAAATCGAAGCCAGTTAGTCGAGGCATCTGAATGTCCAGAAACAGAACATCGACCGGTGTTTGTTGCAGCATTCGCAATGCCTGCGTTGGGCTATTGGATACACCCACCAGATCCAGATCGGGCAATCGACCGATGTAGTCTTTCAACAAATCGGTTGCGAGCGGCTCATCATCCAGCACAAAACAACGAATCGCCATCAGTTTATCGTAAATTTTAGGACTGCCAGAAACTGACTATCTTCCGGCAACGTAACTAATTCGTAATTCGCAGGATATAGAATATCCAGTCGCTTTTTCAGATTTGTCAACCCTAACCCTGTTGTCGATGGATACGAAACCCCTTCCGGGATGGAGTTCTCCGCCGAAAAAACCAGCCGATTGCCACTCCGGTACAAGTGGAGCTGAATCCAGCAGGCCCCTTCCGTTTGGGCAGCTCCATGCTTGAAAGCGTTCTCCACAAAGGGCAACAGGAGCATCGGCGGAATCATCAGGTTGGTCAAATTTGACAACTCATCAAAATTCGTCATCACATCCAGCCGATCCGCATACCGAATTTTTTCGAGCGAAATATAATCCGTCAAATACGCTACTTCTTTGGCCAAAGATACCGTTGGGCGATGGCTTTCGTGGAGTTGATAGCTGAGCAATCCGGCTAATCGCTGCAACAAATTGGGCATCTGGGCTGGCTGATGCAGCGAGACTGAAATGAGATTATTAAGCGTATTGAACAGAAAGTGAGGTTGCACCTGAGATTGTAACAATCGGTATTCGGCTGCGAGTTTTTCCCGGCGATAGGTCTCGCTCAACTGTTGCTGGTGCAAGGCATGCCGAACCAGGTTAACCGCCACAAACAAGGCAACCACTAAGTGCAGCTGCATGGATTCGGCCATGATTTTAGGCCAATACCAATAGGGCTTAAGTAAGCCATCTGGATAATAGACCGGATATAACCACCTATAGTTGATGGCCCGTCGGAGCAGGCCGAAAACCAGCAAACCTCCTCCTAAACTGATCCAGAAGCCCGTCATACGACCCGAGAGCAGAAAATGGCGAACCGTAACCAGCAGATGCCAATAACCAGCCACCACCAACAGGGGTAAACTCAGGGTAATCTGACAAAGGCTTTTCTGGTAGTTATCCATATAAGCCCCTGTATTAAGCCACTCAAACAGGAAGTAGCCCAGCCAGAAAATAGCCTGAGCCCCAACTTCCCGATACGGTTTAAGCATACTGAAACGAGCCATTTGTGCGTGGTTTCTCCCACAAAAGAAGTCAAAGCTACGCCTTCTTTGACTCAAAATATGGTCTATTCGTCCAACAACGCGTGCAGACTCCGTAACGTAGTCAGGATTCGACAAACGACCTATTTTCTCGACCAACTGCGCTGAGTCTCCATAAACGGTTATGTGGAGGAGCGAAGCTGTCGTTAGTCTAAAAAAAAATCGAGCTACTGAAACAGTGTATTCATTTGCTCAACGAAATACAACCTGAATTGTCTTACCACCATAAACCAGACATCGATTATGCTACTTTGTCGACTTATCGCCCTACTAGCCTGCTTGCTTCGGGCCTTCTTAACCGGATTGTTGGTGAATTCAACGACTCCCTTCATGACCGTAACCCGGCGAAAGACGTTTGTGTGGGTCTACATTTTTGCCCTGCTCTTGTATGCACAGGTGGGCCGGGCCCAGTTTGAGCCAGCGGCTCAACAAAATGAGGTCGAAATCGATTCAAGTCGAGGCTATTGGCAGCTTACAACGCAGGCAAGCACGCGCAGTACGATAGTTCAGTTTTTTGGCCCTGATCGCCATCTTCTCTACGAAGAAATTATGCCCGAAAAATGGGTCAAACTAAGTCGGAAAAATCAAAAGCAGTTTGATCAATTACTAGCGAAGTTAGTCGCTAACCAACTTCTAACGGATCGTATTAAAACCGAGGCTCTTCCGCCAACACCGGCAGAGCCCAAAATGCCCAATGTATCTGTCAAAACCAATGCCAGCTCGTACGCAAACTCAACGGTCAATTCGTATCTGGTTCATGCGTACATCAATCAAACGGGCAAGCTGTACCTCATTGTCGATAACCCTGATCGGTACCGATATATGGTTAAGGTGATTGATCAAGGCGGGCAATCGCTCTATGAAGAGTTCACCAACCATGATCGGTATCGACGCCGGTTGGACCTGTCATCACTGCCGAATGATGCCTACCAGGTCGTCGTCCAGATCAACAACAAACCCTTTGTTTATAAACTGAAACGACACGCGAACAGAATGGCTTATAGCCTTCAATCGCCATCAGCGCTCAAACCCCAGCCTGGTACAGAACCTAATCGGGCCGATAACGACCGGTTGTTGATGCCTGTTTCGATTGATTTATAACTGGCATACGCTTAGGCCCGACTCAGACCAAAGCAATTATTTGATTTTCGTCACTCTTCGTTTGAATACAATAAGGATAGTAAAATGCCTTACTCTACTTTAGACGTCACATATTAAGGGAATACTTACCCCTCGCAACAAACAGAAATTTAGGCAGTTATACAGAGTAGAATTAAAACGATACCACTATGGCAACGATCAAATTTAACATCAATGGAAAAGATCAGTCGATCGATGTCGATCCGCAGATGCCACTTCTGTGGGCAATCCGGGATGTTGTTGGCCTGAAAGGTACCAAGTATGGTTGTGGCGTGGCACAGTGCGGAGCCTGCACAGTCCATTTAAACGGCGAAGCCGTCCGCTCGTGCGTTACCCGCGTTAGCCGTGCTGCCGGGCAAAAAGTAGTTACTATCGAAGGCTTGTCGGAAAACAATAATCACCCCGTGCAACTAGCCTGGCAGGAGATCGATGTACCGCAGTGCGGCTATTGCCATTCCGGCCAGATCATGTCAGCAGTCGTGTTGTTGCGGGAGAATCCAAACCCAACCGATCAGGACATTGATAATGCCATGGCCGGTAATATTTGCCGTTGTGGTACCTATCTGCGCATCCGTAAAGCCATCCATCTAGCCGCCGGTATGGAGCAGAAGGTTGGTGTCAATCATAATGACTGACATAGTGCTTTACCAAAGTAGATTCTGTAGATTCTATCGGATTCTATTGTCATTACTCTACCGATAATCAACCCATAAGTCATCAATTAGAATCAACCGCGCGGGCGAACCCGAGAATCTCTAGAATCTAAATTGGACAAGTAATAGTATAATGGATAATGCCGCTGCCGCTACTCATCACTAATCATTATCCATTACCCCTCCAATTACCGCTATGAAACGACCTACTGAACCTCAACCCTACTCTTTCCGACCAATCCGAACGATTGTAGCGGCAGGGATTATGCTGACCGTAACGGCGATTATGGCATCAACTTTCGGAACAACACACAAGAGGATAGAAAAGAGAGCAAAACCCAACGCAGCCCCCGTCAATCGGGATAGTGTGGAATCCGTAAAAGCCTTTGCGAGTGTGTATAAAGTACTGATGAGTCCTCGCTGCATGAACTGCCACCCATCGGGCGATGTACCGTTGCAGGGAGATGATAGCCATTTGCATACGATGGGACCCAAACGGGGAGTTGAAGGAAAAGGGCTATACGCTATGAAATGCGCCAACTGCCATCAGCCCACCAACACGCCAGGTGTCCATACGCCACCAGGCAACCCGAATTGGCACTTACCGCCAGCCTCCATGAAAATGGTTTTTCAGGGTCGAACACCCCATCAATTGGCCAAACAACTGATCGATCCGAAACAGAATGGTAATAAAACAAAGGAACAATTGCTCGAACATGCCCACGATGGGTTAGTACTGAGCGGCTGGAATCCCGGCGAAGGCCGTACGCTGCCCCCCTTGAGCCATGCCGAATTTGCAAAAGCCTGGACCACCTGGATTAAAAAAGGGGCCTATGCGCCTAAACCATAAGAACTTCATCGTCAATCAGGAACACCATGACAGTATCCAGAAGGAATTTCCTAAAAACCGTTGGCCTTAGCGGAGCGGTTCTTTCGTTGGGTATTTATATCCCAACCAACGCCGAAGAAGCCGAAATTATCAAGGCCACCGAGGCCGATAGTTTTGGTGTTGAGATGAATGCCTGGGTACACATCGATACATCGGGCAAAGTCACCATTTTTAGCCACCGGGCCGAAATGGGCCAGGGTGTTTATCAGGCTATTCCTCAGATGGTTGCCGAAGAACTGGAAGTAAATCTGGACGAGGTAAACATCGTTTTTGCGAAAGGCGACAATAAGAAATACGGGAGCCAGATTACAGGGGGTAGTTCAACGGTTCGTGGTTCGTACAAGAATTTACTGAATCTGGGCGCTACCGCTCGCGAAATGCTGATTCAGGCAGCAGCCAACAAATGGAGCGTACCCAAATCGGACTGTTATGCGCAGGCCGGTCATGTGTTTCACCGACCAACAAGCAGGCAATTTCACTACGGAGAGCTTGTTCTTGATGCCAATAAACTGGAGACGCCCAAGAATATTATCCTGAAGAAGCGATCGGAATACAAGCTCATTGGCAAGCCGCTACCTCGTCAGGATACCCGACTGAAAACCAACGGTACAGCTACCTTCGGCCTGGACAAAGAGATTCCGGGTATGCTCTATGCGATGGTAGTGCGTAATCCACGCTTGCGGGGCAAGGTCAAAAGCTTTGATGATACCGCAGCCCGCAAAATCCCCGGCGTTAAACACATTGTTAAGACCCGAATGGGCGTTTTTAGTACCTACCGGGAAGGCGTTGCTGTTGTAGCCGATTCGATATGGGCAGCTATGCAGGCCAAAAAAGTACTGACTGTGGAGTGGGACGATAGCGGTTTTGAACACCTAAGCACGGCGGAGATTTACAAGCGTCAGGCCGAAGCGCTCCAAACTCAGGAAGGACTTCCGTTTAAACAACAGGGAGATGCTGCGGGCATTATCGCTCAGGCCCCGAAGAAAATCGATGTGGTTTATGAAACTCCCTACCAGTACCATAGTTGCATGGAGCCACTGAACTGCGTGGCTCACTATCAGGAGGGTAAGCTCGAAATCTGGGGACCAATCCAGGCTCCTGAGTGGATACAGGATTACATCAGCAAAGAAATGAGCATCCCCCGCGAAAACGTGATCGTGAACATGACGTTTCTGGGTGGTGGATTTGGCCGGAAAGCCTTCATGGATTATCCCCACGAAGCATCGGTGATTTCAAAGGCCATTGGTGCTCCTGTTCAGGTGGTGTGGACTCGGGAAGACGATGCTACGCAGGGGCCGTATCGGCCAGGTATATCCTATCGCTGCGAGGGCGTCGTTACCAATGGCGAAATCAGTGCATTCAAAGTCAAACTAGCTGGCCAAAACAATAATCATTGGCGTGGAGCCCCAAAAGACAAACCAAACGGCAGTGCTTCGGAAGGCTTTCTTAAACCGTATTTTGATAGTATTAAAAACCTGAGCATTCAGGATATTCCCTTCGAAACGCCCATTCCCACCATGTGGTGGCGATCGGTCTATGCGTCGACCAACGGCTTTGCCTACGAAAGTTTTCTGGATGAGCTGGCTATCGAGGCAGGAAAAGACCCGCTGGCTTTCCGGAAAGACTATTTGAAGGAAGATCGGCTGCATCTATTAATTGACAAGATGATCGACGTATCGGGCTGGAAAAACCGGAAGAAAAATGAGGGATACGGTACCGCCATTACCGAATGTTTTGGCAGCACGGTTGGTCAGGTAGTCAAAGTATCCCGCAATACGGATGGCAAACTAACCATCGATCGCGTCTGGGCTGTTATGGATTGTGGCTGGTACGTTAATCCCGATACCATCAAAGCGCAGGTAGAAGGAGCTATTGTGATGGGCCTTGGTGCCGCCACGATGCACCAGGTAACCTTCCAGGATGGTATACCGGTCGACAAGAATTTCTATTCATACCAGTTGCCGCGTATCACAGATATTCCCCCAATTGAGATATACATCATGGAGAACGATGCCGATGCGGGTGGCGTCGGCGAACCTGGTTTACCGGCCTTCGCCCCTGCTCTGACAAACGCCATTTTTGACCTGACCGGCAAGCGAATTAGAAAGCTGCCGTTTAGTCTGGCAACTGTTTAAATTTTTTCGACAGGATTTACAGGATGAACAGGATGTCTATCTACTCAACACATCCTGTTCATCCTGTAAATCCTGTCGAAAAAGAGGATACAAACGAACGAAGACCTATAATAACCTCCCTTTTGTCAATCGTCCCTTTAAACCGGGAATTCATAAAATCTGGACAAACTTCATATTTGTTAGTTGGCTTAAACTTGTCAGTCGTTATATTCAACAAAACATAACGAACTTGCCAACTTTTTCCAACCTATATGCTCAATTCTACCATTCTTTGGCTAAGCTTAGCCGCTCCTGTTCCAACGGATACAATTCCCAATCCTGACACCCTACGTTCTCGAGAATTGGCCGAAGTAGTTATATCGGCGTCGCGGGTATCCGAATCAATCCTCCGATCGCCCGTTAGTATTGAAGTTCTGGATGCCCGGCGCATTCGGCTATCGGCTCAACCGTCCTATTTCGATGCGATTGAAAATATCAAAGGGGTTCACCTGCTCACATCTAGTCTGGGTTTTAAGGTATATAACACTCGTGGATTTGCCACAACAACCAACGTTCGATTTGTCCAGCTTGTTGATGGCCGAGACAATCAGGCACCACACATCGGGGCTCCTATTGCCAGCGCATTGGCCCCTTCCGATCTGGATATTCAACAAGTTGAGCTGGTGCCTGGTGTTGCCTCTGCCCTTTACGGCATGAACGCCTTGAATGGCCTTGTCAATATTCTGACCCGCAACCCCTTCGATTCGGAAGGGTTAAGTATCGGCCAGAAAACGGGAGTCAATCATGTGAGCGATGCCGCTACATCGGCAAAGATGTATTCAGAAACCAGCCTGCGGTACGCCCGTCGGTTGGGAGAGCGGTTTGCGTTTAAGGTAAATCTGGTTTATCAGCGTGGTTATGACTGGATAGCGGACAATCGAGACGACCTGAACCCCAATGGCAATGCCTCGCTCAACTTGTTTGGGGCCGATAATCCCGCTTACGATCCCGTTAATGGCTATGGCAACGAATCGGCCAACCGACGTACGCTCACCCTGGGCGGCAAACGCTATAGCATTGGTCGGACGGGCTACTATGAGAAAGAAGCTACTGATTACGGTCTAAAGAATTTGCGCGGTGACCTGTCTCTCCACTACCGGTTCTCTCCGACAGTTGAATTAGCTTACACCTACCAGGGCGCTACATTGAACAATGTTTATCAGCGAACAAACCGCTTTCGTTTAGAAAACTATCGGCTCGATCAGCATAGTTTGACTTTGACTACCCCTTCGATACAAGTCCGGGCGTATAGAAGCAGCGAAAACACAGGCGACTCCTATAACATTCGGTCGATGGCCGAAAATATCGATAAGTCATTCAAATCTGACAACCAGTGGTTTAGCGACTTTACAAATCAATTCAATAAGGATACACAGGCTGGTACCGCTGTTTCTGACGCGCTCCGGGATGCCCGAGCCGTAGCTGATCAGGGAAGACCTGTACCGGGAACGCCTACCTTTAACAATCTGGTTGCCAAGCTGCGTGACATTAACAATTGGGATATTGGCGCGGCTTTGCGGGTGCAGTCCTGGATGTATCACGTGGAAGGGCAGGTTGAACCGACGCGAGTTCTCTGGAAGCGGTTTCGGGAACAGACCGGCTTAACGATTCAGGCTGGGTTCGATTTTCGGCGGTATATCGTCTTTCCCGATGGTAATTATTTTATTAACCCTACCGAGAGTGGCAAAAATCTAGTTTATGGCAAAACGGGAGGCTTTGTGCAGCTAAGTCGTACCTTTCTTGACAATAAACTAAAGGTAGCCGGGGCGCTACGGATCGACAAAAACTACTATTTCGATGTCCGACTCAACCCTCGATTGTCGGTCGTGTATTCGCCAACCGAAAATAATAACATCCGGGTTTCATACCAGAATGGCTATCGATTCCCTTCCTTATTCGAGGGTTTCACCAACATTAACTCAGGGGGTGTGAAGCGCGTTGGAGGCTTACCGATCATGTCGCACGGGATTTACGAAAACGCTTACCTGGTCACGTCCATCAACGCGTTTCAGGCAGCTATCACCACCGATGTCAACACCAACAAATCGACTACAGATCAGGCTATTCAGAAGAACAAAGGACTACTTAAACAAAGCCCCTACACCTACTTGAAACCCGAACAGGTGAACAGTTTTGAGGTGGGTTATAAGGGCCTATTTTTCAAACAGCGCCTTTTTGTTGATGTCGACGCTTATTACATGGCCTATAAAAACTTCATCGCTCAGGTAAACGCCAACATAGCCAAAGGCTCGAATCCCGATTCGTTGGCCTATTATTTTTCGTCCTCGACTACTCAGGACCGCTATCGGTTATGGACTAATTCGCAAACCAAAGTTTTCAATTACGGAGCCAGCCTTGGTCTGCGCTATAGCGTAACCCAGAACTGGTCGGTGGGCGGGAATGCATCCTTTGCTCAACTCGATCGGGCAGAAAATGGCGATGGATTGGAGAGTTCGTTTAATACACCTCGCTGGATTACAAACCTCACCATTTCGAATGGCAACCTCTGGCAGGGCATTGGCTTTTCGGTGAACTACAAACACCAGGACGCCTTTTTGTGGCAGTCAGAGTTGGCTACAGGAACTGTATCCGAGATCAATACGGTAGATGCCCAGATCAGTTACCGACTTCCAAAGCTAAATCTGCTCATAAAAGCGGGGGGCACTGATATTTTTAATCAGTACTACTATACGTTTATTGGTGGCCCGGCTGTAGGTGGACTTTATTATACAAATTTGGTGTGGGAGCCCAGGTTTTAGGCAGTTGTTAAGGCTCGTTAGGCGGTTCACCAGAACTAGTTGTCATCTAGTTGGCCGAAACTGCCTTAAGGCATAACTTTTTAGAAAAAAGACCCCATTTAAAGTAAAAATCCCGACAAGTCTTGGCTTGTCGGGATTTTTATATTTCCAGGTTTACCTAAAAAATATATGACGGTTTATTACTATCTTGAAAGTCTGAGTTAGTCACACCCAATAAGTGATCAGCTCAGATTTTCACACCTTTGTTATCTGAACATGAACATTTTATTATCAGGTGGGGCTGGTTTTATTGGATCGCACCTGGCCAACCAGTTACTAACTACCGGCTGTACGGTTCACGTACTGGATAACTTCTTCGAGAACTATAGTCCAGCGCAGAAATGGCGTAATATAGAAGCCAATTTAGTCAACTCTAATTACTACCTACATCGGGGCGATATTTGCCATAAAGAGACGTTAGAAAAACTATTTCAGCAGTATACGTTTGATACCGTTGTGCACCTGGCTGCATTGGCTGGCGTTCAGGCTTCGTTTCAACAACCAGCGACCTATATGGCGGTAAATGTTGAGGGAACGCGAAACTTGTTGGAGGTTATGCGTACCAGTGGCGTCAGGAAACTAATCTATTGTTCATCGTCATCGGTCTATGGAGAAAGTTGTTCTTTACCACTCCAGGAAAACTGCCAGCCCCTCCTACCAATCTCCCCTTATGCACTCACAAAATATCAGGGCGAAAAACTCTGTAAAGAATACCATCGGCAGTTTGGTATTGAGGTAACCTGCCTTCGCTTTTTTACAGTTTACGGTCCAGGCCAACGCCCCGACATGGCCATATCACAATTTTTAAAGGCCCTTCTCCAGCAGCACCCACTAACTGTTTACGGAGAAGGAAGCAGTCGTGATTATACCTACGTTTCTGATATTGTTCAGGGAATTTGCCGGGCCATGCACCAGATAAATGGATTTGAGATTTACAACATCGGCAGCGGAGCGCCCGTATCGACCCAGGAGTTGATCAACACACTCGAGATTGTGACAGGCCGACAGGCGACTATTATTCAGGCGCCTAACCGAGTTGGCGACGTTAGCCACACCTGGGCTGATTTGACGAAAGCCCAACGCGAATTAGGGTATCAACCCGCTGTTAGCCTGCGGGAGGGGATTGGTAAGATGGTCGACTCGCTTACAAAGCTAGTTTAACTAAAGTTGGCGATTCATGCTTAGCAAGTCGTGTAACTAGTGCTTTAGCAAAATAGATTCTAGGGGATTCTATAGATTCTCGGGGCCGCCCGCGCGGTTGATCCTATTGTACTGATAATCAAAGACGATAGAGCCCAAAGAATCTATAGAAACTAAATTGGACGAGTACTAGTAAACGAATCCAGTGGTTCGGGTAAAATACTTAGCTGTTGCTGGTATTTTTTGAATACGTTTTGCGGGCACACCACCGTAAAGCGTCCACTCATCAGTATGCGCTTTATTCAACAACGCCTTTGCACCAAGGACCGAATAAGCTGGTAGCGCAGCGCCCCCTAATACGACCACATTCGTCCCCACGAACGTGTAATCGCCAATGTAAATAGAGGCACTATCCTGCCGATTTTCAGCTACATCGATCGAATGGGTCAAGAACTGCGAGTTATACCCAGCGATGGTTGCAAAGCGGCCAATGTGGATTAGACTTGTACAGTCAAGATGATGATTTTTTGAAATAGCTGCCGATTCTCCCATTCTCAGTTCAGCCTGGCGCTCCAATTGATGCCGAAAATGTAACGAATCCGTATTCATTGGGAAACCCGTAATCCAATTACCACGCCCAATGCTTGCGTTCTGCCCCATATGTATCTGCTCAAGATGAATAGCCACGGTAAAATGATCAATCCGGGCGCCCTCTGCCATACTAAGTTTACGGGGGAATATCCAGGCCAGACCGATATGAGCACGCGGATGAATTTCGTACCCGAACCACCGCATCAAAGCAAGGCGTCGCAGGGGCCAGGGCAGCATACACGAAATTAGCTTCAAAAACATACGTACCGACAAAGGACTACAAACCGCATTCCTAGTTACTTCCTACTGATAATGAACTTGTTTCAGAAACTCCAGCAAGATTTACGGAGACAGGTGGCACACTGTCAAGAGAAATGGCTGGCCGTTTCAGTCCATGCAACTCGATATATGTATTTACCATATGGATTGGTTCAAAGCGCTTCGTATTTTCGAATCCTCGTCGAATCAGGTCCTGACGAATATCTTTATCTTGTAAAGCCAGAAAAGCATTCGCGAATTCCGCAGGTTTGGTTGGGTCAAGATGGAAAGCAGCACCACCACTGATTTCCGGCATAGGTTGATTATGGCTGGCAATGACAGGAGCCCCACAAGCCTGCGCTTCAATGACAGGCCACCCGAAGCCTTCCGAAAAAGAAGGGAAAATAAACGAATCGCAGGCGTTGTAAAGGGCAACGAGTGTAGCATGATCTGGCTCCTCAACCGACCAGATCCGATCCTGCAAACCCACTGAACGGGCATGGCTCATTAACACTTCGTCAACGGCATTTCCAGCGAAACAAATGTTACCAGTCCATTGGCTACCCAACGAATGCACCATATCAATCAGCATACGTCGGTTCTTACGTGGAAGCCACGAACCGACATGAAGAATAAACGGAACGCCTGGTTGAATACCCGCTTTGCTCAACAACGATTCTTTCTCTTCTGATTGAATAACCTCAAACCGTGCGTTGAAACCAACATGAACAACTCGCCAGTCGACCCGGTTAGTTGTGTAACCAGCTGTCACTTCGTTTAATTGATCAAGCGTTTGTTGGGAATCACAAGCAATTCGTTTAGCTCGACTCAGATTGACCAATATCCACTTCTGTAAAAATTTTCCCAAACCTGACGTCGGCCAGTAAGCATCAGCGTAGCCCAAAGCCCCTCGAATAGCAATGACATCGTGGCAAGTTATCACGGTCTTATCGATTGGCAAATGGGCCAGATAGGGGGCATTTGAATGGTCGCATATGTGAAAACGAACCTCTTGGCGCGATAGGCGAATCCCCACTTGACGCCGTCGTAATAGCAATGGAAAAATCAGCCATTTATCCACATATCCCACCCATTTCCCCAAACCCGACGTTGATGACTTAAACCAGGTTCCCAACAGGACTTTAGGGCGCCAGACTTCCGTCTCTATTCCAGCATCCCGAAAAGCAGCTGATAGCATATGTGCAAAGCGATCCATGCTCTCCTGTCGATCAAGTGGGTAATTACTAATCAGGATAACCTTCATGACGAATATTTTTTCGTTGGCAAGAAATTCAAAGCGACACAACTAACGATAATCTATATACGTATTACTAACCCTATGATTAGGCAAGCATTTATCTTATCATACCTTCTTTTCTGATCATTACCATAACTCCCAGGTTATTGGTAAAAATATCGCCCGTATCATAAGCCAGTTTTATGCCTGCTTTCAGTCCGGTTGGGTTACCCAACGAAATGTTATTAGCCTCCAGACTCATATAAAGTTGATTGTAGTTCTTTTCGATCATTGGCCACTCATAATATTTATTAGCCGTAACGAGTAACACAAGGGGGATTTTTTGAACTGCTAAAGCATACAAACCCATATGTAATGTTTGTACTGCATTATTATTTACAGGTCTGTTCCGACTAAACCAGTCATTTCCATTACGCATAGCTGCTGGAATATCGGCCGTTCTCGTAAAAATCGGCGTACCAATAACCGACGCCTTATTCACCCAGCCGTCAGGATATTGTGCGTTGAAAAAGTAATCATCCCCACCATATATTGGATCATTTCCACTACGGTTCAGGCTAGTCAAGAACTCGAATGTTAGTTGTTTAAGTTGAAACCAACGATCGTTAGTAGCACTTAAATTCTTCCATCGGACTCCCCAAAGTCCATCAGGAAAATTTTGAAACTTTAGCCCAGAGCCATCCTCATAAAGATGCTGATAATAAGCATAAATATTGGACTGTCGTAATTGAATATCTATAGCAAAATCAATGGAACCCAGATGGTTACCAACTTGATTCAGTGTATCAATGGTGGTAAATTGTTCATCTCCACCCGGCTGTCCAATAGGCCAGACAACTGCTTTATAAGCTTTCCAGGAACTGGCTAAATGACCATTTTGGGTCAATGTACCACCGGGAAAATAGTGCATATAAGCTGGTAAAACGGGCAAATATCCCCCCCACTGAACAAAATGATTAATACCACCGTATAATCGAAATTTCCAGTTGGGTTTGCCAAAACGCAGAAATACAGATTTGGCATGCAGCATTACGTGTTGCATTGAATCTGAATTGGCAAACCAGCCCTGACTAAAAAACGCATTAATTGCCAGAACTCCGCTAGTAAATTTTAAAGGAGTAAAATCTCTTGTTCCTAACCGTATTTGCGTAATTGGTAAAGCATTTCCTGACCAAGCAACAGAACCGGAAGTCAACAAAGTATCGGTTAGTCCATTAATCTCTTTTCGACGACCAATATATAATTCACCGTGACCAAGTCGAATAGATGCATAGGCTTCGGGTAAAATCAGTCGAGAATTTTGGTTCAAATTTCCAACTAACTCAACACCTGCTTTGAAATAAAGTTTTCTGGGTTGCCTGGCATTGCCCCAAAGTGCAGTAAATCCAACACTACCAATTCCAGTTGGTGAATCCCAGGGAACAGTGCCAAATTGATTTGATCGCAGCCAAAACGGTGTGTTACCATTAGTAGAAGTCAAACCGGCTATTTCTGCCCGATATACAACTCCCCGACACGTTGCTGTATCGTAAATGGGTCGATTATGAAACTGCCCAATTGCAGGAACACGGGTGAAAAACAGAAAAAAACTACTCAATGCGAAGCCAAATAAGATGAAGTAGCTTTTCATTAATAGGATATAATAAAAAATTAGTCCAAATAACAAAAAAGGATCAACATCAAGGTTACTTCAAATTTTGCAAGGTCTCTTCCCGATAATTTTCCCCAATGTACTATATCGATTAGTTACAGAAGATCAGAGTTAGACTAGTTAATAGAAAGCCATATATAAATCAAAGTGCATTTAATGACCGACAAGAAGTTTACAAAAAATCAATACAAATTGACAGTTCGATAACACATTAACTCTCGTATTTAACAAAAGAGCGATTTTGAAAAACCTTAAAATAGTTTATTTTAAAAATATCAAGCTTCAACAAAGAGACTCTTTTTTCCAGAAAAATACAAACCAATATTAAAACAACAATAATAGGCAATTGAATAAACAAATTAAAGTCATAATATTTAAGAAAGAGTAATACAGGGTAATGTATTGCATAAATTGCATAACTACCCAAGCCTATCTCATAAAAGGCAATGTTTAAGAAATCCTGTATTTTATTAAACAATAACTTCGGATATAGTTTAGATCTACTTAAAAAAAGCACAAAATAAAAAAAAGCATTCATTAATAATCCTCTGCTGAGCACCATAACTGATGCCGAGTGAATATATGTCCTAGTTATTAATGATCCAGCTAAACCAATTACTAACACAACCAGAAATAACAATTTAAGATTTTTAGCTTTCAAAAAAAACAACGAATTAATGTATCCAAGCAACCAAACCATAAATCCACCAAAAAATAAAATATAAGGCATAAAGAAGAGTTTATTCAAAAAAATACTAAGAAGCGTAACAAGGAAAAGAATAAAGAACTTAAACACTATAGAAAAATTAGATACCTTAGAGTTAACGAAAAAGACAAATGGGAATAACAAATAGAAAAAGAACTCATAAGCTAAGGACCATAAGCAGCCATTAAAGCCAAAAGGAACGAACCATGATTCTGGAATCGATGGAGCAGTTTGTAAAAACAATAAATTACCAATTAAATTGAATAAACTAAATTCTTTACCATTAACTACACCCATCAGGGAACCAATGAGAAAAGCAATTAATAATGAAAGCCAATAAATAGGAAGTATACGTTTAAATCGTCTATAGAAATACTCATTAATTACAAGTTTTTGAGTCAATTGTTTGTCTTTTAAACTTAACCCGATAGAAAATCCAGATAAGACAAAGAAAAAAGTCACCGCTTCTTGGTTTAGATGCGATATCTGTTCAAGCAATCTATAAGCGAGCTTGTTGAAATGGTAAAAAAAGTAAAAATTATTAATCTCAAAGAAGTGGTGAAACAGCACAATCATAGCGCAGAATCCACGTAAGCTATCTAAAATAATTATCCTATTATTTTCATTAGTTATCTCCCTGTTTAGCATGATCTAGTATAGTTTAATCATAAAAACAGTGTAATTAATCTAAGAAATTATTTTTCACGAGTACTATATACTAGTGCTTTGACAAACTAGATTCTAACTGTTTCTATAGATTCTTCCGACTGTTGTTGTACTGATAATCAGGAACGATAGAATCAACCGCGCGGGCGGCCCCGAGAATCTATAGAATCTAAATTGGACGAGCACTAGTTTCTTAATTTTAATATACCTAAGCTAAAGGACTGTTAGTATGTGGTAAACTTTTAGCCACAGGAAATTTCAATGGTCTAGTTACCGAACTATGCAATTGTAGTAAATCATTCTCAAATTTCCTCAAAATCGCTTCCTTGCTCAAATGTAATTCAGCATATCTACGCGCATTCTGTTTATAAGTCGACAAATCTGACTCTAAAGCGAGTTTAATTCCATTAAAAAGAGCATCAACTGATTCTGGATCGATTAAAATACCCATTTGATGGCGGTAAATAATATCATGTAGATTAGTACCAGGAACAGCCGATACTAAGGTGCAGCCACCAGCAGATAAAATACTAATTAATTTTGAAGGCAAGACCAAATCAGACACTGATTTTTTTTGAAGTACTAAATGAATATCGGCCGTTGCCAAAATCGCGGGCAACTTTTCATAAGGCTGAAGTGAATGAAACAACACATTCGTCAAGCCATATTGCTGTGCCATAGTCTCTAAGTGTAATTTATAACTGCCAGATCCACATATTAAGAACTTAACCTGTTTATTATTAGAAAATGAGTGTGCAGCTTTAATAATTAGTTCTAAACCCTGCTTTTCTCCTAAACTACCAGAATATAAAACTACTTTATCAGTATCACATAAGCCTAATTCAGCACGTAACGATTGCGCTGGTGGCAAAGGTTTAACATGTTGCTCATCAACCCAGTTAGGAAATAGTTTACAGGAAGATTGTATTATTTTTTTATCAGCTGTTTTGCGAATCATTCCTTCACTTATAGTCGAAACGCTCATGCATCGTTTTAAGATAAATTTTTCAATTCTAAAAAGAAAATATAGGAATTTCTTATTCTTGAGCATATCCAGCTCTTTAGCTACGTCAATCTGTAAGTCCTGAAGATGCATCCACAATGGAACATTCCGAAACAATGAATACAGAACGGGCAAAAAGCCAACATGAAACGGGGGGGCAACACAAATTACAACATCATACTGTTTTGAAAAAAATATAGGTAACCAATAATATAAACTACTAAGTATAAATGAAAACTCATGTATTATTCGTTTTAACGCAGTAGCTTTTTCTGGGACATATAAAGGACAGCGATTAACAGTAACACCATCAATAATTTCTGTAAACCACATCCTACCTTTATATCGCTCATGTATAGCCCATTCTGGATAGTATGGCATTGCAGTAATTACCTGAACAGTATGCCCTCTCTGTTTAAGCCAGGCACCCATTTCACCAGTATATTTACCTACGCCCGTAAGTTCAGGTGCATAATTAATGTCGTAAATTAAAATCTTCATAAAGGAAAAGTCAGTTGAGAGTATAGACACAAAAGTTTCTTTTCAAACGAACTGGGCAATAAATAACTAATCATAGCCGATAGCTATTTAGGTAATATTTCGATAAACAATTCGAAATATTAAAAAACTCGCCCTCCAGTACTGTATGCATTTTTAAAATTCACGCAGTATTAGAAAGTAATATGGAATATAACAAACAACAAATTATTTATTAGATAAAATTTTCTTTAATAATTTTAAAACGAATGGCAAGATTTTAGCTCATTGCAAGTCAACACTGTAAAAGTAAAACCAGTAATTGTTCTTAAAAACCTTTAATACATGAATACGTTATAAAATAATAAACTTTACAAATTATCCAACTTTTAGATATAACTACTATTTCAGATGCGATAATGGAAGATTTAGGAAAGAGAGCTTTTTAAGTTTGAGAGCCCTTGCCTCTATAAAGTGCCAGGATAATATAGACAATGGAAATGTAATCAATACCCCTAAAAGAAAGTTTTCAATCTGACTCATTGAGGGATAATAATAAATTAAAATTTGTTGTACTGGCCACGCCCAAATGTACATACCATACGAATAATCACCATAATTGTTAAAACTGAACAATCGGTTTTTCACAAATCCTAGCACAATTATTAAATAAGCTAATGAAAAAGTAAATATTAATGTTCTAAGGTATTTAACAAAAAATATATCAATGAGCTTTTCAGAAGAAAGCAAGGAAGCTATAAAACACAAAAGCGATATAATAATATTCCATGGGGTTAATCTTATGCTACTTCTAAATCTATAAAATAATATCCCTACAATAAAAAAAATAACATTATGTAGCAACATGGGCGTTTGGTTTAAACCAATCGAAACCCACAAAATAAAAATATACAACATAACAAATAAAGATTGTTTATATCGTTCTGCTCGAATTTGCCCGACAAAAGCAACAAAACAATAAAACATTATTTCTATTGGCAACGTCCAAATGCTAGTGTTAACTGAACTGCCAATAACATTATTTTCAAATACGCCTGGCAGATAAAAAGAGAGTTTAAGACAAACGCAATTAAGTAAATATTTATAAGTTTTGTAATTGCTAAAGTATTCAGTCAACGGTAAAATTGTCAAAACTGGCCCGATGACAAAAACAAGGATGACTATCATGCTTATTAAGGCAGGAAATATTCTAATTACCCTACAAAACAAGTATCTAAATAAACTGGAGGACCTATCATAACTCTGTTGGATCAAAAATCCACTTATGACAAAAAAAACATAGACAGATAATGTCCCTATACTAATATAGTTATCAGACACAATTTTTAATGGCTCAATATCTTGATGGCCAGTTATATCAAAAGAATGCGAATAAATAACACATACAGCCGCGAAAAACCTTATTAGATCAAAATTATTGTTTTTCGATAGATTATGATAATTCAACGTGAGGCTCATATTATAGACTATTTACAATCCGGCCTTACAAAACTGAAGCAGTTTGGCAACCAGTAAACTAAATTCGTTTAGACAGTATAATCAATCAATTCCAAAACTAATTTTAGTATGATACAAATTCTCTTATATATAAAGTATATTTTATTTTACGCAATAAATAATATTCACTTAGATGTCAATAGTTCATAATCCTAGCTTTTACGGGTTTACATGGGTGTCCATAGCACACTGACCAAGTTGGCATATTATTAGTAACAACTGACCTAGCCCCTATTACACAGCCATCTCCTACACTAACACCTGGATGAACAAATGCTTCTGCGGCAATCCAGGCAAAATCACCTACTTCAATAGGTGTACATATTAAAGGAAAGCTTGGTAAAGTGTAATCATGAGTACCAGTGCATAAATGAGAACCTTGCGATATTACGGCTCTACGGCCAATTATAATTTTAGCTTGTGAATATAAAATTGCTCCATTACCAATAATGCATTCATCATTTAAAATAAGATTCCAGGGAGCCCAAATTTTGACATCTGAGTATACGCGCACTCCACGCCCAACCCGAGCCCCAAAACACCTTAAAATAAATGAGCGCCAACCGTGAAAAGTTCTAGGGGAAAATTTAAACAAAAGCAAATAGAAGACATGCCATACAACTCTAGCTAATCGGTTTTCAATTGAAAAAGATGGCCGAATATATGTGTTAGTATTATACATAGTAAATTATTTACAGCTATCGTTTAGTGATCCTGATACTACGCTCGTAACACAAAAGAGATTTGATTAGTAAGCAATTCTTCCCTTGAGTAAGTGGGAGATAGTCTGTTAAATAGATCGGGAGTAAGGTATTTTTCGCCTAAACGTTCATGTTTATGATTCATTTCAAGAATCTCAAATTCTTTAGAAAACAATTCGATATAGTCTTGCAATCTTAATTTGTTTAAATACGTGTTAACTTTAAAATTCGGATCTAACAAATGTAACCAAGCTTTGGAATAGGGGGCCTTTTCTAGAATTATATCACTAGGATAATAATCCGGGTCATGCCCACCCGATATTCCAGTCCACACATTAGGTCTTACGACAAAAATTCCACCATTTTTCAGCCAGCTTTTTATGTTGCGTAACACCTGGGGGAGATCGTCTGCAGGTATATGCTCAAACACATCTTCCGAAAAAACAAATGTAAAACTATCCTCCTGGAAGTGACGCCTTTCAACCGCATTGCCTATTAACATTCTTGATTGATCAATAGTCAATTTTTTATTTAAATACCTTAATTCCTTTTTTAAAGAATCAAGATCTCTCGTATCAAACAAAAAGCATCGAACTAAAGATTTTATAAATCGTTCAAATCCATTATATTTTAAAGCCTCTCCTAAACGTTGCAAATTCAGCCCATATATGGGTCGGTCTAAATCAATTCCTCTGATATCAATACCCAAGGAAGCCATAGACAAAAGTCGCCAAGGGCGAGCACCATAACCTATTTCGAGTACTTGATGCTCAGCTAAACGTTGCTTTGTCGGACAATATTTTACTAATATAGACTCATACTCCCGTATATCTTCCCAAGGAACAATATTATGGCTTTTCCCACCTTTAACGCGCATCAAAAACAACTTATACAAATAAGAAACTTTCGATACAAAATCTATATCATGTATTGACGAAGCGCTTTTCATAGTTTGCTTAGCTGTTTATAGTCGACAAGAAACGCTCTGCTACAGGTGCCATCGAAAAGTAGTTTTTATATGTTGTGTATGCTTGGTTATACATAAGCTGTTGATCTATGTCTGAAAGATTTAGCCATTTCTCTAAAGCTATTCTAATTTCTTCTACAGAATTTTCAAATACAATTCCAGCATTATTCGCTTTAATTTTATCATGTATATTTACCTGATTAGAAATAAGTACTGCTTTTTTACAAGCCATTGCTTCTACAACCGCTATTCCAAAATTTTCCTGATAGCTAGGTAATATAAAAGCTTCACAGCCATATATAGCTCCCCATTTTTTTTCTCCTGTAATCATATCAGAAAAGACAATATCATCTTTTGCGCCGGGAAAGTCAGAAACTAACTTTTGAAGGGTTCTTCCATACATAGAGTCTAAACCAGGTCCCACAATAACGAGTTTGGGTATTCTGCGAGCAATCAAGTTCTGAGCATTCCACAAACGTATATAAGCCTTAATCAATAAATCAACACCTTTCTTCTCATGAATACGGCTAAAAAAAAGTATATACTTATCATCAGCTATATTAATAATACTATTTTTAAAGGTAGTTAACATATCTAACGTGCATTGAGGAGGCTCCTGAATACCATATCCAATAACAATTTCATTTTTAGGTTTATAAGGATAAAATGGTTTTCGTGCTAGAAGTAATTCCGTTTCGCTAGTAAATAAAAGTGCATCTGCATCACGAATAACACGATGTTCAATTAACATCCAATAGATTGAGTTCCGGAGTGCTTTAAACCTTCTGTTAGATGATTTTTGAAACCAGGGATCTAACATACCATGTGGCATAATAAAGAATTTAGGTATATACTGATAGTTATTTGACCTTAAATAATTTATAGCCCTCCATAGAGAATAACTAATATATATCCAAATGCCATTTAAGACGACAACATCAAACCGAGGTAAATTTTCTATTAACCATGGCAGCAATTTAGCATTATACTGCCATGAACCTTGAGAAGGCCCTATTGCATTTATAAGTAAAGAATCATTATTATCTAAACTATTAGGATTATCTAAACATAGAATCTCTTCGTAAACGTTTAACTTTTTTAGTTCAATAGACATATTACGTATTCCCTGACCTGGCCCTCCTGTAACAGTACTCATACTACCAATAACATGTAACAAGTTCATCCTTTAAAATTATTTTTACGATCAAGACTCTTC
Organism: Spirosoma litoris; assembly: GCF_054776755.1. NCBI lineage: Bacteria > Pseudomonadati > Bacteroidota > Cytophagia > Cytophagales > Cytophagaceae > Spirosoma > Spirosoma litoris. Next base: position 115,335 of record NZ_BAAHBI010000036.1, on the reverse strand, counting down.
AATAAATTGTAAATATGAGAATATAGCACTTCGCTCATAAAACGTTGTCCTTTCTGATTAAAATGTATATCATCAAGATAGTAATCATTTTTTAGTGTATAATTTATATCACAAATAACTCTTCTATTTTTTTTCTTAAAGAATGAAATTATTCTTTTACCATCTTCATTATACTTGTTAAGAGATAGCTCTTGTTGAGATGCATGCATGTAGACAAGTAATGGAATATTTAAGCACAAGGCCAAGTCATTTATTTGCTGAAATCCTTTGTTAAATTTCCCTACATTGGCTGTGTTAAGATTATTTTTTGAATATAAAATATAATTCCTAAGCATCTTAAACTCTTTCACTACAAACCCAACTATAGCTAGCTTATAATTATCGGATGGCATACTCGGATTTAAACCAACAATTGGCTCGAAAGTCATATTATCAAACGCATCACCACTGTTATTAATAGTTACTATAACATCAGCATTAAATGTACCATGGCTCTTCAAATAGGCATATACATTGTCTGGCCCCCAAGTGTATGAGGAAATATTTAAAACGCGAATATTCTTGTTAAAGCTTTTCTTTAAAGTATCTTCCAATATAGTCGAAGCTAAGCTATCTTGACTAACTTGATTTGTACCATTTAACACAGAGTCCCCAATTAGCAAAACAACTAAACTATCATATTTATGTATTGGCTTACTTCTCATTGAATACTCATTAGTAATAAATTTATTTCTATATATAAATGTATTTTGATTTGGCTTATGAATGTATTCATATAGTTTATTTTCTTCAAACAAAGGGAACTGATGAAACCCATAGTATCTTAAAATAATTTCGATTAGTAATAGAGTCAAAAATAGATAAGCCAGCCTAGTTAGAGACTTATAATTATTGCTTTCAAAATTCATTATAAGAATATTAAATAAATAGTATATACCTATAAATCAAAAAAATAACAATTGATAATCGAAAAAAGTACATATCAATGTAGCATAAAAAATATTTTTAAAAAGAAAAGTATTTTAAAATTTCTTCACAGACATTTTCATTTCCAAGTTTTAACTCTCTGACTCGTTGCATTCCTGCTAAACGAATTTCTTCTCTTCTATTTTTATTATTTAACAGGAAATGACATAATTGAGCGCACTCTTCAGCGCTTGACCAAAAAACAGCCTCCACCCCTTCTTTATAAAGATAAATATGCTCTGGAGTTCTTTGCGCGCATAGCAATCCCGCAGCATAAGGTATTTCTAAAGACCTGGTAGTATGCTGATCCCTATTGCCAGAAGATAAAAAACCAAGACAAACTTTTGCACCTTGAATGGCAGCAGTATAATCTCTTCCCCCTAAAGAAGACCCTTTATAATTATGCTTTAGCTTTTCCCAATAAGGTGATTTTTCCCAACGATCTCCCCAAATGCTTAATGGCACGTCATTGTCTATAAGTTGAGCAAGAAATTCATCTCTACTCTCATATTTCATCCAGGTTCCAATGAAAGCTACTTCAGATTTAAACGATAAAGGTATTTTTTCTGAATTGTCGAATGGAAGATGAGCTTTTTCATCATAACTCCTATAAACACGCATGACATGTTTAGCGCCAAGCTGCTGACACTCGTATTGTGTTTCAGGACGTACAACAACTATTAGATCATAAACTAAAAGTGCTCTCAAGGCATTTTTAAACCTATTACCATCGCGCTTCCCAGTTAAATCATCTATATTATATAGTATAATTGGACAATTCCACTTTTTTAAAATTTTTAGACTATCAGGACCAAAAAGCTCACCACTGTCTACCCATACTATATCGGGTTTAGGATATGTACTAATAATATATAGCAGCCATTCATTTATTACTTTCTCTAAAAAAAAGTACCCTGTAAGATAATGAATTTTTGATTTAATTTTATTATTTACTCGATCAGTAATTATTGTATGTGGGTCATAAATAATAACATTGTGCCCTAGTCTTTTTAAAGCCGATGCTCTATGATAGGTTGTAGTGTTAGCACAGCTAATTCCAAAATAATATATGTTTGCCATTATTAGTCACTACTAAACTTAATAATATAATTATCAGTCCGGCAATTATCTCAAAAAAATCTACTTAAAACAAAAGAAACTTTATAAATAAAAAAATATAGTAATATCATTTGTATCCATACTCGAAGAATAAAAGTCGCTGTTGTAATAACACTTTCAGAAGGTAAAAATTGAAAAATTGATGTAAGAGCTAATAAACCGCAAAGGCTAAAATGCCCTTTCCAAAAAAAAGATTGTTTTTTGTTATCAACTAAAATAGGTTTATGAGTAAAAAATGCATCAAATAAAGCATACACAGGAATAATTCCTACTCCTAGAAATAATAAATAAAACCAGCCAAATGCGGCCATCCCAGTACCATCAAGATGTCCAGCTAAGTTAGCACCTAATATATCATAATCTGCCGTAGCTTTAGCATATAAAAAATCACCAAATGAATAGCCAACTGATTTTTGTTTATCTTCAATTAAGCCTAATCCCTCTACAAGCGGAGCAGGAAATATTACCAATATCCTCGACAAGGTAAAATTAAATATATCGTCATTTGAATCAATCACTTTATTCGCCTGAATAAGACTAAGGTCATTATACTTTATATTACAGAACCTGGCCAAGAATATATTATTAATATAATTTTCGTTCCATGTGCTTTGCTCTAAATTTTGATCTTCTTTCCGTTTTAAAATAATTGCGTTTTTATCTTCAAAAGTTTTCAATGTATTTTCAAACAAATCCAGACTTGAAATATCAGCTCTTTGAGCTCTTGCAATAACCATAGCAGTACCCAAGTCCGAAAGTGGATTAGTAAAAACCCAATAAGCAAGTCCAATAAAAACTAGCCTAGTTATTTTTAAAGGAGGAGTTTTATAATAACCAAGTAATAAACCTAGTGCATAACCAAACCCAATTGCGGTAAAGCCATACATAAATGCACCTCTACTGTTTCTGGCAATACTTATTGCAATCAAAATAATTGTAAAAACAACGAGGAATACCGTTGTTCTATTTTTGTATGATCTAGCATTTCCATACAATCTCCTAAGAGGGATAAAAAAAGGTGCATAACTATATGGTATCATAGCTTCTATAAGCTTATCTAAAGCACTACCAGTCATTTGAGTTGCAGATTTCGTATAGATATATACATAAAAGGTAGCAATTAGACCTATCACTCCAATTACCCATATTTGTTTATCACTAGGTGTTTTAAAAAAACCCCATTTCCTCAATATTATATTTATATATATTTTAATTACGAAGTACTTAGACCTGTAAATTTTATGAGCTATTATTAGTACAAAAAAATCAAGAAACATATGCAAAAAAACCTGATATGGAAGTAGTAAGTTATGCACAACAGGCTTTTTTTCTAAAAAAGTAAAGATCAACGGCAGATAAAATTGTGTAAATACAAAACCCAATATTAAAAAAACGGATAAAGGAAATTTTATTAATAATTTTTGACGCAAAACAGTATTTGTAAATATACACCAAGAGAGACATATAGTAACAATCGCTACAAGATTAGAAGCACTGCAAAAAAAAATGCATTGTAATAAAGAAAAAATTAATAATACTACCCAAGACCAATATTTAAATTGATTTAGAAAGTCTTGTTTATAACAAGAATTATAAGTAAAATTATTTGCGTCAGTACATAACATATTCACAAGTACTATTTCAATATAAAATAGTTTAAAAAAAAACTTTTTTATATTAATTTATTTTAGCTATTAAACTTGAGAAGTCTTCACCGTATTTATCCCAACCATTTATTTTTTTCACTCGTTGAATAGCTGCTTCTGACATTTGGCTTTGCAACGAATGGTCGTCCATTAATTGTTGGAGACATTCCTTTATTGCATTGGATGATCGAATGGGAATTATATATCCTTCAACACCGTCCTTAAATAAATCTTCACTACCTGTATTCGTAGTGGCGATAACTGGACATCCACAAGCTAAAGCCTCACCCTGTACCATAGCCATCCCTTCTTCTATACTTGGTAGAACAAAAACATGAGATGTACTATATAATAAAGCCAAATCTTTATTAGCTACTTTATGAAGAAAAGTAATATCCGTAACACTTTTTGAAGCTAAAAGCTTTTTTATCTCCAAAGTGATAGCACCAACAACCAGTAATTCTTTTCGAGGGTGTTTAAGCATCTGAAATGCCTCATACAGATACATAAAGCCTTTGCGAATACTTAATTCACCTACCCAAAGTATTCGAAAGGAGTTTTCAGGAGGGCTAGCAACCTTAAAAAATCGATCTAAATTAGCGCCATAAATTATCTTCGAAATTTTTGATTCTGGCACTCCCATTTGTAGAAACGATTTTTTTGCAAATTCTGAAGGCACTGTAATTCTATCAGCAATATTATATTCTAATTCTTCCTTTTCAATTACTTTTTGATTAATTCCGTCAAATGAAAATCCCCAACGAGTATATTCTTCAATCAATAGTTGATTTTGAAAGCGTATATGTGATGACCCTCTATCACAAATGTAAAACCCACCAAGTTGCTGTGTTTTGATTCCAGCATGTAGGCCCATAGATGAAAGTGCAATTAAAATAGTTGGTGAAGTAATTTTTGATGCTACATATTTATCAATCGATTCACAAGCGAGCCATTCTATTTTACGATTGGCCCATGCTGACTTTATTAAGCCAAAACGTTTATTAGCCATACTTATAGAATGTACCCAGGGATAGCTCTTAATTTTATAATTGGGAAGGCCTGCCTCGTCTCTTAATTTAAACAAAGGATATCCTGTCCAAATGAATTCTAATAATCCTCGTTTTTCCATTTGCCTAGCTAAATGGAAATGATGAAATCTACCAATAGATATTTGGTTAACGCTCTTCATTTTTATTAAATACATCACATTTTCAATATGACATATAATATACTTATCTTTTCAGAAAAGCAACTGATAATAAGTTGATAACTCAAGAATTACAAATGAATTTCCTATTCTAAAGTCATTAATAACCTTGATACCTTATGAGCTTTCGTGGTTATAAATTCTGGTAGTAGTTTCCAATAATATTGAAAATTTACTAATGAAAATAGGACAAATACTAAAGTAACAATCCACTTCGCTATTGGCAGTTCTATTATTATCAACATTGATATTTCGGCCAATATTACAGAAAGCAAAACACTTAATAGCGCTTTCCTAGGCCAAGACAAGTTATGATCAGTAAGCCATTTCTTAGCTGCAATTCTGTAATATATAGCGGAAGAAATTTCACCCAATAATAAACTAATAGCCGCACCAATAATCCCTATTTTTGGAACTAGTATCCATATGCCAGTTAAGATAATAGTAGCCGTAATAGTTGCAATTACCAGCTGGGTCTTTAACAGGTTATTAGTTATTACAACAGCAGTAGCTGGTTGAGACACAGCGTATATCAATACACCAATTGAAAGAAATGAAAAAAGTAAAGGATCGAAATTTATTTGATGCCGCGTCCAGGTCAAGAAGAGAGGTTCTATTAATACTTGTAATATAACCACTCCAGGAGCAAGTAGCCCTATAATTACAAGCCATATTGTACCAAAAGCAGCCTCCATCCGGGCCTGATCTCGCTGATGAAGGAATTTACTCAGCTCAGGTACAAGTGGATAAATAACCGTATTCAAACCTTGCAAAGCGACATTGGCCCCGGTACGTATCGTAAAAAAGGCTACCAACGAAGCTGATCCAGTTAATGGAGCTAGAATTACCCGTAAGCTTTGTTGACGAAAACTATCCAGAAAATCTCTCCCGGCAATCGCAAATGATTTCTTAACGTTATTGAAGCCTATTCGCCATGATATCGACTGGAAAGATATTTTTTCTTTTTTCAGCAAATTGATCATATCAATAAAAGCTAACAGGGCAAATCCAGTAGTAAAAACCAGTATTGTTATACCAATTGCTGGTAGGCTTCCTCCTTGGCTAACAACTATAGCGGGTATTAATAAATTATAAAAAGAATAAAACACACCCCACCAAGCCATTCTAGGGTAATAATTTAATGCGGACAAGGCTCGTATTAATATTCCACCAACACTCACATACATAAATGATGAAATCATTAATAGTATTAACAATATACCTGCTTGCTGCATTATAGCCTTATCGTTTAGCATAGTAAAGCCTAAACAATAAGATAAAAACCCTGTATACACAAGTAGTAAAGTTATCATTAACTGTATGGCCCCTATAAGTACTCCATAGCAAACACCAGATAAAATACTTACACCTAAATCAGCTCGAGAATTATTAACGATTCGAAGAAACTCATATCCTAAAAATCCTATATGGCTTTTTTCAATTATCGTCAATATTGAAATAAAGCCTTGTATACCAATCCAAATGCCGTATAATTTTATATTCCAATACGTTAGATAAACAGGAACTATAAATAGTTGCGAAAGCAAATTTATCCCTATGGTAACCCAAGATGCCAAACTACCAGAAACGACTCTTGATACAGTAGACATTTATTAGACTTTAATAATTTTCTTCGAACTCGAAGTTTACATCTATTAATTAAAAGAAATAAATCATATAAAATCTACAATCGTAGATATAGCTTTTATTTATTGTCTTAATTTTTAGTTTTATATATTTTACCTGAGGCTAAATGCAATTTATCAACAGGTATAGCGACTTTATTCCCATTCGTATTAAATACGTTATCCTTAGTTAAACTGTAAGAGCGATTACTAAATACCACTAATTTAGCATGAGGGGCGATAAAATTAAAAATAGTATAGTCTTTGGGAAATAAGTCACGCATATTAGTATAATCCGCTCTTCCTTCGGCGCTCCATTCAAAAAATACAATAGGTCTATATAGCTCTAGAGATTTCCTAAGTCCTCGAAGTGCGCTAGGCTCATAACCTTCTATATCCATTTTGATATAATCCAACTTCTCAAGATGAAGGTTATTTAAATAATCATCTCCTATTTGAATGGGTAATTTTATGAAGTTTTTATTCATTTCAACATTAGCCATGAATGTACCCGTTCCGGTATTGGCATCAGTTGGAGGGAAATAGGGTAGTTCATCTTCACCTTCACCTAGTCCAACCTTGTGGATAATTATATTATCTATCGAATTAATTTCTATTTTTTGATAAATCTTTTCAAGAACCAGGGGATATGGCTCAAATGAATGCACCTCTTTAGCTATTGTTGATGCAAACAAACTATGATGGCCTATGTTAGCACCAACATCTAAAATGATTGGATCTTTTACATCACGCAATAAATCTTTCATTACACTCAGTTCTTCGCCACAGTATGCGCCATAATAATACACACTCCAGTCCAGAAACGTTGAAAAATCACCCACGTACATTTTCCCATAAAATGGAACATTAAACAGTTCTTTGGGGCTTGTATCTGGATTATGAAATGCTCTGATAATGCGGTCACGAACGCCAAAACGAAGCCATTGCTGATGTCCTAATATGCGTAATAACGATCGTACTATCATGTCTTTTTTCGAGTTAAAATTTTATTCTTTTGCATGGCTTCGCCCGCTCAGTCCCATTAAGAACTTAAAAACATGCTAATTCACTAACTCAATTTTTGGAAATAACTCGTATTAAACTGCAACTAATGTTTTCGATATGTCGACACTAATCACTAACTGCAGCGAATCTAATGTAAGAGAGACAACTGTACCTTGTTGCCTAATAACTCTGCCCGACAGATCAGCGAATGATCCTGATTTAATTGTTAGTCGATCGCCAGATCGCATCCGATTTAAGGATAAGCAGCTATGATCAACCTCATTTAATAATCGCTTAATAATATCAATTTCTTCATCGCGCACAATTGCAGGCCTGTTTAGCCAAAACAAATAATGTGACACACCTGGTACAACAAACACGTTTTTACGTTCGTGTTCTTCCAATTTCACAAAACAATAAGACCGAAATAAGGGCTCTTCAACTATTTTTACTCTATCAGACCACTTACGCCGTGTTTTTTTTAACGGGCAATAAACCTCCATGTTGAGGTCTCGTAGCCGCTCAGCTACCATCTTTTCAGCGCGTGACTTTGTGTATAATACGAACCAAGGCATATGGATACATATTTTACAAGTTTGATTGCAAATCCACTAAACATAGTCATGAACCTCACAGTAGCATATATACAGATTTCTCTTACTCTTTTATAAGAGCAGTATGCTAATGGATAGTAAATAATACGGTAGGAGTAGGTGCCACTCGTATGAGTGCACGATATATTGAAAATTAACAGGCTTATTGCTTACCCGTCAAGGAGATTATTAACGGTCCTTGGTCCAAAAGTTGGATGGGTAAAAGTATTGATCATTAGTCGGGATGGATAGGTGTTCCATTGTTGAGTGTTTTTTAAATTTGGTAACAAATAATTGTATTATTCAAAAAATCGATTCATGATCAAATCTAAATTGTTAATATTTAAAAGTCAATGATAAAATTCATTAAACAATAATTTTTATTATTTAACGAAGGTAAATGTTCCTTTCACTGCAAATAATCCACTATTTATGGTTGAATATGGGCAAATACTTAACAATTATTACATCATTATGTAATATATACTTAGTTTAAAGAATTATCTTTTAGTAATTTTATATTAACTAATTCAAAGTTATGGGCACCGATTTTGAATACAATTAAATTGATTATCTGGTAAAGACATATTTTTTATACCATAAATAATCAATATAATCCTACTAAAATTCTAAACTAATAACTATCTAAATTATTTATATATACCTCTTATAGAAATTCACAAACCAAATGTAACTTATATTCAATAATTGAGACATTTCATTTCTTCATTAAAGGTATCATGTTTGCAACCTTACTATCTGCAGAGTACTATAAGCGAGTGCTAACGAAATTTTAAGTGTGGCTACGTAGACTTTCAACTGATTTACCGTAAGAATTAGCTCAAGACAGAATAAGTGTTCATATTAAGCTATTGGACTAATGAAAATACTGATTATCAGGTTCTCCTCAATAGGCGACATAGTTCTGACAACACCTGTTGTGAGGTGTCTGAAGCTACAGTTACCCAATGCTGAAATACACTTTTGTACAAAAAGAATTTACCAATCGCTTATAGAGACCAATCCCTATATTGACTATTGTCACTGCCTGGATAATAGTTTACCAAATTTAATCAGGCGATTGTATGCAGAACAGTATGATTACATCATTGACCTACATAACAACCTGAGAACCAAACTAATAAAATTAACTTTACGAACTCATTGCTATACCATCAATAAACGAAATATTCGTAAATGGCTCTATATTCGATTAAAGCTGAATAGTATGCCTGATGAGCATATCGTAGATCGGTATATGGCTACTCTGAAGTCACTTAAGGTCAAAAATGATGGTCTAGGTCTGGATTATTTTATTCCAGATAGTGCAAGGGTTATGAAAGAGCAGCTTCCATTTACCCACCAACAAGCGTATATAGCCTATGCTATTGGTGGGCAACATGCTACCAAGCGATTACCGCTGGCACGCATTATTGAACTATGCCGACAGATCAATCAACCAATTATTTTATTGGGTAGCCCAGAAGATCGGGAAGTGGGAGATGCTGTTCAGGAAGCACTAGGGGATCAGGTGATTTTCAATGCATGCGGGCTATACAGCTTAAATCAATCTGCTTCTTTACTTCAACAAGCAAGGATAGTTTTCAGCCATGATACAGGTTTAATGCACATAGCAGCCGCCTTGAAAAAGCCCATATACTCCATTTGGGGCAATACGACTCCCCAATTGGGTATGTATCCTTATAAAACACCGCATATTATAATCGAGAATAAAAATTTGAGATGCCGCCCCTGCTCTAAGATTGGCTATCAGTCCTGCCCCCAGCATCACTTTAGATGCATGAGCGATCTCCCATTTAATTTTGTCCTTCCTTTGATAAAAACACAACCAACGAATGTTCATTATCAGTAACGATTAAGTTAATCATATGCCAGCCCTTTCGTTGAAAAAGCTCCCTTCTACTTCTTCGGTTTATTTTCCATTGGGTTGGTCGTCCTTATTGGTAGTTGGCCTGTTGGTTGTTCTCCTATCCCATCTGGGCTATATTCCACTCGACATGGGTGATGAATCGCGTCGGGCACTGGTCTCTCTAGAAATGATTCTTTCGGGTGACTATATTACGCCGACGATTAACGGCGAGCGCTATTTTAATAAACCCCCGCTATACAACTGGCTAATTATTGGCTCTTATAAGTTATTTGGCAATTACTCATCGTTTGCGTTGCGCTTTCCGATGATTATTTCGCTGCTATTATTTGGCTTAACCATAGCTGGCTTTATTCGTCGGTATACTACACCAGCCATAGCCTTTGCTACAGCTCTTATGACCCTCACTACGGGCCGTGTGCTGCTCTATGATTCGATGCTGGGGCTGATTGAGATTACATTTTCATGGGTGCTTTATTCAAGCATGATGCTCGTTTATCATTTCGACCAAAAACGCAGCTACTGGTTATTGTATCTAACAACTTATGCACTTACCGCCATTGGATTTCTGCTAAAAGGATTGCCACCAGTTGCTTTTCAGGCATTCACCTTACTAGGTTGGTTTATTTACACCCGGAATCTGTCGAAACTAATTCATCCAGCCCATTTTGTCGGTATTGGCCTTTTCTTGCTCATCATTGGGAGTTATTATAGTGCCTATCTCTCCCGCAACTCGATTCCTTTTAGCGACATAGCCTGGGTATTATTCAATGAAAGCGCTAAACGAACTGGCTTGAAGTTTGGCCTGACCGAAACTCTCCTTCACTTTCTCACTTTTCCGGCCGAAGTGATTTATCATTTCCTTCCGTATCTATTATTAATTGTGCTGCTTTTCCGGCGAAATCTAATCGCCCTCCTAAAGAACAATTCGTTTGTCGCCTTCAACGCACTAACATTCAGCACAACCGTCATGATTTATTGGTCATCTCCCCAGGTTTATGGACGTTACCTGATTGGCTTGATACCACTCCTCTTGACAGTGCTGGCTTATCTCTACTATGAGCACTCCAGCCCAAAAGACCGACCACGCTGGTATGTAGAACAAAGTTGGTTTATCGCAACGGTCGTGGTGGCAGTCGGGTCCTGGACAGCTGTATTTTACCCGGCTACGCGTATTTTACCCGGCGTTATCTGGAAAACAGCCATTGTTTCTGGTTTACTGTCGGTACTAGCCTGGCAACTTCGCCGTCCATTGGCCAATCGGCTTGGACTTATGCTGGCCGTCATGATTGTTGTCCGATTAGGCTTTAACTGGCTGGTTTTACCGGGGCGGGTCGCCAAGCGGCAATTTTATCAGGACACATCCGAACAGGCAGCTCAGTTAACCATAGGTCATCCCTTGTATGGGTACGGAACTACAGTTGGCGCTGATAACCCAACAGATGCTAACTCATTTCATATTGCAGCCTTCCGAGGTGACATTCTCCGAAAAACAACGAAGAAAATACCTGGAGCCTATTTCATTGCAGATTCAACCAATCTACTTGGCCAGCGTTATCAAGTTATCGGTAAGCTTACGTTATTCGACAGGCACCCGGCTTATGTGGTTCAGTTTATCAAGTAATTTGATTTCATAACTGACACTTACTCATTTACAATAAGTCAATTCGTTAAAAATCGCCGATCTCGATCCGTGAAGGACTAACTTCCTGTTCATAGATCTTCCTGACGGTATACGGTTTTTTCTGTTGCGATTCGTAGTAAGTGCGCATCTGAAGTTCAGCCACAAAGCCTAAACCAATAAATTGAAATCCTGCCAGAATACATCCAATCCCGATTAACAATACGGAATTATTACCTGCCCCAAAGCCAGATAAACGCTCGATTAGCCAATAGCCATCAAGCCCCGCTCCTATCGCTAAGCTTAGCAGCCCCCAACTCCCAAATAGATGCATGGGTTTTTGCAGGTACTTTTTTAGAAACACCATGAGCAGCAGGTCACTCAGTACTTTCAACGTACGATTCAGACCATACTTTGATTGCCCAAGTTGGCGAGGATGATGAAGAACGGGTACTTGTGTCATACGAGCGCCTTCCAGATAAGCCAGAACCGGAATAAACCGATGAAGTTCTCCATAAAGCCGCAAGCGTTTGGCCAAATCAGCCCTAAAGACTTTAAGACTACAGCCATAGTCGACCCAATGCATTCCCATTACCTTCGAAATAAACAAGCCAGCCAAGCGGCTCGGCAACTTCCGGCTCAGAAAGTTATCCTGTCGATTGGTTCGAATACCCGCTACTAAATCATAATCACCTTGCTCGGCCAAATCGAGCAGGTGGCGTATATCGGCAGGATCATTCTGTAAGTCGCCATCCAGAGTTACAATGAATGCCCCACGAGCGGCATCAATACCCGCCAGAAGAGCAAGGCTTTGCCCATAATTTTTCTGCAAATCCAAAATCCGGAGTCGCTTGTTGGTAACCGCCCGAAGTTCATTCAAGGTTTGATCCGTTGAACCATCGTTTACATAGATTATCTCATAATCTAATGCTCCTAAGGCCTGCTCAATTTGTTCGATTAAGTGTGCGTTATTCCCCGCTTCATTGAAGACGCAAACGATCACCGATAAGTAAGGGGCCTTTCGTATAAACATTGAACTGTGCGCCAATTTTAGGAAGGTGAGCAATTTAAGTAATAAGCAACATATGTAGTAACTTACTGCGAGTCATTGGCTATCAATATCCATATTTCTTAACAACAAGCCTAGCTTAGTAATATAGCAACACTATCACCAGCTATTCTCATCTCAAGCAGTACAATCGAACTACTCGTTGCTTGGTTTTCGTAACTTCCTGTTTGGATTTTGTTGTGTAACCACTTGTGCTCCTGGTAAAGTTGTATTCTAATTAACATACATTGTTATGAGTACAACAATGCAAAAACGGAAACTAGTACTCGTCCAATTTAGCTTCTATAGATTCTCGGGGCCGCCCGCGCGGTTGATTCTATCGTTTCTGATTATCAGCATAATAGAATCTATAGAATCCCCCAGAATCTATTTTGCCAAAGCACTAGTAAACAGCAACCTTGAGGTATCAGGCCTGGGTTCGGGCTGTATGGGTATGAGTTTCAGAGCCGTTGCTATTCAGTTAACAGCCGATGAGCTTCGGGAGATTGAGAATGCCTCCACTTATATTCACGTAGTAGGCACTCGATATACCGAACAAATGGAAAAATAGACCAGTCTGTAAACTAGTCATTTGTCTTCTAACGACTAGTTTACAGCCAGTTAATCCAGTATGCCGGATTAGCTGGCCATACCTTTTGGGGTTTCTACCTCAACGCTTCTCTATTCGTTAAGGCTGCTTAACATCCGTCAATAGACTCATATTCAGGAGTGGTTGCTCCTCCAGCAGCTTCATATCGGCGGAGTTAAACAGGCGAGTCATTGTGCTAATATCCTTAGAGCGGTGCATATCGCTCCCGATAAAATCGACCCAGGCATTTTGGAGTAAATACCGAGCCTGTTTTTCAACCTGCGATCCATAACGCCCACACAACGACATCCAGTTCAGTTGAAACAGGCAGCCCGCTTCTCGCAGGTGACCTAAGGTATGTTTATCCTTATCCGAATGATAATACTTGTAGCGTTCCGGATGAGCAAGCACAGGTGTGTAACCGTGGGTCTGAATCCGGAATAACATATCATCCAGCCCAAATGGAGGGGCCGACCAACCCGTCTCAACCAGAAGGTATCGTTTTTCACCAAAGGCCAGCAGATCACCTTTGTTCAGCGACTCCATGAAAAAATCATCCAGCAAATACTCCGCTGCCACCTCAATTGTAAGCGGAAGCTCGTGTTCGATAATGAGCTCTTGTACGGCGGTTAAACTTTCCTGAATTGTACTCGTTCCGTTGGGGTACCAATCACGGCTCACGTGTGGGGTAGTAACAACCTTATGAATACCCCAATCGGCCAACTGCCTGAGGCAGACCAGGGTCTCCTCAAGACTATTTACCCCATCATCTAAATCGGGTAATAAATGCGAATGAATATCCACCTGCCAAAAACAAGTATCCTGTTTAGCAGGGGCAGCCTTGCGGAATGGAATAAACCGTTGCCAAAAGCTTTCTGTGAGCATCAGTCGCAAAGATACAAAGTCGATAGGGAATTTCGACAGCGTTTAAAGTAGGGACAAAATTTCAGCTTGTCCAAACGTGTTCTATATTACTTACGTTAAATTTAGCCCGACCGATTACCCGGCCTTCATTATATCGCAAAAACAACTAGCGGCTCATGATCAGCAGACTCGAAAATTCCATATTATGCACACTTTAGTTATTTCAATCACGTCGTTATAAAGTTTGTTTTCCATAAAACACTTTTTTCGTTTTACTTGTAGTCAGTGTATATGCCTCTCTTCGTTATCGTCCGTCACGGACAGTCACAATGGAATTTAGAAAACCGCTTTACGGGTAATACTGATACACCCCTTACCGATCTTGGTCGGCAGGAGGCCCGTGAAGCCGGAGATTTGCTCAAAGCCAATCAGCCGCCAAACTTTAGCATTGGCTTTACGTCGGTATTACAACGGGCTATCGAAACGATGTCGATAATTCTGACTGAAATTGGTCAGACAGACCTACCGATTGAACGCAGTGAAGCCCTTAATGAACGCATGTATGGCGATCTACAGGGCATGAACAAGCTCGAAGCCGAAACGCAATTTGGCGCCGAGCAGGTATTCCGTTGGCGACGTGGTTACGAAGACCAACCTCCACATGGCGAACGATTGGCAGACACACATGCCCGAGTAGTCGCATACTTTAAAACAACCATTTTACCCCACCTACAGGCTGAACAAGCCGTATTGGTGGTTGCTCACGGAAATAGTCTGCGGGCCCTGATGATGGAATTAGAACACATCAGTCCTGCCGACATCGAGAAAGTTGAACTGGCGACTGGCATTCCTCGCCAGTACGACTACGACTTAACTACCGGCGAATTTCGACTATTGCCCAGATAAGTAGTAGTTCCCTCAGTTCATTACTTTATCGCAATGACTTCGATTTCAATCAGGACGCCGTTGCGCACGGTTTGCCCAACATTTTTCATGTCAACGATTTTGGGCGGAATAGTAAGGTAAGTAGTTTGTACCGCTTTTAATTGTTGCGAATCAAGGTTACTCACCAGTGAGGTTTCCGTTTCTCCTTTAACAAAATACTTTATCTGGGTAATATCCTTCAGGGTCATACCAACTGTAGCCAGTGACGTTTTTATATTTTCGAATAGCTGCTGAGTCTGTGCGTTTAAATTACCCGATCCTGCCAAATTCCCATTGGCATTAAATGGGCGCTCCCCACATACGTACACTGTCTGCCCCGGAATCGCATTATCTACTTTGTACAGATAACCACTAGGCGCTTTAGCCGTATCTGTCGACTGGGCAAGGCTATAGGAAGTCAGCGTAAGGCAGAATAGAAAATTAAGAAAGTAGTTCATTGGCTTATTGAGTAAAGTTGTTCGATAACTGCTTATCATGCTACTCATTTAGGCAGGCTATCCGGATTAATCGTTCGCAGATAGGCACTCGCCTGGTCATCTTCGCCATTCGTATAGCCATTACCAGGCGTCGAGTCGGGATCAGCCTGATCGGTACTAAAAATTTGAGCCCTATTGATGAAGGTGCCCATACTTGTTGCCTGAAGAACAAACGTTAGACTAGCTGATTGTCCGGCAGGTATCTGGTTAATTGTCCCCTGCACAGTCGATCCATTGACCGTCATGCCCGACGATGAACTTACAAACTGCAAACTAGATGGTAACAAATTGTTCAATACAACATTCTTGGCCGTTAAACCACCCAGATTATTTACGATGAGCGTAACGCTAACTGGCTGCCCAGTCTTTATCGACATACTGCTAAGCTGCATCTGTAAACTTAAGTCGGCTTTAGCAGGGTCGGGCGTTGGCTGATTCGATTGAACAGTCGGTAACGTTATCTGATTGGGGTTGGGCGAAACATATACACTCGATGAACTTGCCAACGTTCGAACATCAGTCTGCGCTTCGTCTTTCTCTCCATTAGCCGTCCCGTTGTTCAGCGTTACACCCGCTATTGGGTTAACCGAAGCCGTTAATTCAGCAGCCGCAATGTAAGTTCCCGGTGCTGTTAGCCGGACAACGTACCGCCGATTCGTTGTTAAACCCGCTGTCATGCTGCCAATCGTACCACTCACTACACCGTTGGACGCGCTCAAATTATCGACCGACGAAACGAATGTAACATTAGGTGGCAGGCGGCTCTGCATCGACACTGCACCCACATCACAAGTGCCTTTGTTTTGTACAGAAAGCCAGAAACTGACAGTATCATTTATCGAAATTGTTCGTCGGGCTGTTCTGAATGCCAAACTCAGTTCTGCCGAAGCCAAGCTGATCGTTTGTGAAACCGCATTGGACAAACATCCATAAACTGCGTGCTGCGCCTGGACACTATAAACGCCAGGGTTAGTAACCACAACAGACGACGAGGTAGCGCCCGTACTCCAGCGATTTAGCCCCGTATACGATGACATTAATTTCAACCCAGTAGTACGGCATATCGCCAAGGTTCCGTTATCGGTCGTTACGGTTGGAGCTGCTGGCTGAACCGTTGTCGGAACAACCACTGCTGGCGGAAAGTACACTTTGTTCTGTCCGTTCAGGAGTCGTGCCGTATAGATACCGGTGCCAACCGTCAGACTACTACTGGTACTACCTGTACTCCACGTGTATTGATAACCAGCTGGTTGCGTAAGCGTCAATTGGTTGGAGCCTGCGCAAGCCAAACTCGCTACCGGCTGAGCCTCTGCCGGATAGGGCGAAATCATGGCCAGGTACGAGTCGGAGATCGCATTAGCCCAGGAATCACCCGCTTTGTTTTGGCCAGAGGGCGAAAAATGAAGCCCATCGGGTCGATCGGCTAATGTGTTTATATTATCCAGATCAGGCCCCTGAAATGCTAAATAACCTGCTGTATTAATAACCCGAAACTGCGCAGAACGTACATTGTCGAAGCGGGCCCCAACAAATGATGACAAAGCGATAATGCAGGCCAGATTCGGCTTACTAAACTCGGATCTTACTTTATCAATAACCTTGTAATAGTACTTTGCCGTCGAGTCGGTCGGGTTATCGCGATCATTTTCACCATGTTGAATCAATACAGCGCGTAGCCCTGTAGTAGGTACGTAAAGATTCATCAGGTTACGAAAATTAGCATAAGGCATTCGCAGGTCGTAGCGTACAAATGAATGCTGAAAGGGTATATTATACGCTGCAAAGTAGTTTTGCTGCATAGTTGTTCCTCCGAATCCTGCATTGTAAAACATGACCGGAACGTTGATCCGCTGGACGAGTACATCGCCCATATGCCCCCAAAGCCAAGGTATACTGGCAAAAGGCGAGAAACCACTGGTAAGCGACAACTGACTGAATGCCAGCCCCGGTAGGTAACGCGTATCAGCAGTATTGAGATATTGCTGAAAATCACTGCCATTATCATCAATAGCAACAATAGTAACCCGATCGTCATTTGCACCATTAATAGATGGACACTGGTTCGCTCCATTAACCGTACAGCTAGATCCCTGAGCATTGGAGTGCCCCATGATGGCAAACACCTCTCCTACCCCAAATCGATCTAATGAATCAGTGGTGACAATCGCGCCACCGCTTCGGCCCCGGACCAGCAGTTTATACCAGCCCCCTTTAACGGATAGCGTACCCCTAAACTGGCCATTTGTTGGGTTGGTCTGTAGCGTAGTCCAGTCGGTCGTGGTACCCTGTCCGTCAACACGCGCTACAACGCGAACTTCAACAGCATCTAAGGCCTGACTGTAGCTTCCAACAATTTGTACGTTTGCCTGATTTCCGTTGTCTCGCTGAAGAACCAGTCGACTGACAGGAAATGTAATTTTGATTTGAGCTTTTGCTTCGCAAAAACCAGCTAGAATAGCTACAAGTGTTATCCACACGACCACACCCATCCTCACATTCATCTTGTACACTTGTATCATTTAAAAAACTGTAAGCCGGAGTATATATATTATTATAATCACATGATCAGTCTATTATTTCATAAGCAAACGAATCCACTCAGTCTGCTCAGTGATAGGTGTGGGGTAGTTCTAACTAGTTTCCGGTGCGTTGCCAAAACTATCAACAAACTACCGTTTACACAATATTTATTTTACATATTTTTAAATAAATAAACTTACTTAATGCGAAAACGCCTTTTTATTTCACTTAAATAATATCAATATAAACACCTATTTTACTGTAAAATTTTACCTTAATAGACTAGTTACCATGGGAATTTCCTTAGCGTAACCTCAGGCCTGGATGCCACAATTCTACTTCGATTTCATTCAATCAGTTTGTTTCAGCGATAGTATTCAGGCTAAATTTGCCTTCTAAATCTCTCCCGATAAGCACTGTCATCCTCTTCTCAGAAGACCGTCAATAATTTGGCGAATTGATTAGATAGGCAGTTGGCGCCTGACTACCCTTATGAAAAAACTCCTCTATTTACTTGCCTGGACAACGTTGCCCTCTACCCTATTTGCCCAGCCCGTTACCTACGATCCAGTTGCCTTGGTCAATCCATTAATCGGAACGGATTCCAAACCAAGTTTATCGAATGGAAATACCTATCCAGCTATTGCATTACCCTGGGGAATGAATTTCTGGATGCCCCAGACAGGCAAAATGGGTGACGGATGGGCCTATACTTATGCTGCCGACAAAATTCGGGGGTTTAAACAAACGCACCAGCCTTCGCCCTGGATGAACGACTACGGCCAATTTTCGCTCATGCCGATAACCGGGAAACTTCAGATTGACGAGAACGAGCGTGCTAGTTGGTATTCGCACAAATCGGAACTAGCAACTCCCTATTACTACAGTGTGTATCTGGCCGATCACGACGTTACTACTGAGCTGGCCCCCACCGAACGAGCAGCTACATTTCGATTCACCTTCCCCAAAACCAACCACTCTTATGTCGTATTAGACGCCTTCGATAAGGGATCTTACGTGAAAATAATACCGAAGGAGCATAAGATTATTGGCTACACAACCCGGAACAGCGGTGGTGTACCGGCCAATTTTAAAAACTACTTCGTCATCTACTTCGATAAGCCGTTCACGACGGCACAGGTCTGGCACGAGAAAACAATAACGGCTGATTCTCTGGAAATTACTGCCAATCATGCGGGGGCCGTAGTCGGCTTCAAAACCAGCAAAGGCGAACAAATTCAAGCGAGAGTAGCTTCGTCCTTTATCAGCCTGGAACAGGCCGAACTGAATTTGAAGGAGTTGGGTACCGATTCATTTGATACGGTTAAGCAGAAAGCCAAACAAGCCTGGAATAAAGAACTCGGCCGAATTCAGGTTGAAGGTGGCACCCTTGCTCAAAAGCAAACCTTTTACTCCTGTTTATATCGCTCACTCCTGTTTCCCCGAAAATTCTATGAACTGGATGCTGCCAGGAAAGTAGTGCATTATAGCCCTTACAATGGTCAGGTGATGCCCGGCTATTTATTTACCGACACAGGTTTTTGGGACACGTTCCGTTCATTATTCCCTTTTTTGAACTTGATGTATCCTTCGTTGAACGTCCAGATTCAGGAAGGTTTAGTTAATGCGTATAAAGAAGGAGGTTGGCTACCCGAATGGGCAAGCCCTGGTCTGCGGAACACCATGATTGGCTCCAATTCGGCGTCTATTATTGCAGATGCTTACCTGAAAGGAGGACGTGGGTACGATATCAATACATTGTATGAGGCCGTATTGAAAAATTCGGAACAAGAGGGGCCATTAGATGCCGTTGGTCGGCGGGGAGCCAGTTATTACAATACGCTGGGCTATGTACCTTACGACGTAAAAATCAACGAAAATGCTGCCCGAACACTGGAATATGCCTACGACGATTTCGCCATTTATCAGCTGGCCAAAGCTCTCAAACGCCCTCAGGCCGAAATCGACCGGTTTGCGAAACGGAGCCAGAACTACCGGAATTTATTTGATAAGCAGACGGGTCTGATGCGCGGCAAGAACCAGAATGGAACCTTCCAGTCGCCGTTTAATCCGTTCAAATGGGGTGATGCCTTTACCGAAGGCAACAGCTGGCATTACACCTGGTCGGTTTTTCATGATGTGCAGGGCCTTATGAATCTGATGGGTGGTCGGCAGCAATTCGTTACAAAACTAGATTCTGTTTTTACTATCCCACCTGTGTACGACGAGAGTTATTACGGCAGCGTTATTCACGAAATTCGGGAAATGCAGATTGCCAATATGGGCCAGTATGCCCACGGAAACCAGCCGATTCAGCACATGATTTACCTGTATAGCTATGCTGGAGAGCCCTGGAAAGCCCAATACTGGCTTCGGGAAGTGATGAATCGGCTCTATTTGCCAACGGTTGATGGCTATTGTGGCGACGAAGATAACGGGCAGACATCGGCCTGGTACGTATTTACAGCGATGGGCTTTTATCCTGTTTGTCCCGCAACCGATCAGTACGTTCTGGGGGCTCCCCTATTCAAAAAGGTAACAGCGAAATTAGAAAATGGCAAAGAGCTGATTATTAAAGCGCCTAACAATAGCGACCAGCATAAGTACATCAACACACTACGCCTGAATGGAAAAACTTATTCAAAAAACTGGCTGAGCCATAAAGAATTAACACAGGGAGCCACACTGGACTTCGATATGTCGACGACACCCAATCGGCAGCGTGGCATCAAACCAGAAGATTTCCCCTATTCATTTTCAACTAAATAGAACGCTGATTTTTATGAGGGTTATGATTAGTTTAAATCTGCTAAACTTCCTAAAACTGCTTGTATCAACTAGTTTTTTTGTCATTC
Organism: Spirosoma litoris; assembly: GCF_054776755.1. Lineage (NCBI taxonomy): Bacteria > Pseudomonadati > Bacteroidota > Cytophagia > Cytophagales > Cytophagaceae > Spirosoma > Spirosoma litoris. Next base: position 94,368 of record NZ_BAAHBI010000036.1, on the reverse strand, counting down.
CTCCTAAAAAAACGCTGCGTTTTTAGCCAAAAAGGAAAAGTTAAAACAGCTTCCTTTTATAGAAATCACTGGTAATCATAACCCTCATAAAAATCAGCGTTCCATTGAATTTCATATCCCGGTTTCGGTGTTCTATCAGAGTTACATATACCATTTACTATTTTAAAAATCTTCCCAAATGAAAACAAACATTGGCATTTCAGCAGAGAACAGAGAAGTAGTCGCTCACCAATTAAGCAAGCTCCTGGCCGACGAATTTGTATTGTATACAAAAACGCTGAACGCTCATTGGAATCTGGAAGGGATGGACTTCCATTCGGTACACCTCTACTTCGAAGAGCTCTATAATGAGTCGGCAGAGATTGTGGATAATGTAGCTGAGCGCATCCGCCAGTTAGGCCACTACGCCCCCGCTACGCTGAAGAATTTCCTGCAACTAACGCACCTGACCGAACAGGACGAAGACGGTAACGATAGTCGGAGCCTGATGAAGAAACTATTGAGCGACCACGAAAGTATCATTGAATTCATTCGCGGAAACATCAATGAATTTGCCGATGCGCATAAGGATGCTGGAACCAGCGATTACATTACTGGCCTTATGGAGAAACATGAAAAAATTGCCTGGATGCTTCGGGCACACCTGAAGTAAATTAGAAAATGAATAATGAGAAATGGATAATGGCCGCTAGTGACATTATCCATTTCTCATTATTCATTGCTCATTATCAATAAACATTGTCTATGAAAGCGATTGTTTTAAGCGATTGGGGTGGCGTCGAAAATTTCGCCATTCAGGAAGTACCTACTCCAACCATTACTCCCGATGAAGTTCTGGTAAAAGTCAAAGCTTTTGGGGTAAATCCGGCCGACTTTAAAACGAGAAACGGCACAACGCCCTACTCGCAGAGTTATACTCACCCCATCATTCTGGGTTGGGATATGGCTGGTGAAGTGGTAGAAACGGGAAGCAGCGTAACAACGTTTAAGCCGGGCGATGCCGTTTATGGCATGGTCAACTTTCCTAAACCGGGCAATGCCTATGCGGAATACGTTGCCGCTCCGGCCGACAATCTGGCTCACAAACCTACTCAGTTATCATTCGAAGAAGCTGCGGCTGCCCCTCTGGCTGTACTCACGGCCTGGCAGGCGCTCACTGAACATGGGCATCTCGAAGCCGGTCAGAAATTGCTGATTCAGGCGGCATCGGGTGGCGTTGGGCACTTAGGCGTTCAACTCGCCAAAGCAATTGGCGCCTATGTGATTGGGACGGCTTCGGGTAAGAATGAAGCCTTTGTTCGGTCATTGGGTGTCGATGAGTTTATTGATTATACAAAAACCGATGTCGAAAAAGCGGTGAGCGATGTAGATCTTGTTTTCGATACAGCCGGTGCTGATACGGTTTTCACCTCTGCGAAGGTTCTTAAACCTAACGGCCATCTGATTTCGATTGCTTATGGGGCTATGGATAAAGTATTGGCTATCCGACCCGACATCAAAGCAGAACGCACACAAGTGCATACCAGTGGCAGCGATCTGGAAACGATCAACCAGTTCATTGCAGACGGGAAATTAAAAATTACGGTTAGCCAGGTGCTCCCCGCCGAGCAGATTGCCGACGCCCATCAACAATTAGAAAGTCGCCGGACAACCGGAAAAATCGTCCTGACATTTTAATTCTGTGGATTCTATAGGATTCTTGCGATTCTATTCCCATCAATTACCAAAAAAGAATTCTATAGAATCCACAGAATTAAACTACGCCCTTCACTCAAAAACTATAGTGTGTAGGTGGTAAGCTAACCGTTTCCCACCAATAAGCCCGTAATTCCTGAAAATAGAACAACCAATCCGAAAAAGTAGTAGGCTTTACCAGATAGGAGGAAACGCCCAGTTGATAGGCCTTTGCTATGTCGGCTTTAACTTCTGATGAACTGAGCATAACAATGCGAATCTGATTGATCGGCGAAGGCATTTGCTTGATCTGTTTAAGTAATGTCCAGCCATCTTCGCTGCTGGGCAAGTACAAATCCAACAGGATCAGTTTTGGAATCTCCCATTCCTGATAATGCCACTCATTAAGAAGAGTCAGCGCTTGCGCTGGCGTAGCAACCCGCACAAAAGTTACTTCGGGGAGCGATTGCTCCATAGCTTGCCTGGTTAGTAGCCAGTGATCGTCATTATCTTCAATAACGAGTATCTTGGCAAACCTGAAATTAGCTTTAATCAGGGATTGAGGATCATTACTCTTCATGGCACAATGGCTAGGTTCTCTCTTAATAATATATTGATTAAGTAGATTGTTTAGCCGCCCCGTCAATCTTGGCAAATTTCATAACGATACCTCCCAATGGCATTCTCCAGCCAGATAGAATTTTCAGTGCTCAATGATCCGCTTTCAGAACCGCCAACGGCAGAAACATAAACAACTCTTAGATCGCAATACCTCCCTGGCACTTCCCTTTGTCTTTATTTAATCGATTTCCCCAATGGACAGGCGGATCGGCAGGTAATTAGCAACTCAGTTTTTTAGTTACCAGATCTGCTGGAACCAGGCAATCTGACAATGTGTAGCCAGAATTGGCAAATACGCTCAATAGTGTTTTCAAAAAGTTGGGAGCCAATTGGCATTGATACCACTGAGTTTGCCTGTTTTTGGTAGCCATTAATCACCAATTGTTCGGTTGGCAAAACCAGCAGCACAACTGGAATTCGACTAAGCTGGCTGTCGCTTTTTAACCGTTGCAGAGTATTCAGTCGCTCCGTTGTTTGCGTTCTGGCATCTAGTATAATCAGCAATGGATACTCTGATTCGGGCAGTTGACTTAGGATTTCTGGCAGAAACGTACTTTCCTGAGCAATGTGAATATGATAGGAAGGCCATTTCCCCCGTAGCGATTGCTCGGCCCAAGAAGCCCTTTCCTGATCATTCGTAACCAGAAACACAGAGGCCACGGCGGGTTCCTGAGACTGCCCATTCAGGGGCGTACTCATGGCCTCGGACAGGGTATCCAATGGTTCCTCTCGACTGTCTTTCGTAGCATGCTTCAGCAACGACTCTACTACCTGAAGCCAGCGTCGACGGCTAACCGGGAATACTTCGCCACTATCCAGATGCACCTTACCCGACATTTTTTTGTGCGGAGGCTCATCCAGGCTTTTTACATAAGCCGGATTGACCAGCACAGTTTTATGAACCCGAATGAAATCGGGTAGCTGACTTTCCAGATAACTAATTGGTTTAGCCAGCAATTTCTTTTCGCCATTCCGAAAATAAAGCCAGCAATAGTTATTAGCTCCTGAAAAATAAGAAATTAACTCTGGATGCTGGAGAGCTGGTTTAATAACACTCATACGTCAACCTACCTCCTATATCATTATGTACGACCTAGTCTACCTTACTATTAAACGAATAAATAGCCATTGGGTTTACTACTATTGACGACATGCGTTTACCAGCCCAACAGGTTGAGCGTAAACGTTTATACGCTTACGAATAACGTAGTAAACCACTAACTGATCAGTGATACATAACTATAATCAGCAGTCTCCTATTTAGGTTAGGTTATTGAAAATTTACTGTCATTCGTGCCAGGATAAGCCGGTTCATGGCCTCCCAGGTGCTATCCCAGGAATTAGCCAATAAAAACTCATCGACAGCCTTCCAGTCGTCGGACATAGTATGATGAAGCGCCTTATCAATGGCCTGTTCAAAAGCCTCAGCCGTATCGGCGATAAGCACCGGCGCCCATCCTCCATAGGTACTAATCACATCCTGAATGGACGTTGACACGACGGGCAATCCGGCTGCCAGATATTCCGGTGTTTTGGTAGGGCTGATATAGCGGGTTGCTTCATTAAGCGCAAACGGCATCATGGCCACATCCCACTGATTAAAATAAGCAGGCAGGTTTTCGTACGGTTTCATGCCCAGATAGTGCAGATTGGGGCCTTTAGGCAAATGTGCTGGATTAATTTTAACAACCGGCCCTAACAACACAAATTGCCAGTCAGGCCGCTTCTGGGCCAGTTCGCCCAACAAATCAATGTTCATTCGCTCGTCAATTACCCCGCAAAAACCAATACGTGGCCCGGCAATTCCAGTAATATCTGCAGGTTCAGGCAACGAATGCCGGGCTGGCTCGAAATGATGATAATCAATGCTACTTGGAAACGCAAAGACGCTGTCATGTCGGGTTTTCTTGGCTTCGTATAAGCTCATTCCGCCCGTAAAGACTAAATCGGCCCGGTTAAGCAACTCCTTTTCTTTGTCCAGCAAACTCCGGGGTGCCCCTAAAAAGGCCGACAACTCATCCATACAATCATAGATCGTCAGACGGGGCGTCAGATGATCACTAAAGGAGAGCGCCATAGGGGTATAATACCAGGCGATAAAATCGCGAATCGAATGCTGCGCAATCAATTGATTTACTGCTTCCCGTTGCTGACGAATTGCCTCCTCATGACTTGTTCCATGTTTCAGAAAGGGCACCACAACTGTTAGGGTCTCGCTGACGGGATGAAGTTCCAATCGGTCTTCGTGGCTATAAATAGGCTCTTCAATAAACCAGACCCGCCAGTTTCGGCTGGCCCGACTAAGGAGATGTTGGGGACGCTGATAAACGAAATTCCACCGCAGGTGCGAAAAGCAAAGTAAATCGGTTACTTCTCCTGCTGATTCATCTGGACTTTGTGATTGTTTTACGACTTCCGATTTAGCTGGTTCCTGATAGCCTGCGTGTACTGTTGAGTTAGGTTGATATTGAGTCATCGGTTGTATAGAAAAAACATAGAATAGCGCTTTCTGGCTCCTGTCCATAAAAAACCAATGCCTTAACTCGAGAAACTCGTACAGCTATTGGCTATAAACGCAGAACTTGAAGAGGTACCAATGATTATGAACTAGCTGGGGCCAACTTTGTTGCTTCTGTGAGGCAGTGGTACCGCAAATTCTTTTTTTGCGTCAATTAAACGCAGCCATCCTATTTCTTAGAGACCTCTAAACTTCATAAAAATAGTCTCGGCTTTACCCCCAACCCCCTGAAGGGGCCTTATTCCCACAATGAACTAAGCCCCCTTCAGGGGGTTGGGGGTCGGGTAAATAAATGAAAAACTAATTTTTAGGCAGCCTCTTGAACAATCTGCAGGGCTGTCGATTTAACAAGACATGAACGCCACGCAGGAAGCTACGTCTACTATTTCACGCCTACCAATTGATAGCCCAAGTCTGTTAAATCCATTGATTGATCGGATAGCGCTGGCCGCTCCGGATACAGATCAGGAAGGGGCTTTTCCTGAAGATGCCTTTCGCTGGATGGCGGAAGCAGGGTTGCTGGCGATTACTCTCCCCGGCCATGATCTTGATTTCTGTTCGGGGCAAACGGCTCGATTACTGCATTTACTTAAACGAATTGGTTCAGCTAATTTAGCTGTCGGTCGGGTCTACGAAGGGCACATCAATGCGTTGTATTTAATTCATCTCTTTGCTACACCCGATCAACGGATACGCTGGTATACCGACATAGTCCAACATCATCGATTATTCAGTGTCTGGAATACACAAGCCGATAACGGCGTACAGATTGAGGGAGTCAACACCCCTGCAGGCGATACGATCTATCGCCTGTCGGGAGCTAAAACATTTTGCTCCGGAGCTGGCTGGATTCAACGCCCCCTAATTACCGGCGAATTACAAACACGTGACCAGCAGGGAGAACAACGCAGAGGCTGGCAAATGACGATTGTACCAACTGAGCAAGTTTCACCGATTGCTCAGGACAATCAGTTCTGGCAACCATTGGGCATGCGGGCATCGGCCAGTCTTAAACTTGATTTTACCGGCATTGAGGTAAGCGATGCAGACTTACTTGGACAACCCAACGACTATTACCGGCAGCCCTATTTTAGTGGTGGCGCCATTCGGTTTGCAGCCGTACAACTTGGCGGAGCAGAAGCTATGTATACTGCAACCCGACAATTTCTGACGATGCTGAAGCGCACCGACGATCTATTTCAACAAACACGACTCGCCGAAATGGCCTGTTTACTAGAATCGGGCAACCAATGGCTTGAAGCTGCTGGCAATAACATCGATCGCTGGCTGGCCGAAGGAGCTGATTGGACCAAGATCGTAGCCTACGCCAATATGACTCGAACAGCTATCGAAGAAATCTGTCTGCGGGTAATGCCACTAGCCGAACGGTGTGTAGGGGCCAGAGGTTTACTTCGCCCGCACCCTTTTGAACGCATCCATCGCGACCTGACTCATTACCTGCGCCAACCCGCTCCCGATGCAACTTTGGTAGATATTGGAAAATTTGTCCTCACAAACCCACAACCTGCCGATGAACTTTGGCGTTAATCAGACCCACAGCCTAGACGATCTGGCAGAACCGCTCACGAATCTACAAACCATTGGTTCAGCGTTAGTAGTGGCTCCTCACCCGGATGATGAATCGCTTGGTTGCGGAGGTACGATTGCTCAGTTACGGCAGCTAAATTATGCCGTACACGCTGTATTTGTTAGTGATGGCACCATGTCACACCCACACTCAAAAGCGTATCCGGCAGAGCGGTTGCGTAATTTACGCGAGTCGGAAGCACGCGAAGCGCTACAAATTCTGGGCGTTGCTCCAGACGCCTGTACGTTTTTGCGCTATCGAGATCGGCAGGTACCGACTCTTGGGGTGGCTGGCTTTTCGGAAGCCGTTACGCAGCTAGCGACGCTGATCGATCAGCTAAAACCAACCACCGTATTTGTACCCTGGCGACGGGACCCTCACCCAGATCATCGAGCCTCCTGGCAGATTGTCCAGGAAGCGCTCAAGCAACTGGCAACGAAGCCCAGGCTATTAGAATATCTGATCTGGTTATGGGAATTAGGCACTGAAGACGATATGCCTGACCCTGCTGACATATTGGTATGGCGCGTTTCGATTGATTCCGTAATGAACCAGCGAAATCAGGCTATTGCGGCTCACCAATCGCAGGTAACTCATCTAATCAACGATGATCCAACCGCTTTTTATCTGTCGCCGGAATTACTTACCCATTTCGATCAACCTCGTGAGCTCTTTCTAGAGGGCAAAACAAATCGTTAAGCCAACCTATGTCAACTCCATTATCAACCTTAGATCAAGCCTATTTCGATCATGTTTATCAGGCGAACGACGATCCCTGGTCATTTGCCACCAGCGACTACGAACGTCAGAAGTATGAAGCCACGCTAGCCGCTTTGCCCAATGCGCACTACGACGATGCCTTTGAAATTGGCTGTTCCATTGGTGTATTGACCCAAATGCTGGCCGACCGATGTAGCCGACTCCTGGCCGTTGATGCCAGCGCATTACCCCTAAAAGCGGCTCGCGAACGACTGGCGTCCTACCCTGGTGTAACGATCCAGCAGATGCAACTACCCAATGAATTTCCCGACAGCTCGTTCGACCTGATTCTATTGTCAGAAGTCGGGTACTACTTGGCCATGCCCGATTTGACACGCACCCGGCAATTGCTGATCGATCACCTCAACACCAATGGCCATTTACTACTGGTTCATTGGACGCCGTTTGTACACGATTATCCATTAACTGGCGATCAGGTACATGATTTCTTTCTGGAAGCCGCGCAACCCAATGCTCCATTGATTCATTTAACCAACCAGCGAGAATCGACTTATCGATTAGATTTATTCCAGAAGAAATAATCAACCACCTTATTTTCAGAAATTTACTCACAAACAGACCGTTACCGCTGTCCGCTGGTACGCAGAAACAGGCGTAGGTCATGAATAGCCATTGTAATCGGAACCAGCGGCCATAACGAAGGCCACTTGCCCCTAGCCATTTGTTCCTCTACGCGTTCCCAAAGTTGCCCAAAATAACAACTTTGCACCACTTGTTGCTGTAACCAGTCCGCATCAACCAGTAGATTGGCTGCAATTTCATCTAGTTTGGTAGTCGGTAATTCGACAGCACGACGTTGCCAGAGTTTTCGTAGATCGTGCCGGTTCTGTATTCGTCTAATAATGGCTCCAGCGGACTCCGCCAGTTGACATTTACGAGCCTGATTCATGGCTTCCCAATAGCGTAATTGCTCCGAAAAACCGATTTCAACTCTACCCTGCATCCGGGTGGAAGTCGTAACGCGCACCTGCGGACTCTTACGAACTCGGATATCGGTTCGAAGCAGTGCTTTATACAGGGCTTCATCTTCCAGACAAGCCACCTTAGGCAATCCACCAACCCGCTGATAGGCCGAACAGGTTAAGGCAATACTGGCTCCGAAATGCTGAAAATGACGAGGCCAGGGATCGGAAGGTGATGGATCAAGATAAGCTTCCAGTTGCGAAATCAACATGCGATAGGTAACATCACGTAGATGGTTGATACGCACGGGATTAGTATCAGGCTGGGTTAAAATTCTGCCCCCGACCGCTTCACAACCTTTATTAATTTCGGCCCGAATCTGAGCGATCCAGTACGTATCGACTTGTGAATCAGCATCTGTAGATGCAATAATTCCCAGCGGGTTATTGACCGATAACAGCCGCTTGCAGGCTTCATCCATCAGTAATCTTCGTGCCGTGCCCACATTAGCTTTTTCAGAAGGCAGTTGAATATTGGCAATTCGAAGCGGGAAAGTTGGGTACTGTTGTTGGTAGCGTTCTGCAATCGTCAGGGAATGATCGGTGCAATTATTTAGTAGCAGCAATACTTCATACCGGTTTACAGGCATTGGTCTGTCATCAAGTTGCCGTTGTATACGAAGCGCATCCAGTGCATATACCAGATAATTAGCTTCATTTCGAGCTGGTATAACAACGGCCATCTGCAATTGAGGGTCAGGTGGATAGCCCTTAAAAAGTGAGAAGGATTGAGGTAGAGAAGTAGTCAAATAAGCAGGCGCAGACTGCATAGGTTCATTTTCCTGCGTTGATGAGCCAGGTTGGCCATACAGGTTACCTCACAACTAAAAGTTCGCTCTATTGTTGACAACAACTTGGCAACGGTCGATTGCTTTACAACAATATCGCTTACGGACAACAAAACCCATGAACAACAGTTTAGTCAAGTTGATAGCCCAACGGCATCTTACTCAACGATACTATGGAAACCTTTGAATTTCGCCCCAAGGCTGAAGCTATTCCGGGGCAGCAGCTTCCTTATCCGGCCCGCCAGTCGGATATGAACCCCGCACCGGATAGTAATCTCTCGAACTACAAAGCAGCCGGAAAACTTACCGACAAAATTGCCATCATTACCGGAGCCGATTCGGGCATTGGTCGGGCAGTAGCCATTGCGTTTGCGATGGAAGGCGCCGACGTAGCCATCGTGTATAACGAGAATACCGACGACGCCATGACCACCAAACACATGGTGGAAAGCAAAGGCCGATCCTGCCTGGTCATTCAGGCCGATGTGCGGAGTTCGGCGGCTTGCCTGGATGCTGTCAGACAGACGGTGGATCGCTACGGAAAATTGAATATCCTGATCAACAATGCGGCTTTTCAGATGGCACAGGAAAGCATTGAAGATCTAACAGAAGAACAATTCCGGCGGACGTTCGAGACCAATATATTTGGCTATTTTTTCATGGTAAAAGCCGCACTTCCACATCTTCAGGCGGGCGATGCTATTGTGAATACGGGCAGCATTGTCGGAATTGTTGGCAATCCGATTCTAGTCGATTACACCGCCACGAAGGGAGCCATTCATTCGTTTACCAAGTCGCTGGCTATTCAGTTGGGGAAACGAAATATTCGGGTCAACTGTGTGGCACCTGGCCCTGTCTGGACGCCCAATATTCCCGGAACCATGCCCGAAGACGAGGTGAAGAATTTTGGTCACGAAGTAGCTCTCGCCCGCCCTGGTCAACCCGAAGAACTGGCGCCAGCTTATGTGCTGTTAGCCTCGAATGAAGGTAGTTTTATTACGGGCAGTATCGTTGAAGTAACGGGCGGAAAACTAGGGTAATCGAGTATGCACGATCATTATCCCGAAGGTACCGTTCGCGCCTTACTAGCTACCGATCTGGTTACCGAAGCAACCCGACAGGTGTTGACCGACCGCCTAATAGCAAGCCCTCAACCTCCGACGTTTTTCACGACCAGCGAGTTCGTCCTGTTAGAAACCATCTGCCATCGACTGATTCCGCAGAAGGCTGACGATGAATTAATTGATATTGTAGGTGGTATTGACCAACGACTAGCCAATAACGAATCGGATGGCTGGCGGTACGACGTTATGCCCGCCGACGGCGATGCCTATCGTCTGGGACTTGCCGGGACAGATGAAACGGCCCAACTGCTATTCCAGCAGCCCTTCCAACAGCTCTCCGACGATCAACAGGACGATGTCCTCTTGAACATACAACGAGCCACCGCGCCCGGCAAAACCTGGGAACACCTGCCTGCTAGTCGCTTTTTTGAAGAACTCCTGGCCGAAGCCACGCACCTCTATTACAGTCATCCACTAGCTCAGGAAGCCATTGGTTATGTAGGTATGGCCGACGTGCCGACCTGGCAACGCATCGGCCTGAATCAGCTGGAAGACCGCGAACCGCAAAGCTCGGATACAGGGGGCTCGGAGCCCGGCAAATCCCCCCTGCGCCATGCACCTGGCTCCACGCGCTTATGAGACACTACAAAACTTCCGAAACCGTTGATGCGGTTGTTATTGGCACGGGTGCTGGTGGCGCTCCCTTATTGGCACGGCTAGCGGCTGCTGGCCTGAAAGTCGTGGCGCTCGAAGCGGGGAAACACTGGAATCCTGCTGCCGATTTTGCCACCGACGAAAAGTCGCAGGAGAAGTTATTCTGGAATGACGAACGACTAAGCGCTGGTCATGATCCGTTGCCTTTCGGGAGTAACAACTCCGGTACGGGCGTGGGGGGGTCTACCTTACATTATACAGCCTATACTCCTCGCGCTCAACCCGATGACCTTCAACTCCGTACGCATTTTGGCGTTGGTGAAGACTGGCCCTTCGGCTTTGATCAGTTAGAGCCGTATTACGACGAAGTCGAACAGTTTCTGGGCGTTTCAGGACCGTCACCTTATCCGTGGGGTCCTGCCCGTAAACGTGCTTATGCGTTAGGGCCATTGCCCATTAATGGAGCGGGGCAACTAATGGAACGAGGTTGTAAAAAACTCGGCATTAATACCTCACCAGCAGCCAACGCAGCCTTGTCGGCAGGTTATTATCAGGAAGGCGTCGGGCATCGACCAGCTTGTGCCAATCGAGGGTTCTGCCAGGCGGGTTGTACGACTGGGGCCAAAGCCAGTATGGACGTAACCTATATTCCGTTAGCGCTCCATCACGGCGCAGAAATCCGATCAGAAAGCTTTGTGACGCAGCTACTTCAGGATGCATCCGGTCGAATTCGGGATGTGATTTATATCCGAAACGGGCAGGAAGAACGGCAGCGTTGCCGGTTTGTTTTCCTTTGCGCGGGTACTATCGAAACAGCCCGATTGCTCCTCCTGAATAATCTGGCGAATAGCAGCGGCCAGGTTGGTAAGAATCTGATGGCCCATACCGGTTTACAGATCTGGGGAGAATTCGAGGAAGATGTACGCCCCTATAAAGGCATTCCCGGTGCGCTGATTTCAGAAGATACGCACCGACCCGATCAAGCCGATTTTGCAGGCGGCTATCTACTCCAATCTATTGGGGTAATGCCGCTTACGTACCTTACGCAGATGGCGCGGGCGCGAGGGTTGTGGGGACAAGCATTAAAACAGGCCGCATTGGCCTACAACCATGTAGCCGGTATTAATATTCTAGGCGATTGCCTTCCTTATAAACACAATTACCTAGAATTAGCCGAGGAAAAAGATCGTCGTGGCTTGCCTAAACCGCGTATTTATTTCTCGAATGGAGAAAACGAAAAACGAATGACTACTCATGCCGACAAAATTATGCGCAACATCTGGGACGCAGCTGGGGCCAAAAATGTCTGGGCTTTTCCGCGTAATGCGCACGTAATCGGGACCTGCCGAATGGGCGCTGATCCCGATAAAGCGGTGGTGAACGCCGAAGGCCAGTCATTCGATATTCCTAACCTGTTTATCAGCGACAACTCAACTTTCCCTAGTGCGTTGAGCGTCAATCCAGCCCTGACAATCATGGCTTTATCACTCCGCACAGCCGATCGATTTTTAAAGAGCGAAAGAGCGCGAGGGCGAAAGAGTGGCTAGTCACCCATAAACACCTCCATCAATCGCAACTTTCACTCTTTCACTCATTCGCTCTTTCACTCTTTAATACTCATGGGATTTTTAGATCGTATCAAAAAACAGTTCGGCGACGGCAATTACGATGGCGATGAATTCGGTGGGGCTGCTGGACACGATGGCAGTGGCTTACCAACCGATAATCCAGGGAATTTCCTGTTCGCAACCGGTATTGAGTGTTCATACCCCACGATTCAGAAAGGCAAAGTCCGACGGGATTTGCTTCGGGAGTGTGGCCACTACGACCACATGAAAGAAGACTTGGGCCTGGTAAAAGAGCTAGGCTTGAATGTATTGCGCTACGGTCTGCCGTATTACAGCATCCATCAGGGGCCGGGCAAATTCGACTGGAGTTTTGCTGACGAAGCCATGGCTGAACTGAAGCGACTGAAGATAATGCCCATTCTGGACCTGATGCACTTTGGCGTACCCGATTGGATTGGTGACTATCAGAATCCAGATTTGCCTGTTCATTTTGCCGAGTACGCCGGCGCTGTAGCCGAGCGTTATCCGTGGGTGCGCTACTATACACCCGTTAACGAGATTTATGTGACGGCCCGACTTAGCGCCAAAGAGGGTGCCTGGAATGAACAACTCAAAACCGACAAAGGCTTCGTGACGGCCCTTAAGCATTGTGTGGCCGCCAGCATCATGGGTAATCATGAAATTGCCAAACGTCGGAACGATTGCGTGATTGTTCAAAGTGAAAGTGCCGAATATACCCATGAGCTTTGCGCAACCCCCTCGCCCCAAATTGCGTTGGAAAATGAGCTTCGCTTTTTGTCGCTGGATTTACTCTATGCCAATCCACCTTCAGCAACGGTGGCGATGTACATGATGGACAACGGCCTCACGCGGGAAGAGTACAATTGGTTTATGGCCGGAAAACCACCCGGTTATCAGGTGATGGGAAACGATTACTATGGCCGCAACGAACGGATAAGACTAGCAGACGGCTCCATTAAGACTTCGATGGATGTTCTGGGTTGGTACGAAATTACCAAAGACTACTACGAGCGGTATCAAATGCCGGTGATGCATACCGAAACCAACGTATTCGAGGCCGATCTGGCCCCCATTTGGCTCATGAAACAATGGGTCAGCGTGATGCGCATGCGCCGAAATGGAATACCCGTTCTCGGATTTACCTGGTATAGTCTGATTGATCAGATGGATTGGGATAGTCAGTTGAAAGAGGTCAATAAAAATGTTAACGCCTGCGGGCTTTATGATCTGAATCGAAAGCCACGCCCAGTAGCCGAAGCGTATAAATCTTTATTAAAGGAGTTTGGTCAGATTACGATTGTTCCGCACGCCGAGATGCTCGAAATCACCGACCGTCCGGCGCGACTGAAAACTATGATATAACAGAAAATTACCCTCTCCCCGACCTCCTTCCTAAAACAGGAGAGGAGTCGGTCAATAGGAATTATGCATTATTCAGTTAATAACACCCAGCTCAATGTCGTTGAGTTAGGAAACGGTCCACTAACCCTTGTCTTTCTGCACTATTTTGGTGGGTCGGTGTTGGAATGGCAACCTGTGATGAGTCAGCTTGACGATCAGTACCGTTGTGTGGCAATTGACCTTCGTGGACACGGTGACTCCGAATCGCCAGCAACGGGTTATTCGGTGAATATGATGGCTAATGATGTTCTTGAATTGCTTCGGACACTAAACGTCCAGAAGTTCAGCCTGATTGGTCATTCGATGGGTGGCAAAGTTGCGCTGGCGCTGGCTAGCGAACAGCCTGCCGGACTCCAGTCGCTGATTTTACTGTCGCCATCGCCACCCGTCCCTGAACCTATTTCGGATACTGACCGGGCTACGATGCTTGAAACGCACGGCCAACAAGATGCCGCTGAACAGACATTAGCCAAAATCACAGCCAGGCCACTTTCCAAAGACGTAAAGAATCAAATTATTACCGATAACCTTCGAACATCCAGGGTGGCCTGGAAAGCCTGGCTCACGCTGGGCAGCCGGGAAGATATTTCAGAAAAGATGCGTACCATTAACCAGCCTGTCGCCATTCTCGTTGGTACAGCTGATCAAGCGATTAAGCCTGAAATTCAATCCACAATGACTCTGCCTTACCTGAAAACGGCCACCATCGACACCATCGATAAGGCAGGTCACCTCTTGCCCTGGGAGACACCAGACGACGTGGTTGCGTTTATTCGACGTCATACAAGGGCATAATCTGCTAAACAAATACCTAAGCTTAGGTAGTTAGATAGGGACTATGATAAATTCTCTATCCAATAATCCATTTCAGTCTTTCTGGTGGGCAGGTTACGAATGCACAGACCAACTGAACTGTTTTGGCAATCGAGTTGATTTACTAACGAAGACAGGGCATCTTCAGCTCATTGATTCAGACTATAAGCAGCTTACTCCCTTTTCTATTCGCACCGTTCGGGAGGGAATTCGATGGAGTCAGGTAGAAAAAAAAGCGTATCAGTATGATTGGAGCGCGGTCGAACAAATGCTTGTGGCTGGGAAGCGCCAAGGCATTCAACAGGTTTGGGACATCTGTCATTTCGGTTACCCTGATGATCTGACACCCTTACATCCCATGTTTGCCCGCCGGTTTGCCGCCCTCTGCCGTGCTTTTGTCCAGTTTTATCGAGACCGTTATCCCGACGATGTGCTTATTGTTACCCCCATCAATGAAGTCAGCTTTATTGCCTGGTTAGGTGGCGATGTCAAGGGCACATCTCCCTACTGTGTCAGGCAGGGTTGGGAAGTTAAGTTGGGGCTCATGCGTGCCTACATTGAGGGCGTAGCAGCCATGCGCGAAATTGATCCCGGCATTCGCATTCTAACAACTGAGCCACTGGTTCAGATTGTACCGCCGATCAATGCCACTGAACGCGAAATTATTGATGCGACCATTGCCGACGAAAATCAGTTTCAGTCGGTCGATATGCTGGCGGGAATCATTGCTCCAGAATTGGGAGGCTCCCCTGCTTATCTCGACATTTTAGGTTACAATTATTATTTTAACAATCAGTGGATTAACAAAATCGGAACGAATCTCGGCTGGAATGACCGCATTCCCGATCCACGCTGGGTTCCCCTTCGGCGTTTGTTGATGAAAGCCTGGCATCGCTATCAAAAACCAATTGCGCTCACCGAAACCAGTCACCCCGGTATCGACCGCCCGGTCTGGATTAATATGATTGGGCGCGAATGCAGCGCTGTTATTGAGGCAGGCGTTCCACTTTGGGGTGTTTGCCTTTATCCAATCATTGATCGCCCTGATTGGGATCACCTCGACCATTGGCACCAATCTGGGCTTTGGGACGCCGACCTGTCCATGAACCCACCGGGCCGAGTGCTAAATGAGCCTTATGCCCACGCTCTTATACAGGCGCAAGCAACAGTGAGAGAGCTTCTAAATCCCCAAATCATTATTCAGTAGTTGCTTCTTTGTCCTATGCCATTCCCTGGAGAGATGGCATAGGACAAGGAAGCAATTAGCTGCCTATAGGTTAACTTTCTACCTGTTTCTTCCGCGTAGCAGCCGCTTTTTTAGCGGACTCCGAACGTGCCTCGGCCGAGCGCGAAGCCGATGCGGCTCCTCCTTTCTCACCACCTTTATGGTAAGACTCATGATTTTCGGTATGCCCTCGACCTGAACCGCTCTTCTTACCCCCGCCCGATACCTTATTTACCGTTGCCCACGCCCGGCGTTCGGCTTCGTCATTCGGTATTCCGCGATCCTCATAACTCTCTTCTATATGTTCGGCCTGTCGTTTTTGCTTATCGGTATACGCCGATTTATCTCCCTGTGGCATTGTTGTAGTTGGTTTAGTTTTAGGTATCAAGTCAGCTTTTACTGACCTGAATTCAACTAGAAACCACTAGAAACAAGTAAGGCAAAGGGTAAGATTGTGAGGAAACGGAACGAGGAAATCTCTTTAAGGTTTTCACTTCAGGAAAATCTCGTCGTTATCGGTCACGAACATCCGAGTACTTTCGGTATAGGTCCCACCTGTTGGTGATTTATATTTTAGGTCGATATAAAACGCCCGATAGCCCGATGCTGGATATAAATCCGTTACCGAAATCGTCGATTGATTTTTAAGACCTAGACTTTTCCCTTCCCACTTTTCATTCTGAAAAATCATATCTGTGGAGTTTGCTGACCAGACTGTCACATCCTCCAACTTATCGGATGTCGTTTTTACCGTAACGTCAACTCCTTTTTTAGTCGTCGTGACAGTCCATTTACAAGCCGGGTACGCTTGTTTGGCAAGTGTATTTCCGAAAAAGGCATTCAATCCTTCTAACGCCTGCCGTTTGTCGCCCAGATCATGACCCACATTGGGGACGTAATGAATGAAATTCTCGCCCGGAATCTGGCCAATATAATGCTTTACGGCATCGACGGTCCAGTATTCATCGTTCGTACCCATGAACAACATTTTAGGCATGGTTAACTTCTTTCGATATGCGTACGGATCAATCATTTCATTGATGGCAGTGCCCTCTTTGGAATGAACGCTCTGCGGAATCCCAATTTTCACATAATCGTCAATCTGTTCGCTATACTTATTCCAGACCTTCATCTGATAGTCCAGATTGACGGGCATATTCAAAATATCAATAACCATCGGTGCAATAGCCGCAACGCGCTTATCGCTGGCACCCGTTAACCAGGTAGTCCAGCCCCGCTTGGAAGCTCCCGATACCACAAACCGATTGATGTCTTTATGCACCTTTTCTTTGGCCAACGCCTGCATGGCGTCCATCGCCCGAACGGCACTTTTCACCATTGGGAAAAGCAGCGGCCACGAGTAATCCCCATCCTTCTTAAACTGGTGTAATGTATACGAAATCAGAGCGTCTTCGGTGAGGCCATTATACAAAGGCTGATTGGGCGTTTGGCGGAGTACGGCAACAATGGCTTTGTTTTTGGTAGCCAGCGTACTGATAGCCCGGTTGAAGCCATCCTCACGTTTATTCCAATTTGGCTCACCTTCTTTAAGCGATCCGCCGTTGATGAATAGAAGCGCCCCATCGTAATTGATTTCGTTCGGCACCATTACTGTCAGTTGGTGTTTCCAGACGTGTTCCCGCCATTTCTGGGACGTCAGTAGCACCTCATAGGCCGTAATGTCGCCATAAGTATATGTGTCTTTCACCTCCCATTTAAACGACTGATCGCCATTATGCAGGTAACTTTCCAGCGCTGTTGATGGCGTGATGCCGTCTGATGGATTGGGTACGTTAAACGAAAGGAGCGTACTGATACTAATAACGCCAGCTAAGACAAGTGTTTTCAAAAGATAGGATTTCATGGGGGTATCGGGGGTTTAATGTAGCGCGGACATCCTGTCCGCATAGCATACAACTTAGCCTTTAGCTATGCGGACAGGATGTCCGCGCTACTTGTATCCATCTGCCTTTGGCGATTCATTCACTAGCTTTAACGCTTCGTCCATGTAAATTTCGGCCGTATTTTCGCCTAAGCTCGTTCGACTAATGTAGTCATAACGCTTAAAACTATGGAAGTCTACTTTGGTCAGCATATACCCAAAAGCGTCGTTCGTCAGGCCAAATAATAGCGGTACGTTAGCGTGCATGTGCCGCTTCACATAGTAGCCAATATTGGGTAAAGCCTCGCCTGGAATGGTCAAGACTTGCGCGCTGCCGATGTTGAGCAGATTCACCTGTGCAACTACCTTGTCGCCGGGTTCTACTTTATACTTTAGTGGTGAATTTTTGACGATGTATTTCATCACCTCCGATTCAATTGGGAACGTGACACGCTTAGCTGTGCAGAAGAGCGTAGGATTCGGTTGGGGTTCGGCAGGGGTTACAATGCGTAAGGCTTCATCGGCCAGCAACTCACCAATCCGGATACACTCTTCCCAGGTGTTCGCTTCTTTGGCATTTTCCCGACGGTTATCAGCCGTCACCATTCCGCCCTGAGCACCGTTCATAAAAAGTGCCACGCCACCCACTTTCGACTCGATCCGTTCGCAGAGGGGGCCACATAAATCCGGGCTGAGGATACCTCGACCGGAGCCAATCACTTCTGGGTGAATGGCATAGTTGACGATGGTGGCGATAGTCTTACCAGTATTGGCTCCCGTGGTGGCAATGGCCTGAATAACTCCACAACGCGGATCGTATAATTCAGGCGCGTAGTAGTTGTAAGCAATTTGTCCTTTGGCCTCACCGACGGCAATTTTCAGGGAGGCTGGGGCTACTTTTATAACGGCTTCATTAACGGCGTCGGCTATCGCTTGTACGCATTTGTCCAGATAAGCCAGATCGGCGAAGGATTCCCCTTTTTCGTTCGGGAAGCCATATGCATCAGGGCCGCTATGAGTATGCGTACAGCCAATCAGGACATTTTCGGGCGAAATACCTTTGATCAATGCTCTTGACTTATTGCCCAATGCCGACGGCCAACCCAGATTATCGACGCTAACGATGGCAATGCGAGTGCCTCCTTTTTCAAAAACGCAGGCTCGCACAAACAGGTCTCCCTTTTTTTCGACTGCTTTTTTAGGCGTACCAATTCCTCCTGAAACAGGTAACAGCGGATTAGGCGTAATGAGCCTGACTGCCGCTCCCGCTTTAAACTCCTGCGCAACAACAGGATGCATCCATACAAAGAGCCAAAGTAAGCCAATTAGTGCTTTCATACTAAACAGAAACTTCCCGAAAGCAGGGTGCTTCCGGGAAGTTGAATTAGGTACGGTGTTATTGACTTACCAGGGCGTTGTAACGCCTTGTAACAACCACATTTTCGACCAGGCGCTGTTATTTCCATCAGCCTGCGAATAGTTCGTTGATGTTAACGCGCTAATGGCCTTATTCGCGTTATCGGTATTATACCGCTGTTCATCAGTGGAATAATAGAAACGAAGTGGCAATACAGATCGCTTCGCATAGGTTCCTGCTTTCAGTACAGGGAAACCTGTCCGGCGCCAGTCGAACCAGGCTTCGGTTGCGGCTGTCCAGCCAGCAATCCATTTCTGGGTCATAAGCTGTTGAACGGTACCATCGTATACAACACCTGCATTAGTAATGTAGGTGCTATACTGGCTACTAACGCCCCAGGTGGTAAGCGATGCGCTAATACCAGCGTAGTAGTGCGTTTTCGCATCACCAGCGGCCCAACCTTTCAGAGCTGCTTCGGCCAGAATGAACTGCACCTCTGCTGCCGAAGCCAATCGTGCTTTCAGCAATGGAGACTTGCTGGTTGACGGCTGGGTGTACATATCGTTCAAATACGATACGTGTGGGTTATACGATGCCTGACCTACAATTGGGTTCGCGTTGTAGGTAGACGGCGACTGAATACCAGCAGGAAGGCCTACATAGTTCGGATCGGTATTAACAGGCGCAATTTGCTGAGTTTGCAATAAAGCAGGGGCAGCTGTACCAAAGTACCGAACATTGTTGATAACCTGATCGGTGGTTGGTGGCAAGGTAGGGTCAATCACAATGGGGATCTCTACTTTTTTAGCCCAAACAGCTAATCGAGGATCTTTCAACGTTGTCAGGGCACCAACGAGTGTCTGACAAGGCTTCACCCGGCGATAGTTCTGACCACTGGCATCGAAATAGGTATTCGTTGGCCAATCATCTACTCCTGACGTAACCCCAGGATAACTCATGGTAGCATCATTGGCAGGATTGGTAATAAGCGGATATGTATCAGGTGCAGCAACGATTTTTTCGATACCAGCTTTGGCAACGTCAGGCTTTTTAGCCGACAAACGCATGTAATAACGGAGCAATAACGTATTGCAAAATTGGCGCCACTTCGCTGGATCGCCACCATAATATACATCAATTGTACTCGACACGGTTTCTAAATTACTCTTCGCCAGCAGTTTATTGGCCGTTTCCAGATCAGCCATAATCGCCGTATAGATGCTTTCCTGACTATCGTAGGCTGGAGAAATAGTTTCTACCGTTCCCTCTTCGCCCCGGTTCGCCATCGAATAGGGCGCATCGCCCCACAGATCGGTGACCAAGCCAAAAATCATCGACTTCATGATCAGGGAAATAGCTGTATGAAAGTCATACCCTAAAGCAACGGAGCGATCGTACAACAGTTTGTTATTGCGCTGAATACCATAGAAATCGCCCGAAGATGAACCGGAGGATGTCCAGGAGTTACTTTGTCCCCAGTCGTAATAATCACGACCCGCGTTAAATGCGTCTCCCTGCGTGTGCTGCACAATTCCCGATACATCGCCAAAGCCAAGGAGCAAATACGATTTCGCGGCTTCGGTCAGTACCGTAGGCAAAATAAGATCAGGGTTTACGTTTTGTGGTACTACCCCGTTAGGGTTGACATTCAACTCGGTTATATCCTTACAAGAGGAAAAGAACAGAGCGAATACCAGCGCACAAGAGGCCGAGTATTTACCAATTCTAGTTTTCATGATTCTTGTTCCTTATAGTTTTTTTAGAATGTCACGTTTAGTTTAAAGCCCACTGGAATCACCCACGGCGTGACATTGTATCGTTCAACACCTTGCATAAACGTGCCTGTAGTACCTGGAGTAGTTTGTGGTTGAAAAGCCATCTCGGGATCGATATTGATTTTGGCAGCTGTCCACAGAATGATATTCCGGCTATAGACACCAAGTGACGCATTCTGCACTTTTAAGCCTTTGAGGAACGACCGGGGAATATCGTACGACAAAGAGATTTCGCGAAGTTTTACGAAAGAAGCATCGAACTGAGCCGCTTTGTTGAACGACCAGGCATACCCATCATTATAGCCAAAGTACGTAGTGCCAGGGCCACCCAAGTTTTCAGTATAGCCCGTAATGTTTCCTTTAGAATCATACTGAGCCATTACACCTGGAATAAAGTTACCATTGCTGGTTCCATTATCGCCAGCCCAGCTAAACCCACCCGCATCAGCCGTAGGACCACCTACTTGTGGGAATTGGTTACCATGTGGAATAATATATTGATCGGCATTAGCTTTCAGCCAGCTAACCAGCGCATCGCCTGTACGTCCACCTGGATTGATAATGCTTTCGACATATCGTTGGGAGTGGAAATCCGACTCATAGTACCGATAGGTTTGCGACAGGAAGCTACCACCTGCACGCCAGTCGAAGTTCATATTCAGCGTAAAGCCTTTATAGGAGAGGGAGGTCTGGGTACCAAGCGTAAAATCTGGGTTGTAGTTTCCAATTTTATTCTTCGTGCTAGTTGCTCCTACTGAACTCCACTGACCGTCTGATGTCAGAATTGGGTAGCCATAATAAGGCGATGTTTTATCCGTAACGGTCTGTAATTGTGCATCATACATATCACCCACGGTTTCGCCCACGAACGTCCAGGCACCACCTTTACCAGCTGTCCAGAACGTAAACTTATCGATACCCGGTGCTAACTCCTTGATGATGGTCCGGTTACGGGAGAAGTTGAACATAATGTCCCAACGGAAGCCATTTTTATCAATTGGTGTTCCACCCAACGACAGTTCAAGACCTCTCGAAACCAGCAAGCCTGCATTGATATTTTTGGTTGAATAACCTGACGATCCGACAATGGTACTTGGCAGAATCTGGTTTCGGTTTTCCTGGTTGTAATAGGTACCCGTGAACCGCAACCGATTCTGGAACATGTTCAGGTCAATACCACCTTCGTACGATGTTGAGATTTCAGGCTTCAGCGTTGGTAGCAGAATCTGGTTGTTTTTTCCCAGACGGATCAGACTCCCTCCCCAGGCTCCCGCATTCGTCAGCGTATTGTATAGACTATAGGCAGCCGCGTCGTTACCAACTTGTGCAACCCCAGCCCGGAGCTTGAACAGGTTAACATTCTTCACATTAACAAACTCATTCAACAGGACGCTCAACGAGGCCGATGGATAGAAGTAGCTGTTGTTCCCTTTAGGCAGCGTACTTGACCAGTCGTTACGGGCTGTAATGTCGAGGTAGATTTTGTCTTTAAAGCCAATGTTCGCCAAACCATACACACTCTGAATGCCCCGTTGCTGATAATAGCTGGAGTAGTTCAGGTTGGTTGGTGCAATGTTCGATAACGTAAACAGGTTCGGAATAATCAAGCCAGATCCAGATTTACTCGAGTTGGTGATATTCGAATTCATAGAATACCGATTATTAGCACCAGCCGAGACGGTGAAATGGAAGTCTTTGAGATCCTTCTTATACGTCGCCAGGAAGCTCATGTTACGCTCCAACTGATCAATATCGGCAAGTCCATAAGCACCACCATGAGTCTCCTTCGTATAGCTGTTCGTGATTTTGGTCTCTCGTCGTTCGTTGTATATATCCAACGCATACATTCCCATTACGCTCAGTTCGGGAGTGATTTGCCAATCGGCTTTCAAGTTTCCGAAGGCCCGGTTCCGGGTAAAGCCGTTATTGACTTCATACGCCATAAACCAGGGGTTGTTATAGTTACCCTGCGATACCGATAATTGTTGAAGACCTTCCTGACCTGGTACCCAATAGTTCCGTAAATCCCGAATGTCGTTGTTTGGCCCTACATCGTAGGCAGCTTGAAGCGGGTTGGTTCCTGGACCACTAGACGGGCGGTTGTTGGAACGTTGCTGCGATACGTCGAGCGATGTACTTATTCTCAGTTTATCGCTGGCTTTAACGGTAGAGTTAATGGCCACAGAATTTTTAAACAAATCGGAATTAGGAATGATCCCGTGGTTCGTCATGTTGCTATACGACAACCGGTAATCAACCCGATCGGTACTGTTGGCAATTGAAATGCCGTTGGTCGTGGTAACGCCTGTCCGAACAAAGTTCTTCACGTTGTCTGGGTGCGATACCAGTGGTGTTGGGATTCTTTTACCATTGGCATCTTTCGGGCTGTTCCATTGAATAGCTTTATAGCCTTTATCCAGTTCTGGACCTGCCCACTGCGACTGCGACTCATCAATGGTGTAAGGGTTACCGGACTGATCCACAATAACCCCTTGTGAATTAGGCAGGTAAGGCAGGTTCCCTACGGCATATTTGGTTTCCATAGGCAGGAACTTGTACGGGTTATCAAAAACCGTATTCGACGTAATCGATACCGTCATCCGCTTATTTTTTGCGCCACTCTTGGTAGTAATCAGTACCACGCCATTACCCGCACGGGTACCATACAACGCAGCCGCACTAGGCCCTTTCAGAATCGATACACTCTCAACATCTTCAGGGTTAATATCGGAAATGGCGTTTCCGTAGTCAACTGTGTTGCTATTACCTGCTACCTGCTGTACGTTGCTTAGTGAGTTTACAATGGGGACACCATCAACCACAAAAAGAGGCTGGTTATCCGTACTAAGTGATTTGGCTCCGCGAATAATCATGCTGACCGAAGAACCGGCACCACCTGTCTGGCTGATTTGTACGCCAGATACTTTACCAGCCATAGAGGTAAGTACGTTCTCCTGAACAACGTGGGTCATGTCTTTACCTGCCACGGTTCCTACCGAGTAGCCCAGCGAGCGTTCTTCCCGTTTAATGCCTAAGGCTGTTACGACTACTTCACCCAATACTTCGCTGCTTTCGACAAGCGCCACGTTAATAACACTCTGATTACCAACCGTAACTTCTTGTGGAGTATGCCCCACAAAAGAGAAGACCAGAACTGCCGAGTTGCTATTTACCGAGATGGAGTAGTTACCTTTTTGATCGGTAACCGTACCGGCTTGCGTTCCTTTAATTAAAACGTTGGCACCTGCAATAGGCTGATTGTTGGTGGCTAACGTAACAGTCCCTGTTATCGTTTTGGCAGGATTCCGCTGAGGAAATCCTTTAGCCAGCGCTTGCAAAGAGCATAGCCCAACCAATATGGCAATGGCCAGCGTATGCCTTAGGGTTAGCTGAAATGTAGAACTTGATTTCATGCGTGTTCAGTAAATTAAATACAAGAGATTAATTAGTAGGACATTACACGTTTTTGAAGGGGGTGGGTTCTTTTTACTCCGGTTGTTTATCAGTTTCAGGCTGATGTTCGTGTTGATTTAGGAGTTCAATAAAATAAGCTTCAAGTACTTCCGAATAGGCCTGTCGTTCTTCGGGTTTATGCAGGCCCGCCAGAAATTGATCCAACTCTTCTGCTGAGAGTTTACCGTGAATTAATTGTTCAATAAGGTGTGTGACGCCTTGCCTTTCCATTACCATCGGTGTTTAGGCAGTTTACACATAGTACTGGCTAGGCCGAAAAAAAGACTACTACTCGCTACGGATTTTATTTTGAGTTAATATTAGGAACGTTCAGAAGCCATGTACAGCCCATAGCCTGCCAACCACAAGGCGCTATAATACAGAAGCTTATGACTTATATAAGCTTAAAAAACGACTTGTATTGCAGTCTTTAATTAGCGATATCTACGCGGTCCCGCAGAAGCTGTTTCGCTTTTACTAACTGGTTTTTAACAGTATTCTTCGAAATCCGTAGTGACTCCGCGATTTCCTGATAGGATTTTCCTCCTTCTACATTGAGCAGTAGAATCAGCTTACGCTTTTCCGATAATGCATTAATAGCCTTATGTAAAGCTATGTATCGGGTTTCCAGCTCGTCCTGGTCGTCTTCGGTAGTTCGTTCCATCCGTTCCATGTACCGCTGCCGAAGCAATTGGCTTTTTTCCAATTGCTTCAGATAATCAAATATCATATTCCGCAGGCAGGTGAACAGGTAGGAACTGAAATTAAGCTCAGGATTAATCAGGGCCCGTTTCTCCCAGATCTTTATAAATACATCATGCACCATATTTTCAGCCTCTTCTTTATCCTTCAGCAACGAGAGACTAAACTTTAATGCGGGTGTCCGATAATGCTGATATACTTTCGCAAAAGCCGCCCTATCACCCTGAATAGCTTGGTAAATGACAGTTTCGGTGAGACAAGCCATGAGTATTTAGTAGTTAAGGTGGAAATACTGGTAAGAAAAGGCACTGAACGCACAAACAAGCTTTGGGTCAGATCTGCGATAGCTTTTACACCAAGAAGATCTAACAAAAACTATGAAATTGAATTAATTGCAAAATTTTTATAAACAATTCTAGAAAATATCAGAATAGGATTTCGCATTAACTAAACAGAATGATTTTTCGTCAACTCACCAGTTTAGTTATTAATCATCCAGCCAACACGCTTTATTCAAAATAATATTTGGCCTATATCGTATAGCCGCAACAAATATAGAGTAGCCTATTTCATTTTATTTTCGCATCTTGCGTAAAATTGCCTTCAATTTGCGCAAATCAATGAAATTTCATGCAGAGGTAATCTTCCAGCAGGGACTAGGGCTGTGATCAACACAGTATCAGACTTTTACGAAAAAGTCGATATACAGTCCCAGAAAGGGATAACAATAAGATAATGCGCCTTTATTCAGGCCAACATAATGCCTTTAGAAGGTCTCTAGCCTCCATTGACCTGGAAATTTACAGCTTGGCAAATAGTCCGATACACGATCAGGGGAGTATATCAGGAGAACTTCACAAACGATGCACTCACGATCCCAACAGAATTTGTTTCGCCAGTTTTGGCAATACCTATGCATTGTCGGGATAGGTCTATCGGGATGGACTTGCTCATCAGAAACGCATTCCGATACCCATAACGCATCGTTAACGAGCTATAGCGATACCGCTTTTCAGCAGGAGTATCATGAGCCCTATCCGGTTGGGCAAGATGAAAAAGCGAATGATGTTCGAAGCATTTCGGTAGATCGCCAGGGGGTAGTTTGGATTGCGACAGGAGCTGGTATATTCTCAAAAAAAGCTGGTCAGAATGAGTGGATGTCAATGTTACCAGCTACGGAACAGGGGCCTGCTTTTTCGGTAGCCATTGATACCCAATCCGTAGTATGGGCTGGTGCCTGGAATGGTCTGTATCGCTATAAAAACAATCTGGCGGAACATATAGCTGGTCTCGATGCACCCATTTCAACCGTAGCCATAGCCCAGGAAGGTGTTTATGCGCTGGGACCACAAGGTGTCTGGCTAATCAATGCAAAAGGCGTTCAAAAAAAGAACTATATCCTCCCCCGCTCCATTCGAAACGCGCTGTCTGACAGCCAGAGTGGCCTGTGGGTAACAACCGATGTGGGACTCTATCATGTCACCGATCAAACCAGCACCGTTTTTCAAAACACTGACCAGCTATTGAGCGCATCTACCAAGGGAATTGCGTTCGATTCAACTCATAATCTGTGGGTTGCAGGTTTGGGAGGAATAACGATTTTGCGACAGGATAAACCTAAACAGGTTTTGCAACCAGCGCAGGGAATCCCATCCGTTTTTGTCACTTGTGTCGAACGAGCACCCAATGGCGACATGTGGATAGGCACTGAAACAGGCATTGTGCGATATCGTCCAGACGGCAGTCATTCCTTGCGCTTTAGTCGTCGGTGGTTACTGGATGATCACGTCACCGACATTGCTTTCGATACGCAGGGAAATGCCTGGATTGCGACCGTCAAGGGGGTAAGTGCAATCAAGCACCGGTCTATGAATCTGGCGCAAAAGCAGGATTACTTTTACGACGTTCTGATGAAGCGCCACATCCGAAGTCCCTGGATTGCGGGGCAGTGCCGCCTTCCAGTCCCAGGCACTATAACTACCTGGGAGCCAGACGACGACGACAATGATGGCGAGTATACGGCTAACTACCTGGCTATGGAGTGCTTCCGGTATGCGGCCACCAGAAGTCCTGATGCAAAAGCAAAGGCGAAAAAAGCGTTCGACTTTTTAAAATTGCTTCAGGAAGTGACAGGCACTGATGGCTTTTTTGCCCGCACTATCGTACCCGCCACCTGGACACGTGTTGACGATGGCAATCGTACGTTTAGCCCGCGCGAACGAGCTGACGAACTAGTCAAAGAGCCTCGTTTTAAACCCGTAGAAGTTCGCTGGCGAAAATCGAAAGATGGCAAATGGCTCTGGAAAGGCGATACCAGTAGCGATGAGCTCTGTGGCCACATGATGGGCTATTATGTGTACTACGAACTTGTAGCCGACGAGGCCGAAAAGGTTGTTGTCCGAAACCACGTTGCGCGTATAGTCGATCATCTGATTGCCAACGACTTTACCTTAACTGACATCGACGGTAAACATACTCGCTGGGGAGTCTGGTCGCCCGACAAGCTGAACCATGATCCAGATTGGGCACCCGATCGAAACCAGAATTCAATGGAGTTACTGGCGTTTCTTAAGCTCGCTTATCATGTAACGGGTAAGCCTATTTACGAGCAGCGTTACCGGCAACTTATTGATAAAGAAGGTTATCTGGATAACATGGCGAAGATCGGCCAGCAAAACCCAGCCTGGTTTATCTATTTCGACGTCATGCTGTCTGCATACATTTACCCTATCCTGCTTCGCTGTGAAAAAGACCCGAAAACCCGGTCTTTTTACGAGAATCACATAGATAACTGGCTGGTCCAGCGTAAGGCTGATAAAAATCCATTGATCAATTTCCTATACTGCTATTCCCGTAATAAAAAGGTCGAACTAGCACCGTCCGTTGACTTTTTAGTCGATACTCCCCTTGACTTAATTAACTGGACCGTCGATCATACCAAACGCGAAGATATTTCCATTGTGCGAACGCCCGTACTGGATGAACTTCAGGTCAGCGAACTACCTCCCGCCAGTATACGCACCGTTGTTCGCTGGGATAAAAACCCTTGGGCCGCCATAAACGGGCAGCCCGATATTGAACGCGAGCCTGTTTTCTGGCTTCTTCCCTACTGGATGGGGCGCTACCTGGGCATGATTGAAGCCAGCAAATAGACATCATACTCAACCCAACTGATTCAATAAAAACAACCTTGCGACACCCAACATTTACAACCTGTTCTTATTCATAATCATGCAAATCCGTTCCATACGATTAGCCTGCTGTTTACTTTCGTTTTTTTGCCTGAATAGTCTGTCAATCAGTGCACAGACTGTCTTTCAGGATAAACCCTTCCAGCAGGATTTCAGTGTAAAATATTACTACAACAAATCGGGTGTGAACCTAACTGGCGTAGCCTGCGACCGGAACGGTGTTATTCAGGTTTTTTCATCTGAAGGCTTGCTTCATCCTGCCGACGGCGAATTTCTGCATCCGGGCACTTTACAATCGGATCAGACCTACCGATTCATTAAAGACCTGAATCTTAAGGCAATTGGATCACAAGATCAGCAACTCGTTTATCTGAGTGAGAAAGCCGTTGTGAGCAATGCCTGGGCCGGAAAACTAAATGCCGAACACCAGCTTCCACAAGCCACGATTTTTGCCGGAAAACCTGATCTCACCTTTCTGGTTTCGGACGGAAGCGCGGTACAGGTTGTTAAAGACAGCAAGCTTCTCTGGAAAGGAACGCTCCCAGCCGACGAGGTGATTAGTGCGCAGTTCCAATCGACAGGAAACACCTTCTGGATACTCGGCAAAAAGGCGCTGTATACACTCTCTGGAGCGAACTACACACTTACTAAAGTTTTTGACGGCACAGGCTTCACGTCTTTTGCACTCACACCTGCTCAAAAGGTAATCATCGGAACTAACGACGGGTATATCGAATTCGACCCCGTCAGCAAAAAACAAGTCGGGGCTATTCATCGAAAACTCCCCGCGACGGAAATTACAACAGTAGCTACTGTGAATGGCAAAGTATGGTTTGGTACGACGAAAGGAGCGTTTTCGCTGCGCCCCGATGGCAAATACGATTATTACAACGGCGAACGCTGGCTACCGGGCAATCAGGTGACGGCGATTGCTGAAGGGCCCAAAAACTCTGTGCTCATTCTGACAACGGAGGGTCTGGGAAAAATCTGTTTCAAGTCGATGACGCTCCACGACAAAGCCGTTTTTTACGAAGATCAGGTTCGTACCCGGCATATCCGTAATGGGTTCAATGCGTCGCTGGATCGCATGGAAAAGGGGAATCTGGCTACAGGCTATTTGTCGGATTCGGATAATGATGGTCTCTGGACATCAATGTATCTGGCCGGAGAAGCGTTTCGTTACGCCGTTACCAAAGACAAAGATGCGTTGCAAAACTGCCGCGAATCGCTCGACGCGATGGAGCGATTGTACACCATCAACCCAGTGCCAGGCTTCCCAGCCAGATCCTTTGAACGAGCCGGTTACATTAAGCAACTCCACGACCCCGAGCGTTGGCAGCATTCGCCACAACCCGGCTGGGATTGGAAATCAACGACTAGTAGCGATGAAATAATTGGCCATATTTTCGTCTTCGGGGTCATGGCTGAGTTAGTGGATGATAAGGCTATTCAGCGCAGATCCATCACACTTATCGATACGGTCATGAGTCATATTCTATCGCACAATATGTACCTGATCGACTTCGATGGTAAACCGACGATGTGGGGCAAATGGCATCCCGAATACGTGAATAATTTTCCAATCAACGTAGGCGACCGGAAGCTAAATTCGTCCAACATTGTGGCCATGCTCCAGACTGCCTACCACTTTACCAAGAAGGAAAAGTACAAAAAGAAAGCGCTTGAATTGATGAATAAATACGGCTATCTGGAAAATCTGATGCGCCCGATGAGCGTTATCGGTAAGGCTCCAGCCGATGCCGATGAGCACAGCAAACACATGTCGGACGGCTGGAATCACTCCGACGATGAAATGTACTTTGTGGGTTACTGGGGCCTGTATCGCTATGCGTTCGATGACGCCTTAAAAGCGAAATACAAAAAGGCCATTATTGACCATTGGGAAGCCGAACGCCCTGAAAAAGATGGCGCCTGGAATATCTTCACCGCCTTGACTGGCACTAAAAATTTCGACCTCCCCGAAGCGGCCTGGTATTTACGGGAATATCCACTCGACCTGATCGACTGGTCAATTATGAACAGTCAACGAAAAGATATTGAACTCGTTGCGCCAAACTTCCGGAATCAAACGACAAAAGAAGTGCTCCCCCCTGACGAAACACCGATCCAACGTCATAATGGGAACACGTTTTCCCTAGATCGTACCAAAGGCAACAGCGGCACCTCTGAACACAGCGCCGGTGACATCTGGCTTCTCCCCTACTGGATGGGCCGGTATCTGGGCGTCATTAGTGCCCCGATTGGAAAATGAGTGAAAGAGCGAAAGAGTGAATGAGTGTGCTTACCGTGGTGTCGGGCTCTGGAGCGCCAACCTGGTTCAACCTGACACTACAAAACATCTAATGAACTATGACGTTGTCTATTTCTTTAAAACCAGGGAATTGTCCCCTATGGCCCGTTCCGCTCTTTCACTCATTCGCTCTTTCGCTCTTTTTTATAAGTAGCGCATTCCCCCAAAGCACCCCTTACCGCGATACGCCTTATTTACAGGACTATAGCATCAAATATTACACCACCGACAGTACCAGTCAACTGCAACAGGTTGCGACGGATCGAAATGGTGTGATTCAGGTTTTATCCTCGAAAGGCTTACTGCGCCCCCGCTCTGGGCAATTTCAATACCCCGGAACCTTAGAAACCGATCGCTCGTATCGACCCATGTCGGATCGAAAACTAGTAGGATTGGGGCTTCTGGACCATCAGTTTGTTTACCTCGACGACAAGGCCATCCTTAGCAATGCCTGGGCCGGAAAGCTGTTCGACAAACATACCCTGCCCGACGCACGACTGTTTTGTACGGGTTTAGGCGCTATGTTTCTGGTATCAGACGGCACTCGGCTGAAAATGTTGTCAGAATCTTCGGTTGTCTGGGAAGGTGCGCTAGAGCAGGATCAGGTGAAAGACATTCGATACGAAGCGGCAAAAAATCGATTCTGGTTGCTGGGCAGTCACTCGTTGAGCCTACTTGATGTGAGTACAAAAAAAATGACAACCGTTTTTGAACGCTCTAATCTCACCTGTTTCGACATCGACCAGAATAAGGTTTATCTGGGAACGAACGATGGTTATTTAACCCTCGACGCCACGACGTATAAGCCCATCGGTAGTCTTCAGAAAAAGCTCCCTTGCCCCAGCCTGACAGCCATTCGTGTAGTACATGGTAATCTCTGGCTTGGCTCTACCATTGGCGCGTTTATGCTGCGAAAAGACGGTAAGTTTAATTACTACTACGGCGAACGTTGGTTGCCCGGCAATCAGGTAACAGCCATTTCAGCAGGCGAAGGAAAAACCGTTTTACTTCTGACAAACAAGGGGTTGGCCGAGATTCATTTCGAGCCAATGACCTTGCAGGAGAAAGCGCTGCAATACGAAAAACAGGTTCGGCAACGACATATTCGCTACGGCTTTAACTGCGACGTTACCGTGATCCAGCAGGGAGACTTATCGACGGCCCAAATGGGGCAGCGCGACAGCGACAACCTCTGGACATCGATGTATCTGGTTAGCCAGTTGTTCCGCTACAAAGTGACTGGAGATAAAGTAGCGCTACAAAACTGTATGGAATCGTTTGCTGCTATGGAACGACTGTTCAGCATTACAGGCATGAGCGGCTTTTTTGCCCGTGGCTTCGAGCGAAGTGGCTATCATAAATTTGAAGCGAAAGCCTGGGATGGTGGGCTGACCAACGGCTGGAATCATGCCAAAGACCCTGAATGGGATTGGCGCGGAACCACCAGCAGCGACCAGACGGTGGGACAAATGTTTACGCTCACTCTCATGGCCGAACTAATGGATGGTGACGTAAAAAAACGAGCCGTCACCCTGATCGACCAGTTGATGACCAACATTATCAGGAACGACTGGTATCTGATCGATGTCGATGGAAAGCCAACCCTCTGGGGTAAATGGAATCCGACCTACGTGAATGGTTTCCCAACGAACGTAGGCGATCGAAAAATCAATTCGTCTAATATTATCGCCTTTTTGCAGGCAGCTTATCACTTCACAGGAAAATCCATTTACAAGGAAAAGGCCTACGAACTGATGAACAAGCACGGCTATCTGGAAAACCTGATGCGCCCCATGAGCGAAATCGGAAAAGCCCCCGCAGGTTCCGATGATTGGGCCAAAATGCTCTCCGAAGGCTGGAATCACTCCGATGATGAAATGTACTTTCTGGCCTATTGGCCCCTATATCGGTACGCGTTCACGCCCGCATTGAAGGAAAAGTACCGCGAAGCCATTCGTGATCACTGGCAAGCTGAGCGCCCCGAAAAGGACGGGCTCTGGAATCTTTGTTACGCCATGACGGGCGCTAAGGCCTTCGATTTACCCGAAACCGTCTGGTATTTGCAGGAATTTCCGCTGGATATGATCGAGTGGCCCCTCGTGAATAGCCACCGGAAAGACATCGAGCTTGTTCCCGAAAACTTCCGGGGTCAAACAACCAAAGAGGTATTACCGCCCGACGAACGTCCTGAGCTAAAGCACAACCGCAACCTGTTCAAGCTCGATCGGCCAGGCAAAGTTGTCAGCGAACTAAGTGCCGGCGACTCGTTTTTACTACCCTATTGGATGGGCCGGTATCTGGGTGCCATTAGTGCGCCGGTTAGGAAATAAAAAATCATAATACTGTTCGAGGCATTATCTAGCTATAGTAGCTTTAGAGATAAAATCGAGCTTTTTCGCTCCGTTAGGAGCTTAACAGCGCAGGTAGAAATATACAGGATTTGCCCAGCATCAGCGTGCCGTAGGTACGCGACAGGTTGTGTACCTACGGCACACTTAGTGAATTCAAACATATGCTTTTCTACCGACGCTACGCTATTGAATCCCTCCAGGATTTGATGCTCGACTATTTTATAAATATCAATCTGACTGGCTCTCTGTTTAGCATCGACTTCTCGAAAGTTTTTAACTTTGAGCGGAGCCGCCAATGCGGAAGTTTTATTCAACTATGAACGATCGTAAGTTTCCTATAGGGCCTTTTACCCCGCAAGACACCTATTCTGCCGATGAACTGGCCCAACTCATTAAGATTATCGAAACTAGTCCGGCAGCCTATCGGGAGCTGGTCGAGAAGCTAGCACCAGCCGATTTGGCGAAAACATACCGTGAAGGAAGTTGGACGGTACAGCAACTGGTTCATCACGTGGCCGATATTCAGTTTGTGCATTTTCTGCGCATGAAAAAAGCGCTGACGGAACCCGATTACAAGGTACTCACTTTGATCGACATGAATGCCTGGGCGCATACGCCCGATGCAATAGAAGCTCCCATCAATGACTCGCTGGTTCTATTTGACGGGGTCACCCGACGCTACGTTTATCTGGCCAAATCCCTAACGGAATCTATGCTGGCCATTTCGTACTTTCATCCCGTTCGGCAGATTATGATTAGCCAGGCGCAGGCGCTTGCCATGACGGCCTGGCACGTTCAGCATCACCTGGCCCATATTAAGCTGGCGCTGGCCTAGTGTCTGGCGCGAGTATTTACTCGTGACTGTTTATCGCTTGCGTCAGTGAATACTGACTATATAAACAGTCACGAGTAAATACTCGCGCCAGCGCACGCCTGTTTGGGCTATCCTACAAAGTCAAGCTCCAGCCTTCGCGGTAGTCGCGCTTCACGAACTGATTGGCCAGATCGTAATTCGTGATTTTCATGTTGGGCGCATCATAATACAACTTCTTGCGACCGTTGTATCGCTCCGATGATCGTTTGGCGGATGGATTATCACGCAACATCCAGCTACGTAGAGCCAGATTTCCAATCAGGATACTTTCGGCAAACGGGGCCGCATATTCGAACGGCGAACTCGTTATACCTTTGCCATGCCCTGCAATACACGCATCGACCCATTGCAGATAGTGGTCTTCGTTAGGTACACGAGCAATCGTTTCGGGAATGTTCAACGTCTCATTGGCCTTCAGGGGCAATAGTCGCGGGTTGGCACCGTAGCAATCAGCCATAAGCTTGCCTTTGGAGCCGATAAACAGTACACCACCGTCTGAGTTACCAAAGCTTTCTCCGGGTAATAGTTCTTCGGGGAGTTCCGGCAGAATACCGCCATCGTACCAGCTTAATTTGATGTCGCCCTTGCCGTCTTTACGGGGGTAATTGAGATGAATCGATGACGAAAAGGGTGTCCAATCCGGATTGTCATCTTGTGGACGTAACGTAAACGCCCACGTGCCCGCCAGACTACATTCCACCGAAGTCGGGTAATCGATGGGTAAGATTCGGAATACGGGGTCCATGATGTGGCAGGCCATATCGCCCAAAGCCCCTGTTCCATAAGGCCACCAGCCACGCCAGTTCCAGGGCAGGTAGGCTTCATTGTACGGCACTTTTTTGGCGGGTCCCAACCACAAATCGAAATCCAGTTCTTTCGGAATATCGAAGGTTTTATCGGTCGGAACGGCTTGTGGCCAAACCGGACGATTGGTCCAGGTCAGCACTTTATGTACTTCGCCAATAATCCCGGAATCATAGATTTCTTTCATCCGGCGAACACCATTCCCCGAACCACCCTGATTGCCCATCTGGGTCACGACTTTGTATTTTTTAGCCGCCTGACCCAAAATCCGCGATTCGTAAATGTCGTGGGTTAGTGGTTTTTGGGTGTACACGTGTTTGCCTAATTGCATGGCAGCAAGCGTGGCTACCGCGTGCGTGTTGTCGGGTGTGGAGATGGAGCAGGCATCAATGTTTTTGTTCTCTTTAGAAAGCATCTCCCGAAAATCTTTGTAATAGGTCGCCTTCGGGAAACGGCTCCGAGACTCCACTGCCTGCCGATCATCGACATCGCAGAGGGCTACAATATTGACATTCGGGCTTTTTGCAAAGGAAGCCAGATCGCTTTTACCTTTGCCACCCACGCCAATTCCCGCAATGTTAAGTTTATCACTTGGGGCTATAAAACCCTTGCCAAGAACGTGCCGGGGAACAATGAAAAATGACGTAGCCGCCAGCGACGATGTTTTCAGAAAATCGCGACGACTCTCCGCATTCGGTGTAGTTTTCTTTTCTTCCATGAAAGTCTGAGAGGTTTGAAGGTTTAGGAATAGGCCCGATTTACAAAAGATCGCATCGCCCTAGTGTATAGTACTGATTTATAAGCAAATCGTACCTTTCTAGTTGGCAAAAATTGTAAGGCAGATGATGATTTATCAATAGCCCGCAGATTTCTATGATAATTATGATTGACGCAGATTTCATTTAAATCATCCCTCATCGTAATCATCATAAAAATTAGCGGGCTATTAATCAGCTCTCTGGCCAGTACTCGGCCATTTTTTTTCGCAGAAAAGCGACGCTTCGTTCTAATTGCGCCATGCCATCGACGCCATCTTCAATGCTGATCCACCCATCAAAACCTACTCGTTTCAGTTCAGTAAATATGGCATCGTAATCGTTGAGCCCCTTGCCGATTTCGCCGTGACTGAGTCGTTTGGCGTAACCAGCCGCTCCACCCTCTTCGCGACGAAGGTCTTCGATGGTCCCTTCGATCAAATACCGGTCGCTGGCATGCATAGTCACCACCCGATGCGACACCCGATAAAGAAGCTCTAAAGGGTCTTCACCGGCTAGATAGGTATTGCTTGGATCATAATTGACACCAAAATTGGGATGATTGATCCGGTCTACGAGCATACAGAACACATCCATTTTCTGGGCAAATTCAGGGTATGTCCAGAAATCATCTTTATAGTGATTTTCGATGATGAGCGTAATACCGCGTTCCTGCGCATAGGGCAAACAGGCTTCAATACATTCAGCCGCCAGCGCTACCCCTTCCTCGATAGATAACTCCGGCCGTCGCTGCCCCGAAAGCACCCGGCAGTATGAACCACCCAGTCTATACGTCATATCGATCCAGCGTTTCTGCTTTGCTATTTCGTTGGCACGGAAGTCGGCATCGGGGTGGGTAAAATCGGGGGAGCAGCACATCATTGGAATCACTTTTCCGTGTGCTTCTACTTGCTGGCGAAATACAGGCCAGTTGGCCTCATCAGCCATTTCCAGAAATCCGGCGTACCATTCCAGACCATCAATATTGAGTTGAGATGCCAGTTCAATCCATTCTGAAACGCGCATGGTTCCGTCTTTGCAGAGCTGCTGCATAAACGCTTTAGGGAAAGCGGCTAATTGGGGCATATATCTATTGAGTAAATTGTGAAAGAATTTATAATGAGTGAAAGAATGCAAGAGCGAAAGAGCGCGTCAGACATACTAACTCTAGTCTATTCACTCTTTCGCTCTTGCATTCTTTCACTCATTAATTTTTGGGCAGATTTCGGCCGATAAATGGGTATTGTTCCAGATCAACGATTTGGCCGCTAACGGGGCCGCTTTCATCGGCCAGCCAATACACGGCAGCGGCAGCAATTTCATCGGGCTGCAAAATCCGGCCCGATGGCGCCAATTCTGGCGGTAAGTGGTTGTACCAGTCATCAGCCATTCCCTGCTCATGCTTACGTTGAATTTCCCGCTCGGTCAGCACCCAACCTAGATTTAGTTGGTTAACTCGCACACCCGATTCCCGATGGAGTGTATCGCCCAGATTTCGGGTCAACGTTACCAGCGCTCCTTTCGAAACGCTATAGGCCATTAGATTCGGTTCGCCACACCAGGCATTCAGTGAGCCAATATTCAGAACACAACCGTGTTGTTTTTGCAGATGAGGTAACGCCACTTTAATTAAGGCAAAGGGTGCTAATGCGTTCACTTCCATCACCTTTCGAAACAGTACCAGATCGGTTGTCTGGGTGTTTGATGAAACAACCATAGCCGCATTATTGACGACCGCATCCAGTCGACCAAACGTTTTCAGGGCCAGATCCACCAAATGTTGCGGGGCATTATCGGCGGTAATTTCTTCGATATGTAGCACAGCGTTATCACTCCCCAACGAGGCAACGATTGCTTCGCCCAATTCCCGTTCCAGTCCGTGAACAACAACCCGTGCTCCTTCGGCAACGCACCGACTGGCAATGGCCTTTCCAATACCGGTACAACTGCCCGTAATGATGATGACTTTGTTTCGCAACCGCATGGGTTAAACCGGTTTGAGTACGCTTTTTACCACATCGCCCCGGTGCATTTTCTCGAAGGCGTCGTGCCAGTCGGTAATGGGCCATACGCCCCCTATAATGGGTTTCACATCGAGTTGTCCATTGGCCAGCAAGGCGATGACTCGCTCCCAGATTGGCCAGTTATGGCTAAAACTTCCCTGAAGTGTTACGTTTTTTTGCACCAATGGATCGAGCGAAAAACCAAGTGGCTGCGGCCCCCAACCAACTTTGGTAATATGCCCATTGGGCCGAACCAATTGCATCGCGATTTTCAGAGTAATGCTCGAACCGGCCGCATCAATGATACAATCGGCTCCGAGTCCATCCGCTTTTCTCGCCCATTCGGTAGCATCCCCAATAATGGCTTCACAACCGTACTGCTTTCCAATCGCCAATCGATGCCGATCGGCTTCCAGGCCAACCAGGGCAACTTCGGCCCCGCAAAGACGGGCCATGGCCGCACACAAAATACCAATGGTGCCCGGCCCAAGCACAATTACCCGGTCGCCTGGTTTTATCCGGCTGTTTTCTACCACGGCATTGAACGCCACACAGCAGGGTTCGGTCAGGCACGCCTGCTCGAAAGCGAGTTGAGCGGGCACCAAATGCAGACAGCGAGCCGGAACGCGAACAAAGCGGGTCATCGCGCCGTTGACTCCATACCCAAAGCCTTTCCGGGTAGGATCGAGGTTATAGAGTCCGCGACGTGTCATGGGATTGTTGGCATCGATAACAGCTGCGGTTTCACTCACCACCCGATCGCCTTCGCGCCAACCCGTCACCCGACTTCCGAGTTCAACAATATGTCCACCAAATTCATGCCCTAGCACGACTGGATAGTTTACGGGCCAGCTATGATCAGACGTCCACTGATGAAGGTCACTTCCACAAACGCCAACGTTCGCCACTTCCAGCAATACGTCATCTTCCCCAATCGTTGGTCGGTCCAGTTCACGAATCTCGACGGAGCCTTTCTCCGGCGCATAATTAACAACGGCAGCAGATTTCATAATGAAAAGAATAAGTAGATTCTGCGGATTCTATCGCAACCAAAGCACTGTTTATCAAACCAATAGAATCCAGCAATCAGTAGTAACAATAGAATCAGTTCGCTACGGGCACATCGCCATACGCATGTATTTTTTCACAGATCAACCGAAGTGATGCTTCCAGATTTCCGTCGGCGGTTTTGAAAGCATCGGCATCAATGGTCAAAGGAGCGCCAAGTACAACCAGCGGAGCGCCATATTCTGGACAGCGAATAGCCTGTTCCAGACTTAATCCACCAACCGCCTGGACTGGCACCCGAACGGCCTGCACAACCTCGCGAAGCTGATCCAGCGGGCTAGGCATCCGGTGACCTTGCGCAGCAATTCCCCGCCGTTCGTCGTAGCCGACGTGGTGAATGATGTAATCGCAGCCGAGGTCTTCGAGCCATTTTGCTCCTTCAACCATATCCGGGCAAACCATGTTATCACCCATTACACTAACGCCAAAATCGCGACCAGCTTTCACGACGCATTTGACCGTTTCGGCGTGGGCACGTGCCATCACAACCACATGAGTTGCACCGGCTTTGGCCATCATTTCGACTTCGAGATAGCCGCCGTCCATTGTTTTTAGGTCAGCGACGATTGGGACATTGGGGAAAGCTTCGCGTAATTTTCGTACACCATGTAGCCCTTCGGCCAAAATTAACGGTGTTCCGGCTTCCAGCCAGTCGACACCTGCCCGCATGGCTAAAGCAGCTGTTTCGAGCGCTTCATCGATGTTGGTCAGGTCCAGTGAGATTTGAACAATAGGTTTCATTTTACTAGAGCGGAGGAATAATCATTGATTTGGGCTTCCCTTCCAGGAGCTAATTGTTTGTGGCATCAACTCCTCAAAATCAACCAGAAGCACTACTACTTCTGGTTATAGTACTACGAAGGTGTTTATTCAGGCTACTGGCAATTGGAAATAAATCATCGTCCTAATAGCCTGAAAGGCCCATTAAGCAGTACTATAGTCGTATATAATTGTAGCGATTAACCAGGACCAAACGGCCTATGGCTGATTGGTCCTTTGTCTT
The DNA here is from genome assembly GCF_054776755.1 of Spirosoma litoris. Taxonomy (NCBI): domain Bacteria; kingdom Pseudomonadati; phylum Bacteroidota; class Cytophagia; order Cytophagales; family Cytophagaceae; genus Spirosoma; species Spirosoma litoris. Next base: position 55,162 of record NZ_BAAHBI010000036.1, on the reverse strand, counting down.
CCGACTCGTTATTCAGCCCATGTAATCATTCGTCAAAATGGCTATTCCGACCCACTTAAGTTTGCTTAAAAAATTACAACAGGGCAAAAACGTATACGGTAGCTGCATCACCTCGACCGCACCGATGTGGCCGAAGGTTATTCAGCAGACCGGCGTCGACTTTGTTTTCCTGGATACCGAACATATACCGCTGGATCGGGCCGATCTGGCACGTCTCTGTCAGCAATTTCGAGCTTATGGCATTACGCCCATTGTCCGGATTCCGAGTCCCGATCCGTTTCGGGCCTGTCAGGCTATCGATGGCGGAGCTATTGGTATTGTCGCGCCATATCTCGAATCGGTGGAGCAAATTCAGGAACTGGTGGGTGCTACAAAATTTCGTCCGCTGAAAGGCGAACGACTCAATGCCTACTTAACTGGTCAGGAGCAAATGTCGGACGAGATGCAGGCTTATATTGCCGCTTACAATGCCGATACGATCTGCATCGCCAACATCGAAAGTGTACCAGCCCTCAACCGACTCGACGAACTGCTGTCGGTGCCGGGGCTTGATGCTGTATTCATTGGCCCGCACGATTTATCGGTCAGTTTAGGGTTGCCTGAGCAATATGATCACCCTGATTTTGAGGCTGCTGTCCGAAGCATCATTCACCAAACACGCGCCAAGGGGCTTTCTATCGGCATCCATTTCTCGCTGGAACCCGAGCGCCAGATTCAATGGATGAAAGAAGGCGTTAACATCGTGGTACACAGCTTCGATGTGGCCCTATTCAGTCAGCGATTGCGCCACGATCTTCGTATTATTAAAGAAGCCGCCGGTGATGATCTATCACCCGATACTAACTCAGGGCTTGTCATCTGATGCGCACGCTGGCATTTTCCCGTAACCACTCAAGCCCCATCTGGCACTGGCAGAGCGTGTTGCTCGGCGGATTAGCCTTGTCGATTGGCTGGGGTATTCGAGGCAATTTTGGCCACGAGTACGGCGCGGCCTTTGCGGGATGTCTGGCGGCTATCGTTATTGCGTTGCTGTCGGGTCGCTCCGATTGGCAGCAACGGGTACTTTACTTTGCCTTTTTCGGAGCTATCGGCTGGGGATTCGGCGCTTCTGTTTCGTACATGCAGGTCATCTCGTATACGCAAAGTGGGCATAGCTCTACTCAGCTATATGGCTATGCAGCTCTGTTTTACATCGGTTTCCTATGGGCTGGCTTAGGCGGAGCAGGAACAGCACTAGCCGCAGTTGCCGAACGAGAGCGGTTGGTTCAGTTATTCAAACCCGTTCTGTTCGTCTTTGGCATCTGGTTTTTGCAAGACCTGTTTGAAGACCCCATTGCCAACGCACTCCAATCGGGTATCAAGCTCGATCATACAGAATCTCGCCATAAAAGTCCGCTTTACTGGTTCGATGCCGATTATCTGGCGGCATCAACGGCGTTGCTAGCTATGGGAATCTATGACCTCTTCAACCAGAAGAGTTCGAAAGCGTGGTGGCTACCCGTTTTCGGGCTCTCGGGCTCAGTTGTTGGCTGGCTGGTTCAATACCTTCTGCAATTGGCTGGGTTAGATCAATCGCTGGCATCGCTCCTCACCTATCCTTTAGGCGATCCTACGTACGTTGATCCAGAAACGGGGAAACTGGCATTTGAAGCCCATAACCTCCTGAATAACTGGCCGCAATGGTTTGGGGATTATCCAGCGCACATCGGCTGGGTAATTGGGTTGGTTCTGGGAGTTACCGCCTATTTCGTCCGCTTTGGGAAATTTCGTAATGGGTCTTCGCTGATTGTCTACATGGCTACGGGTTGGCTGCTTTCGTTTCTGGCGTTTCCGGTACTTGGCAGCTTGTTTTTTGCCAACTCCGGGGGTCTCCGAATGACTCCGCCCCGTAGCGATGACTGGGCGGGTATTACGGGTGTCTTTATTGGCACGATTAGTTGGATGCGTCGCCATAACCTGCGCCCGGTAGCCGTTGCGTCCGTAATGAGCGGCACCATTGGCGGGCTGGGTTTGTCGGGCATTCAATGGATCAAACAGTTGCTTATGGCTCCCGGCAATCCTCGTATTCTGATAGGTCGTGGACTATCTACAGACAGTGTCGAATTTAAAACGACCGTAGCCGCCTGGGCCAATTGGCAACAACAGAACTGGCATAGCTTTCTGGAACAGAGTTATGGCTTCGTCAATGGGCTTGCTATTGTTGCAGCTATGGGATTTCTGGCAACCCGTATCCCGTTACACAACGACTCGGCTCCTAATAAACCGGTTCAGGGGAAATGGACGCTGGGTGTTACCACTGTTTTTGTCTTGCTGGCACTCCCCTACGTCAATCTGATTAAAAATGTAGAAGAGTGGGGCAAGCAATTAAATCCCGAAGTATGGACACGCCCTACCCTTCTGCCTGATGGTACACAGGAAACAGCCCCCGCTCTGTGGAACGTCCCTTACCTGGGTCATTTACCAGGTGTCGATTTTCTACAGCTGACACCCGACAGTTGGTTTAAGCTAACCTGGCTTCTGCTTCTAGTATTATTTATTGTCCTGATTCGCAGACATTTTCAGGAACCAATAGCACTTGTACCATTGTCGTGGCTGGGCAAAGGGCAACTCATTTTTCTGATTTTACTCTGGCTTATGGTCGTCGGAAATTTTGAACGGGCGTTGGTAAACTGGCATCCTAGTCGTCTCTTAACGGAGTGGATCATTACGGTTAACGCCATCCTGGCAACGCTACTGATGCTGACAATTCCGACCGAAAAAGCGCCTGTTGTGGTTCAGGCAACAGACTCGTATGACAGGTTATACAAACAAACATGGCTTCGGGCAGCCATTGCCTTAACGGTTTCTGCCCTGTTTTTCTGGCTGACCAATCGGGCGATTTACCACTATCCCGAAAACGAAAAATTGGATCATTCCCTCCATTTACGCTTCGGTCCAGAAGCTGACTGGCGGGCAAGGCCAAACTTGAAAAACGCTCAACATAAATGAAAAATCGACAACGGGTACAGACGTGTTTCACTGGCTTTTTATTGTTGGCTCTGGCCTTCCCTGGCCTTCCTAATGGCCAATCTATTAGCCAATCAAGTTCGGTTACCGACTCCATCAGCCGATACAAAGCGATTATGGCCACCCATCACCAGCCCGCCGTTTCGGCTCACCGGGGAAATTCTCAGCTCGCTCCCGAAAACACGCTTGCTACCTTTCGGGAAGTGCTCCGAATGCAAGTCGATTTTATTGAAATTGATGTTCGAACAACGCAGGATGGTCAGTTGGTGATTCTGCATGATGGTAGTCTGAATCGGACAACCACAGGCAGTGGGCCCATTAAAGACCAGACTCTCACAACCTTGAAAACACTCTCGGCTGGCAAGGGCTTTGATAACCGCTTTCAGACCGAACAAATTCCGACACTCGCCGAAGTATGTCAGTTAGTTTCTCGCTGGAATAATAGCCATAAGGCGCAAACAAATCTGTATGTCGATTGCAAAGCAGTGGCTTCTCAGCCATTAGTGAAGACTTTACAGACCTACGGATTGCTAAAAAATGCCGTTTTTTACGGTTCCGACGAAACGTTACTCGCACTGAAACAGATCGCGCCAACGGCCCGACTGATGCCGTCACTCAATAAGGTTGAGGAAATGGCAGCCAAGATCAGCAAGCTCAAGCCTTATGCGTTCGATCTGAACTGGGAGGTGGTTAATGAATCACTCATTCGGCAGATTCACCAGCAGGGAATTAAGGCGTTTTCTGATCTATTAGACTCGTTTGATACACCCGAAAACTACCAGAAAGCCGCTCAGCTCCACCTGGATGTTATCCAGACAGATTATGTACTAAACGTCTATAAATCGCTGACTAAAAAACCGCATTAACTTCCTCAAAACCATAGATTAACCCACTCTATACAAGTAGCCGTTTTATGAAATTTCTTTTCTTTTCATTCTTTATCGTTCTCACCTTTTCCTCTGCCAACGCTCAGATCCATAAACCTTATCCAGCCACGGTTTATCCAGATCGGCTAATCTTAGGCTGGCAGGGCGATCCAGCCACGTCGCAATCGGTCAACTGGCGTACCGATTCGACCATTAGCAACGTGGTGGGTGCCATCAGTGAAGCTGACCCTTCACCTGATTTTGTCAAAAATGCCACCATCGTGCCCGCTACAAGCGAAACGGTCTTGATCGACGGTAAATCCGTAAAGTATCATTCCGTTCATTTTAAGAATCTGAAACCAGCTACACAATACAGTTACCGGGTGGGCGATGGCACCTACTGGAGCGAGTGGTTTCATTTCAAAACGGCTCAGGCTAAATCGGCACCGTTCTCTTTCCTGTATTTCGGCGATGCCCAAAATGACATCCGTTCGCTTTGGTCACGGGCCATTCGTGGGGCTTATTCGACGCTGCCTACGGTGAATTTCATGATCCACGCGGGCGACTTAATCACGACGTCCAACGCCGACTGGCAATGGGCAGAGTGGTTCGAAGCGGGCGGCTGGATCAACGGTATGGTGCCTACGCTGGCCGTACCGGGCAACCACGAATATTTCAAGGATGAACAAGGCAAGAGTCGCGTATCGAGACACTGGCGGCCATCATTTGTATTGCCCGAAAATGGCCCGAAAGGTCTCGACGAAACGGCTTATTATATTGATTACCAGGGCACACGTTTTATCGCGCTGAACTCACAAGCGGCCTTGCTCGATTCGACAGTGTTGGACGCCCAGGCAGACTGGCTTGTGCAGACGTTGAGCAAAAATCCAAATCGCTGGACGGTCATCGTTCACCATCATCCAATTTATTCAACCAAGCAGGGCCGTGACAACGACGAATGGCGAACAAAGATGGAGCCGATTTACAAAAAATACGGCGTCGATCTGGTATTGCAAGGGCATGATCATACCTACGGTCGCGGGTTGAATATGCCGTTGGGAAAGAGCCGCAAGCATCCTGATGGGCCTATTTACGTAGTGTCGGTGAGTGGCCCCAAAATGTACGACATTGGCTTGCAGGACTGGATGGATCGAGCGGGATCGAACACGCAACTCTATCAAACTGTATCGATTGACGGCGATAAGTTATCGTACCAATCGTATACTGTAACCGGTCAGAAATACGACACCTTTATACTAACAAAAGATAGCAAAGGGAAGAACACGCTGATTGACCAATCACCGACCCTCCTCCCCGAGCGCCTGGATTTGCCAGCTGAGTATCAGCAAAAGTTCAAACCGGAACAAATGCAGGAATACCGAAATCGCTTTCAGGAATATAAGGCGCGGAAACAACAGGCAAAGCCGTAGAAGCTGTGGGCCCTTTTTGCTTCTTTAGATTCTTTTAACTCTATAGAATCAATACCCTGGCAGAATCAAAAAATATATAGAATCAAAAGAATATCGATTTTATTCGCTTATTTATACCAAAAACGTATGTCTGTAGTGTCTACCTCGCCTACCGAGCCAGCTGTACTCCAGCCCGCTCCCGTTAAACGACTTCTCTCGCTCGATACCTTACGCGGATTCGATATGTTCTGGATTATGGGCGGTGAAGAGATTTTTCAGGTATTGGCCAAAACAACAGGCTGGGCCTGGGCTATTCTCATCGCCGATCAGTTCACCCACCCCAACTGGAATGGCTTCCGGGCGTACGACCTGATTTTCCCGTTGTTTGTATTCATGGCGGGTGTCTCAACTCCCTTTTCGATAGGATCTCGATTAGATAAAGGCGACGACAAGGCCGTGATTGCCCGCAAGATTATTACCCGAGGGCTTATTCTGGTTGTGCTCGGCATCATCTACAACAACGGCCTGTTTGTCAAAGCGATACAGGATACGCGTTTCCCAAGTGTGTTGGGACGTATCGGGCTGGCGGGTATGTTTGCCCAGTTGATTTACCTCTACGCCAAACCCCGTACGCAATACATCTGGTTTATAGGCATTCTGTTAGGCTATTGGGCTGCCATGATGCTGATACCGGTGCCGGGCTGTGGAGCGGGTGTACTCACGATGGAATGCAATCTGGCCAGCTATATCGATCGGCTATTGGTGCCGGGGCATTTGTACAAAACGATTCATGATCCAGAAGGTCTTTTCTCAACGATTCCGGCGATTGATAATGCACTGCTTGGCATTTTTGCCGGTTCGTTTTTAAAGGCACATGGTAAAACGGGTAATCAAAAAGCCATACAATTAGTGGGTGCAGGAGCAGTTTTTATCATTCTCGGTGTACTCTGGGATTTCATTTTTCCCATTAACAAAAACCTCTGGACCAGTTCGTTTGTGATGGTTACCGGTGGTTTAAGTCTGAGCTTACTGGGATTATTTTACTGGATAATCGACGTTAAAGGCATCAAAGGCTGGACCTTCTTCTTTACAATTATTGGAATGAATTCCATTCTGATTTATCTGGCAGGCGAGTTCATCGAATTCGAATACGCTAACCACTTTTTCTTCGGTGGCTTGATTAAGCTCATCTCTTCGGGCTGGGTAGCTGCCGTGCTGGGCGTGTTTGGTTACCTCGCTGTCAAATGGGCATTCCTGTATTTTCTGTATAAGAAAAAGACGTTTTTACGAGTATAATTTAGTCACCAATTAGAGAAACATTGCCACATTTCTAATATGAAACGCGATGATTCTCTCTGGAAAGCGATCCTGGAAGATGTCTTTGATGACTTTTTACGATTCTTTTTCCCTAATGCCGATGATTTGTTTGATCTAAGTAAAGGAGTCGAATACCTTGATAAGGAATTAGAGCAGTTATTTCCACCCGAGCAGGATACTTACGAACCACGCTACGTTGATAAACTAGTAAAAGTCTTCACGAAGCAGGGGGACGAACCCGCTGAACGCTGGATTTTGATTCACATTGAAGTTCAAGGCTATAAAGACCGTTTCTTCGCTGAGCGAATGTTCCAGTATTATTATCGGATTTTTGATAAATATCATCAACCTATAACTGCCTTTGCCATCTTTACGGATAGCCATAAAAGTTATCATCCGAGTCAATATGAGCAATCGTACCTAGGCACCCGGTTGACGTACCAATACAATACATACAAGATACTCGACATACAGGAAGATGACTTATTAGCCAGTAAAAATCCCTTCGCACTGGTAATCCTAACAGTAAAAGCTGCATTAACCAGTAAACGACTGACCGAGGAACAGTTATTGGATGTTAAACTACAAATTGCCAAAGGATTTTTAACCAGTCAAATTCCCAAAGACAAGATCAGGAGTTTAATGAACTTCCTTCGGTATTATGTACGTTTGGAAAACCAGGAGACAACTGATAAGTTTGAGAGAGCTATCGAAGAAATCACACAACGAAGTACGACGATGGGCATTGAACAATTTTTGCTAGAAAGAGCCCAAAAACAGGGCATTGAAAAAGGCATAAACGAAAAGACACTAGCCTTTACGCGAACGCTCATCCGAGAAACGAATTTTACTACAGAAGAAATAGCCCGACTGGTCGGCGTATCTGTATCATTCGTTGAAGATGTAAAGAAATCTGCTTCATAAAACGATACACAACAAACCGATACCCCTGCCAATCAGCACATTACTTGATTGACAGGGGTATTTCTTATTTCTTAATCAGCCAAATCTCCGTTACCTGCGAACCGCGTTCCCCTTCTCCACATTCCCAAATGAAGGTTACGGCTCCATCGGCCAGAGCCGCTTTCGGAACATCGAACTCATAAATGGGCTGCTCGCCTGTCTGGATAAAGTCGTGGACAACCGAGCCATCGTCGGTAGTGAGTTTCATGCGTGAGCGGAAACGACCTGTATAGGCGATGCGCATGCGGTACGAGGCATTTGGGTCAAGCTCGTTGTAGACAATTTTCAATGGCTGATCGTACAGGGTTTTAGCCTGTTTCATCCAGACTCGGGGTGTAATCTGACCTTTGAAGCCTGTTGCCTTAATTTCATCCACCCATTCGACGCCTACCAGTCCCACGCCAAACCCAATTCTGGGCGATTGCAAACTGCCTGGATCTTTCTCCCAACTTACTCCCTGAACCACCCGATACCAGCTTTCGGGAGCGCCAAAGTGATCGTAGAATCCTCCCGGTCCCGGATCGGTGCGGTGTAGCATCTCCTGAATTTTCTGAACACGCTCCTGCTCATTACTCAGCTTTTCGATTTGCTCCAATTGCGACAGCAGCCAGGGCGAATCGTTGAGTGGAATGTCAATATTGTCAATAAAATTACCACGGCCACTCATAGCCCCATGTTTCTCGATGGTGAGTTGTGCGCCGATGCTTTTGAATAGTGAATCCGCCAGTGCAAAACATTTTGCACGATATTCCGGCAAAATCGGTTCTTTCCACGCCTTTTCCAGAATAGCATTCGCTTGCTGAATAGCCACCAGCGATCCTCCTGTTCCAATCGTTTCCAATCTCATCCGTGCCTGCTGCTCAAGCTCAGTTTCGTATAACAGTCGACGGCGGGTAAAGGCATCGTAATACGCCCGAATCAGACCCATTTGAAAGCGCGGATTTTGTAATACCGACCGAGGTGCTGATTTCTCCAAAGCCTGCCACTGCATCAGCGTCCGCTCCACTGCGTCGTTAGTCAGTAAATTCCCTCGCCAGTTTTGCTCTAATGCAACAAGTCCCTGCGCCACCGATTCGGTGTAATCGGCCCCGATAAATAGCCGGGCAAAGTCGCGTAAGGTTTCGATAACGGGCGTTTCGGGGTTCCAGTCTTGGTCGCTCCAGACAAACTTATTGACATCGTCGTTCGTCCCTTCCGAATAACTAATGCTACCCGCGCCATACTGATCGAGCGCGTTGTGAATGGCTTTCTCATCGTGCGGGCGTGGGTTGATACACTCTCGACCCAAGGTCATAGCCCAGGCCAGATCCCAATGCGGTACCGGATACTGAGAGGCATAATTGTGGGTAATGTCGGGATAATGCCGAATCGGAATCGACGGTTTCACTACTTTCCGGATCTCCTGCACCGGCATCTTCACCCAAGGGCCGAAAACTACCCCACCAAACCAATCGTACTCCTTGTTCACGTGCTTATAAAAGGCATCGAACCACTGTTGTGTGGGCCGGAATACCTGCGGAGATACCCAGATTTTGGCTTTAGGATGGTATTTGTGCAATACCTGAGCTTCCTTTTCGAGCCAGGCAAAGAGCACGTCAGGCTCCAGTTCGCCGGGGTCTCCACCCGGAACAAAGACCGCATCCAGCTTCGGCACAGCGGCAAAGACCTCACTTCGTTCGGCTAGTTCTTTCTTAATCGAATCCGGGTGGGTATAATCCAGCCCCATGTTCGGGTACCACATCCAGACATCCAGGCCATATTCTGCGCAAATCCTCGACTGTTCGCCAATCATTTTAATAGCGGGCAATTTCATATGGCGACTGCTAAAATCATCGTCAGTACGCGGAGGCATAATTTCGATGCTATTGGCCCCAAACAACGCCAGATCGCGGATGTACTGGTCGAATTGCGCCACCGAAAAGGCATCATACGCATTGGTTTTGGGACGATAGCCTAACTGATGCCCTCGGATCGGGTATTGCGGACTAGTAGTAATCGCCAACTCGCCAGCTACACCAACTTTGCCCGGTTTCATATCCAGTTTTCGCAACAATCGCCCGACGCCATACAGCAATCCCCGCGCGTCATGCCCGACAATCAACACCGCGTTCGCTTTTTCAATCGCGACGAGTTTGAATCCTTCACTCTTACTCTCGGGCATTGCCTGAACAACAGCCCGAACATCCGGTGATAATTGGGCAAGATTACTTTCCAGCAAAAGGGCAATAAATGGCTGCTTATCAGTGGGAAGTTTTGTGACGACTGGCAATTGAATACCGCTTCGTTTCTGGACTTCCTGCTGAAGAATTTCGACCGTTCGACGAAGAACTTTTTTATCCGTAACGGTAGTAGCTATACGCGCTTTCGACAAGTCGATTGTAGCCGCGTTCGCAGTTGTTAGGATGGAGAGAAAAAGGAGGGTTAAGCGGATTGACATTTTCTTCGAAATTAAGGATAGCTCCTAAGTGAGGCCAGGTTCTTCAACCTGACCTGCGAGGTTTCTCAAAACCTTGCGAGTTCATTTTACACGAGGTTTTGAGAAACCTCACAGTGTCGGTTTTTAGAAACCGACACCACATCGACCACCCCGGACGTGGACGTCCAGACTGCGGCCTCACAGTTTGATAAAAATTCTCTTCTGATACAGCACATAGGCAGGAATAAAATTAATGCCGATAAAAAACAGGGCATAGAGCAGACTCGCAAGTTCGGGCTGCATACCTACGCTTATCAAGCCCGTTACTACCTTCTCATTTAGGGGTAGTCCTCCAAATTTGAGTCGATAGAAGAAAAGGGCAAAAATGTCGGCCAGTACGTATACAGTGATAGCGTTAGCCCCGAAGATAATTCCTAATTTCGTCCCCCTCTTACGTCCCAGCACATCGACCAGAAAATACACGGCTCCCAGCAACATGGCCGCAAATCCCGAGGTAACCAACACAAACGAGCTGGTCCAGAGATTTTCGTTGACCGGAAAAGTCAATCCCCAGAAATAGCCGGCAGCAGCCGTAAACAGCCCGGTTGTCATCAAATACGACACTTTTTCGGTTGGGCTGGCACTACTGAGCATCCAACGTCCGGCCAGCATACCCGTAATTCCCGTCACAATCGACGGAAATGTACTCAGGATTCCTTCGGGGTCCCAGGTGCCCTGCCACATACGGCCGGGCAGGTATTTTCGGTCGAGCCAGGCCGCCAGATTTTGCCCTCGTTCCAGCACCACTTTCCCAACATCAGGCGTCGGAATTTGCGTCATGGCCAGCCAATAGGCAACAAGCGTAAGCGCCCCAATCCAGGCTTGCTGTTTCCAGTTTGTATTTAGAAAAAGAAACGCACAGACGAGGAAGACAATGGCAATCCGATGAAGTGTACCCGTCCAACGAACGTTCGAAAAATCAAAATCGGGCATTAGATTAAGAAACATGCCCACTGCAAAAATCTTCAGCGAGCGAACGACGATTTTTCGGTAGAGTTCGCCTTTCGGGCTACCTTCATCCACTTTTCGGGCATAGGCCAGCGCAATGGAAACACCAACGATGAACAGGAAGGTTGGCGCGATTAAGTCGGTAAAAGAGAGACCATTCCATATCGTGTGCCGTAGTGTAAAATACACAAACTCTTCACTCCCCGGGAAATTGGCGACAATCATAGCGGCAATGGTAAAACCACGCATCGCATCTAAAGAAATGAGTCGGCTCGGTTGCTGTATCATTAAAAATATTTAAAAAGCCCCGCTAGAACAATGGTATCTTTAGTACTGATTTGAGTAGTATAAAGGCTACTTAACCTAAGGATTTATGCGAACTACTTTTTTGACCGTTCTCATCGCGACGATCGTTGTTTGTTTTACTGGTTGTAGATCGGGCGATACACCCTCCAACGATGAGGCAAAACAGATTGCTGTTTCCTGGGAATTAGTAAGTAATTTCACTGAGATCGAAACTGGCTTCGAAGCTCGCTTTACGCTTACCAACAAAAGCAATTTTTTGCTGACGGATACCAATTGGGCCCTATTTTTCAATATGTCGCCCCGACCTATTGTCCAGACCCAAGACTCGCAGCCAGCTACGGTCCATCACATCAACGGCGATTGGTACAAACTCACACCAAACGTAGGATTTAACCTCAAACCGGGTGCAACTATCGATATTAGATATGAAGGAACAGAAGCCGTCAATAAGCTTACTGATGCGCCTATGGGCCTTTATTTCGTTTTTTATGATCAGGAAGGTAAAGAGCAAAACATCGTTCAGGTAGCGGATTATAGCGTTAAGCCCTTCACAAAAAAGGAACAAATACTGCGGGGCAAAATCGATCTGGAGCCCCTTCCGACGCCTGAGCATACCTATCAGACGAACCTGGCAGCCTCCTTGCTTCCTGCCGATAAACTTCAAAAAATCATCCCCTCACCTGCCAAGTTGACACCGGGTACAGGTACCTTGGCACTAAGTTCATCGCTACCGATTTATGCCGAAAAAGGTCTCGAAAGTGAAGCCCATTTCCTGAGTCAGAAACTGAAAGCGCTGACTGGTAAGGAGTTTTCGATAAGCAGCGGAATGGGCAAAGGTATTACACTCAAATTAGGCAAAGTCAGCGTAAACGGGGTAGCGAAAGAAGCCTATCAGCTTAGCATCGATGGCAACGGTGTTTCCATTACGGGCAGCGACGCGGCAGGCGTGTTCTATGGCGTTCAGAGTTTGCTGGCGCTGATTCCGACCTCAACCTACCTGAAGCCTTCTGACAATATTGCCCTGAATTACGTACAGGTTGAGGACGCTCCCCGATTTGAATTCCGAGGTATGCACCTGGATGTTAGCCGGAATTTCCAGACGAAAGAAACGATTTTGCGACTACTCGATTTGCTGGCCTTCTATAAAGTCAATAAGTTTCTGTTTTATACAACGGAAGACGAAGGCTGGCGACTCGAAATCGACGGTTTGCCTGAGTTAACCCAGGTTGGCGCGCAACGGGAGCACACGTCGGGGAAAGAGACGGCGGTTTTGCATCCAGCTTACGGATCAGGCCCAAAAGCCTATGACGAAGGCAAACATGGTAGTGGATTCTACACCAAAGCCGACTTTATCGAAATCCTGAAATACGCGAAGGAACGTCATATCAAAGTTATCCCCGAACTGAATTTACCAGGCCACGCGCGGGCTGCGATCAAATCGATGGAAGCCCGGTATGAACGCCTGATGAAGGAAGGCAAAGAAAAAGAAGCGAACGAATATCGGCTCATCGACCCAGACGATAAATCGGTCTATCTGTCGGCACAGGGCTATACCGATAATGTGGTCAGCATTGGGCGAGAATCCACCTATCACTTCTACGAAAAAGTGGTCGATGAGATTACGAAGATGTATAAGGAAGCAGGTCTGCCGATGGATATTATGCACGCAGGTGGCGATGAAGTACCCGAAGGTGCCTGGACAAAATCCCCTATTGCAGCCAAGGTGCTGAAAGAGAATCCATCCATCAAAGACCCGAAAAATTTACAGGCTTATTTCTTCGGCAAACTCCGTGAGCGGCTCGCCAAACGGAAACTAGAAGTGCATGCCTGGGAAGAGGCCGTACTCGTCAAAGCAGCCGACGGAAAGCTCGTGCTGAATCCTGAGTTTGTTGGTAAGGGGGTTGTCCCTTACGTATGGAACAACCTGTTCGATATTGATCTGGGCAACCGGCTGGCCAATGCGGGCTACCCAATCGTGTTGTGCAATGTATCGAACTTTTATTTCGATATGGCGTATAACAACGATCCGCAGGAGCCGGGCCTCTATTGGGCAGGCTACGTCGATACGCGAAATAACTGGGCATTTGCTCCCTTCGATATGTTCAAGACCACTTACAAAACATCGATGGGCAAGCCGCTTAGCTTCGACGGTCTACAGAAAATGAAACCCGAAGCCCGTAAAAACATCCGGGGTGTTGAATCGCAGCTCTGGAGTGAAACCGTGAAAGGGCGCGACATGGCTGAATACGATATCCTACCTAAACTATTGGGTTTTGCCGAAAGCGCCTGGGCACCACAGCGCCCGTGGGAAACCATCGAAAACCGACCAGCCCGCGAAAAGTCAATGAATACAGGCTGGAATGTGTTCGCCAATACCCTTGCTCAGAAAGATTTACCCCGACTGGCCATGCTCAATGGCGGCTATAACTATCGACTACCACTACCGGGTGCTATCATCGAACAAGGAACGCTGAAGGCTAATGTCGAACTACCGGGACTTGCTATTCGGTATACAACCAATGGTACCGAGCCTACCACCCAGTCTCCTTTGTATACGGGCCCCGTGAAGGTTTCAGGCACGGTAAAACTAAAAAGCTTCGATGCCTCGGGGCGGTCGAGCCGGTCAGCAATTATTACTGTCAATCAATAAATCGAGCTGATACCTCGGTTTTCAAATACTACCAAAAACTTCTTTAAAATGACTATTGGGGTCGACTTAGGAGGAACCAACGTGCGGGCCGGGCTTGTGCAAGATGGATCGATTGTCCAGCAAATGAGTGGTCTGTTACACCAAAAAGAATCACTTTCCTCTACATTATCACAACTTATTGAGCTTATTCGCCCCCTGACAGAATCGTCGGTAAGCAGTATTGGTATTGGCGTACCCTCTGTGGTTGATGTGAATCGGGGCATTGTCTACAACGTGGCCAACATTCCTTCCTGGAAAGAAGTGGCCCTTCGCGATATTCTGGAAGAAGAGTTTTCGATACCTGTATTCGTGAATAACGATGTAAACTGTTTCACCCTCGGCGAGCACCAGTTTGGTCTGGCACAATCGTACCAATCGGTCGTCGGGATGTCGATCGGAACCGGGCTTGGTTCAGGTCTTATCATCGACAATCAGCTGTTTGTTGGCTCAAACTGTGGAGCAGGTGAAATTGGTCTGCTTCCCTATAGGGATAAAAATTTCGAGTATTACGCTTCGGCTGAGTTTTTCGAAGCCATACACGGCACAACGGCTCTGGAGGCTAGTCAGGCTGCGCAACTGGGCGACGAGAATGCCTTGAATCTCTGGACTGAATTTGGTCGGCACTTTGGCTGGGCGATCAAAGCCGTTCTTTATGCCTACGATCCAGAAGTCATTGTACTGGGAGGCTCCATCGCGAAAGCGTACCCATTCTTTAAAACGGGGATGCTGGAGAGTATGCAGGACTTCGCTTACCCAATGACACTCAAGCGACTAAAGATCTTCCAATCGAAAAAAGAAGGAATCGCTCTCCTCGGTGCTGCGGCTCTAGTTGACCAACGGGAGCGCGTTTAGGTAATATTGAACGCTGATTTTTTATGATAGTTAAGATGAAATATGATTTCAAAAAAAGTGCATTCCTTCAAATAGACTATTTTACAATTAATCATCATTAATATAACCAAAAGCTATATAATCATACCAATCATAAAAATCAGCGTTCTATTGTATTCATGAAAAAAGCGTTCTTTTTAGTTGGCTTTACTACGCTCTCGTTCTGGGTAGCCGCTCAATCTCCCGGAACAACAAAGCCCGTTCGTAAATCGTCCCCGTTAGCTGGCCCCAAATTAGTCGTTGGCATTGTGGTCGACCAGATGCGCTACGATTATCTGTATCGGTTTTATAACAAATACAGCGAAGGCGGTTTTAAGCGCTTATTAAAGGAAGGATTTAACTGTCGAAATAACCACTATCACTACGCCCATACCGTAACAGCTGCTGGCCACGCTGCTGTTTATACCGGCTCATTACCAGCCATAAATGGTATTATTGGGAATGAATGGTATGACTCGTTCGCGCAGAATTCGGTGTATTGTGTCGAAGACAACACCGTACAAACGGTAGGAAGTACAAACGCTAGCGTCGGCCGGATGTCGCCCCGGAATTTATTAACCAGCACCGTTACCGACCAGCTTCGGATTGCAACTCAATTCCGGTCTAAAACCATTGGGGTAGCCATTAAAGATCGCGGTTCTATTTTGCCCGCAGGTCATGCTGCTTCAGGCGCCTATTGGTACGATTCGAAAACCGGCAACTGGGTAACGAGTACTTTTTACAGATCCGAACTCCCAACCTGGTTAACCGAGCTCAACGCCCAAAAACTCCCCGCCCAGTACGTTAAACGAAACTGGAACACGCTGTTGCCTATCGCCGAATATACCGAAAGTACACCCGACGATCAGCCGTATGAAAGCAAATTGCCGGGTGCCTCAAAACCCGTATTTCCGTATGAGCTCGTGAGTCAGGCAGGTGATGCGTTTGGGGCGGTCATGTCTACGCCTTGGGGCAATACCATGACGAAGGACGTTGCGATTGCCGCCATAAAAGGGGAAAATATGGGTAAAGGTCCGGTAACCGACTTCTTGGCCATTAGCTTTTCGACGCCTGATCGTATTGGCCATGCGTTTGGCCCCAACTCGGTGGAGGAAGAAGATATTTACCTGCGGCTTGATCTGGAATTTGCGGACCTTTTTTCCTTTCTGGACAAGTGGACTGGCAAGGGCAACTATAGCGTGTTTTTAACTGCCGATCACGGCGTTATGGATGTTCCTGCGTTCTGGCAACAGCATCATTTGCCAGCTGGGTTAATCGATGCCAAAGCCGTTTCCAATACCATCAAAAAATCGTTGGCCGATGCTTTCGGCAGTGGCGATTACTTGCAGGCAAGTGAGAATTACCAGCTTTATCTCAATCATGCTTTGTTGAAAGAGAAAAAGATTACGGTCGATGCTGCCTATGACGTAATTCGGGAAGCACTGCTACCTATGCCGGGCATTGCCGATGTGGTTAATTTGCGCAGGTTGTATACGACTAATTTGAATACGCATTTGCTGGATCTGTACCGAAATATGCTCCATGCCAAACGCAGTGGCGACATCCAACTGGTTACCGAACCAGGCTGGATTGCCAATGGTGGTACGGGGACCGATCATGGCTCACCTTATCATTACGATACGCATGTTCCGTTTGTTTTGTATGGCTGGGGAATTACAAAAGGCGAAACCCTCCGCCACACAACGATTGCGGATATTGCGCCTACGATAGCGTCTTTATTGCACATTTTACCGCCAAGTGGCACCGTTGGCAATGCCGTACAGGAAGCTCTTAAGCATTAGTGCTCGTTCAATTTAGATTCTATAGATTCTCGGGGCCACCCGCGCGGTTGATTCTATCGTTTCTGATTATCAGTACACTAGAATCGACCGCGCGGGCGGCCCCGAGAATCTATAGAAACAGTTAGAATCTAGTTTGTCAAAGCATTAGTTATGAACCGAAATACCCTGATTGTTGTCCTGATTCTGTTAATATTCTTCGTCATTTCGTTTCTGACGAATATTCTCGGACCCATCATTCCTGATCTGGTCGATAGTTTCCAGTTGAGTATTGGTCTGGCGGGGTTTCTGCCGTTTGCCTTTTTTGTGGCTTATAGTGTGTCGATGCCATCGGGGTTATTAGTCGAAAAATACCGAGAAAAGCCGGTCTTGCTTGGGGCTTTTTTTCTGGCTTTTCTGGGCGCACTTTTGTTTGCGCTCGTTCCGCGCTTTTCGATTGCGCTGGTGTCTCTTTTTTCAATTGGTGTCGGGATGGCAATGTTGCAGGTCGTCATTAATCCGTTGCTGCGGGTGGCGGGTGGAGAGGCTCATTTTGCCTTTAATTCGGTGTTAGCCCAGCTTTTTTCGGGCGCAGCTTCGTT
Organism: Spirosoma litoris; assembly: GCF_054776755.1. Taxonomy (NCBI): domain Bacteria; kingdom Pseudomonadati; phylum Bacteroidota; class Cytophagia; order Cytophagales; family Cytophagaceae; genus Spirosoma; species Spirosoma litoris. The sequence goes on along the minus strand of NZ_BAAHBI010000036.1, from coordinate 37,932 downwards.
TATCAGTCCGTTTTTGTACAGTTATTTCGTCCTCAATCTACATACAACCAATACGAGTTTTCCTATTTCGCTACTCAACCAGGTTGTGCCAGTTCATCTGGAGTGGGTTTCGCTCTACTGGGTATTTGCACTTACCACGCTGCTAATGATTGTGGTGGTTGGGGTGATTAAATTCCCCAACGTTGAACTGAAAGATGACGAAAAGATAGAGGTTGGCGGCACCTTGCTTGAGCTACTTCGCAACAAAACGGTGCTCTTATTTTTCGCGGGCATTTTCGCCTATGTTGGAACGGAGCAGGGTATTGCTAACTGGATTTCTAAATTCCTTCAACTCTATCATGGCGTCGATCCGGCCACAACCGGAGCCGAAGTAGTGGCTTATTTTTGGGGGCTGATGACGGTAGGCTGTATTTTGGGTCTGGTCTTACTAAAACTAGCCGACAGCCGTAAAGTACTGATGTTGTTTACGTTCGGCGCCGTCATTGCCTTATTGATTGGTTTGTTTGGTCCCAAAGACTGGGCTATTTATGCCTTACCCACAACCGGTTTTTTTGCCTCCGTTATGTGGTCGATTATTTTTTCGCTCGCTCTTAATTCCGTTCCGCAGCATCACGGCACATTTTCGGGTATCCTGTGTACCGGAATCGTTGGTGGTGCCCTGGTGCCGCTGATCATTGGGGGCCTGGCCGAACTGATTGGACTCCGTTGGGCTATGCTGATTTTGTTGCTTACTTTAGGTTATATTTTCAGCATTGGCATCTGGGCGAAACCGCTGGTTACGAATGCAACGATTAAACTAAAGAGCGAAAGAGTGAAAGAGTGAAACCAGCCGGAAGGTGCGCTATCACGTCAGCTCATTCTTTCACTCATTCACTCTTTCGCTCTTTATTTATGCACAAGATTATTTTGTTAATCGACTTCGCGGAGGAGTATAGTAAGAGTCTGTTAAAAGGCATTACCAAATACTCGCGCGAATATGGTCCCTGGGTATTCTGCCGAATGCCGCTCTTTCACCGGGAAACGATGGGGATCAACGGTATTTTAAACTGGGCACTCGAATGGGAAGCCGACGGCATTATTGGTCAGCTTTACAACGAAGAGAGTATCCAGAAAATCACCGAAGCGGGTATTCCCCTCATTGCGCAGGACTTTAAAGAACGGTTTACGGAAATTCCGAATATAACGGGCGCCCATCAGGAAACCGGAGCCATTGCCGCTGATTATTTCTTAAAGAAAGGCTTCAAAAACTTTGCCTTTTATGGCTTTACCGACATCGTCTGGTCGAGGGAACGAGCTGAAGGATTCGAAGAAAGCGTTTCCAAAGCAGGCTATAAAGTCCACTACTTTGAGAACCAGAACGCCCGCGAAAGTGAAATCGAACTCTGGTTCTACAAACCTAGTTCGTTGAGTCAATGGCTCTTGTCATTACCTAAGCCCATCGCCATTATGGCCTGCGATGACCGGTTAGGGCAGCATATAACCGAAGCCTGTCGGCACTCAGGCATTCGAATTCCAGAAGAGGTGGCCGTGTTGGGCGTGGATAATGATGAAATGATCTGTGAGCTTTCAGACCCACCCCTATCCAGCATTGCACAGGACGCCGAGAAAGGGGGGTACGATGCAGCTCGCCTGCTAGACCGCATGATTCGGAAAGAAACGGCCAGTTTCTATGACATCGTTGTTCGACCGACGCAGGTGATCACCCGACAGTCGACCGATATTTATGCGACACACGATGATTTTATTGCCTCCTCGTTGAAATACATTCACCAGAATATCGATAAGAATCTTCAGGTCGATGAAGTGGTGAAGCAGGTGCCATTGTCAAGACGATCGCTGGAAATGCGGTTTCAGCATGTGATTGGCTACCCCATCTACAAATACATCCAGAATCTGCGCATCGAGAAATTTTCAAAAAAACTACTGGAAACTGATCTGACCGTTTTTGAGATTGCGATGGAACTCGGGCTCAACGACAGTAAAAACATTTCCCGGCAATTTCGTCAGGTTAAGGGTTGTACTCCACTCGAATACCGAAATCGGTACCTGGCTGGGAAGTAAGAACGTCAAGTTCAGATTTTTAGAATTTGAACTTGACTGGTTAACATTCCCAAAAGCTATCTTTAAGCTCATTATCGGACCCTTGTTCCTAAAGCTATGAGCTTTGATCAAACGACACTAGTCCTCTATGGAGCGGAATGGTGTGAAGACAGCCAGCGGGTAAAAACCTATCTGGAAGATAATAAACTGAATTTCACCTACATCAACGTTGATCTCGACCAACAGTCCGTTCAGAAAGTTGAGGAAATTCAGGAAGGGAAACGGCTTACGCCTACCCTGGTTATCAATGAGACTTCCGTTGTTAATCCGAGTAACGCCCAAATTGATTCGTTACTCGGCCTTAATCATAATCACCCCCGCATCCGTTTGTTTGGCGCCGATTGGTGTCCGGACTGTCACCGGGCAAAAGCCTATCTGAGCGATAATGGGATTAACTATCAGTACATCAATATCGATATACACCGATGGGCCATACCCGTTCTGGAAACGATAAACAACGGCAAACGAATCATCCCCACCATTCTTATCGACGAGCAAGCCTATGCCAACCCCGACAATAGAGTATTAAGAGACCTGATCGGCATAACTCAGGAAGCCCAGACACACCTTTATGATGTGGCCATTATTGGGGGCGGTGCCGCAGGGCTGACCACGGCGATTTATGTCCAGCGGGATAAGTTTTCATCCATTGTTCTGGAAAAAAAGCTCGTTGGTGGAAATGCTTCATTGACCGAAAAAATTGAAAATTATCCTGGCTTTATCGACATCAGCGGAAAAGAGTTGATGAACAAAATGGCGGAACAAGCCCAAACCTATGGGGCAGAGATTAAGCTAGGAGTCGATGTTCGTAAAATCAGTTTTGAAGACCAGATTTTTCATCTCGAAACCAACCTGGGCGACCTGACGGCCCGATCCGTTGTGGTAGCTGTTGGATCGACTTACAAACGACTTAATATTCCGGGAGAATCTGATTTACTGGGTGCCGGAATTCATTTTTGCGCCACCTGCGACGGAGCCTTCTACCGCGATCGAGAGGTTATTGTTATTGGTGGGGGCAATAGCGCGCTGGAGGAAGGGATGTTCCTGGCCCGTTTTTGTCGGAAAGTATCGTTTGTTCATTATAAGCCAGCCTTTAGTGCAACCCAAACGTATACCGATAAATTAGCCGAATTTACCAACGTAGCGGTCTACATGAATCAAACACCCAAGGCGTTTCTCAGTAACGATCAGGGAACGTTTAAGGCGTTGCAGGTGACCGATAATACCACCGGGGAGGTTCAGGAAATTGCTGCCGATGGTGTCTTCCTGTTTGTCGGGCTTACCCCAAATACGCGATTTCTGGCTAAGACACTTGACCTTAATGAACAGGGATTTATTTGCACCCGCCCCGGATCAGTTGAAACATCGGTTCCCGGTATTTTGGCCGCTGGCGACTGTCGACTAGGTGCTATTGCGCAGGTAGCCGCAGCAACGGGCGAAGGAGTTGTTGCCAGTTTTGCCGTTAAAGCTTATCTGAATCAGGCAATGGTATAATTGTACCGCGGACGGTCCACCGCAACGGCGGACCGTCCGCGGTACAATTACTTTTTCAACAACCAGATATCCGAAATGCGGGAATTTTGCCGCCAGTTCAGGTGCGATTCTTCCGGCTCGTCGAAGGTAACGTTAATGCGGCCGTCTTGAGTAGCCGACATGGGGACGATCCATTCCTTAACCGTATCGGCCTCTCGATTATACACGATTGGACTTAAGCGCTTACCATCTACGCGCAGTAAGGCTTCGCCAAATCCAACCACTCGAATAACATATTCCGCCTTCGGGTCCAGGTTGTCGTAGTCCAGCATCGGGCTCCGCTGGAAGGTTTGCGAGGAAAGGCGCGTCCGGCTAAAGCCATTGTTCCACCAGGCAATATCGGTGGCATCGTCGGAAATAGTTTTCACGCGAGGGCCTTTGCTTACGCTCGACACATCATCGTAGTAACTACCCTGGCCCGGTGTTTCCCAGGCACTGATTTGCTGCAGGCGTTTCTGTTTTTCTTCATTCGTTTTCAATGCCCGGACTTTTTCAAATTCATCGGCCATCCACCAGCGGTTATTGAGCGGATAATCGACAAAATCAAGTAAACAACCGCGCTCATAGCCTCGTGCTTTGTACTTTGGCATGCTGGTCTGCAAACCAATTGATCTATATAAATCGTCACACAACGACACAATTTTAGCCTTTAACTCGGGGGCGATTGGCTCCGTATCAGCTTTGTTTACAATGGCTAAGGCCTGACTTATCGCCTTATCGGGATCCATACTCACCTCCTGACTCAAAACGGCATCAGCTTTGGTTTCGAGCCCCTGTTCATACAGCAAGCGCCGACGAGTGTAGGTGTCGTAATAAGCCCGGAGTAGTAGAAGTTGCCAGCGCCAATTTGTGGCTAAAGCTGGGTTGGCCGTTTCGAGCGTTTTCCAGAATGAAAACGTAGCCTCTACACCCCCATTTTGGGCGAGTGGGCCATCCCAGTTTTTTTCCAGCGCTTCAATGCCGTTTGCAGCGGACTCTGTCAATGGCCAGCCAAAGAAAAATCGGCTGTACTCATTCAGAATCTGGTGAACGCTCATCTGCATATCCCAGGCCCGCATGCTCCATATTACTTTGTTAATATCGTCATGACAACCGTCGGAATACGATACAAAGCCATCTGTAAACGGAGCCGCAGCCGCTTGCGCCCGCGCATAGAAATAAGGTCTCGGGTTCGATGCTTCACGGCCTAATGTCAGCGCGTAAGCCTGATCCCAATGCTCTACCGGGAATTCGCACCGAACCGTATGGGTGATATCTGGGTACTGCCGGAGCTGGTATTGTTTGGGCAGGCGATAACGGGTTTCGGCAAGAGGGGGGCTACCCGGTCCATAAACGACTCCCTGCAACCAGGTCGGGTTGTTTTGTGCCAAATAATCATAGAAATAATTGACCTGCTCCACACTGAATCCTTGTAACGAAATCCAGACTTTCGCCTTCGGATGGTATTTCACCAACAGGGTGTGTATGTCTTTCAAGAAAGGCATTACTTCTCTTGGATGATTCTCGCCGGGGTCACCACCGGGGAAAAAGATATGGTCCAGCCGAGGACAAGCCTTGTAGAAAGCTTCATGTTGATCAAGCTCTGCCTGTCGTTTTTTAGCGTCGGTCAGTTCAATCGTTGCGGGTGTCCATACCCAATAATCCAGATCATAGGCCTGACAGATTTCGCTCACTTTCACCCGCATGTCGGCGGCTGGTATCTTAAAATGAGGGCTGGGCTTTTCGTCTTCGTGAAATGGAATTCCTTCGATCGCGTTAGTCCCAAAAATGGCCAGATCACGGATGTACTGTTCAAATTGACCTACCGTCCAGGCATCATATGAGTTTGCCGTGTGGCGATAGCCCAGCTGGTGCCCTCGAATAGGATAATCAGGCGACGTAGCTACATTGACAGGGCTGGACAGTTCCAATACTTTACGATCCATTTTCAGATTTCTCAGCACCCAGCCAGTCCCGAACAGAATACCCCGGCTATCGGCTCCTATAATCCAGAGGGTTGTGCCAGTGGCATTCGTTTCACTAACAATTCGGTAGCCTTCTGGCTTTAGCTCGGGTCGTTCGGTTGCTGTGTTAGCCGGAACCGAAGCGCCTTGTAGTGTTTTATCACTTGCCAGAACAAGAGCTACACGGGTTACGCCATTTTTAGGCCATGTCGATATTGTTTTCAACAAAACGCCCGTTCGTTTTTCAATCTCTTCGCTGAGTATGCGGGGAGCGGTTTCCCGCATGGGCGAGGGTACAGACGGAGAAACCAATAGCACTGCCTGCTTAAGATTAATCGTCTGGGCCCATAACTTACTTTGACTGATCACCAAAAACAGGGCAAGACTACTGATTACCCAACTGACATTACGATTCAACTTCATGTATAAAAAAAGAAAGGTATTGTTAAGATTTTAGGAAACTATTGATTTATGATTTGTACCCACGGGCTGAAGTCCGTGGGTACAAATCATAAAATCTATTCTTTACTCACTGAGCTAGTTGGATTTTTCGGATGGCCTGGGTAAACGATTCCATATCTTCTCGGGTACCTAGCATAGCGTGCTGGAAAACCCACACAGCCTCATCGGCACAGGCTCGCTCAGCTTCCGGGCAGTTTACCTGCGTATAATCTACTGAGTTGGGGATGGCATAGCACATAAAATTCTTCTGCTGAAACACCGGCTGTTTATACAACGGATGCGGATACCCCCCCGAACAGGGAACCCCTTCGGCCGATAACATGGCCACAAAGTCCTTCTTCGGTAGTTGCCCGAATTTGGTTTTGTCGTACTTAAAAATATACAGGTGATAGCAATGCCGAATAGCTGCCTCACCCCGACTTAAAGGCGTTATGCCTTCAATATCCGCTAGCAAACTATCCAGATACAGACCATTCTCGTTACGGGTAATGGTTTGCTCGTCAAGTCGTTTCAACTGCTCCGAGAGGAGTACCGCCTGAAGTTGAGTAATGCGGTAATTGCAACCCGGATTGAAGTGATCATACCACTGACCACTCGGCAAGCGGCCAACATTCCGGAGCGAATTCATCGTTTCATACAGCGCATCATCATTCGTAATTACGATGCCACCTTCGCCACTCGTGAGGTTTTTGGACGACTGAAAACTGAAGCTACCCGCATCGCCGATAGAGCCGAGTTTCCGGCCTTTGTATTCAGCCCCGTGTGCATGAGCGGCATCTTCAATAACCCGCAGGTTATACCGCCTTGCAATGTCCAGAATCGCATCCATATCGCAGGCTAAACCGGCAAAATGAACGGGAATGATGGCCTTGGTTTTCTCCGTAATGGCGGCTTCAATGCGGGCCGGATCGAGGTTGTAGGTGTCGGGATCAATATCCACGAAGACCGGCACGCAGTTTATTTCCAGCACCACCGAAGCGGTGGCGATAAACGTATAAGGCGGCACAATGACTTCGTCGCCGGGACGAAGACCACAGGCGATTAAAGCCAACCGGAGCGATACCGAACCATTGACACAACTCACGGCATATTTACTTCCACAATAGGCTGCAAATGCTTGCTCAAAGCGGGCAACTTCATCGGCACAATCAGGATTACCCCATTGCCCACTTCGCACAATGTTAGCTACGGCCTGTACTTCAGTTTCGTCGTAGATGGGCCAGGGAAAGGTTTTAGTAACCGACTTTGGTCCACCCTGTATGGCTAATTGCCCCATTTTAGTATCGATCATTACACAGAAAATTCTCATCGAACAGCCATCCAGAAAGCAGGCTGAACGCATTTGCTTAACTCTGACATAATACGCCGATGAATCGATTTCAGGCTATTAAGCGAGCTGAACTTTAATAAGTAATGAAGCAGGATTCCTCATGGAAACTGTTAATTTGGCTCCAAAGAATCACCAGTATATTGATGTTGCACTGTGGTGTCGGTTACTAATAACCGATACGGTGAGGTTTCTCAAAACCTATCTTTGGGGCCTGTCTGAAACTCCGTTAGGAGTGACCTGTTAATAGCAAAAAGAGGGTTGGACATAATCTGAAGCGCCGTAGGTGCGGCCTAATTCTATCCATATAGGCCGCACCTACGGCGCTTGGGCCTCTTACTAGGCGGTAATAACTATTGACAGGTCGCCCTTACCGGGCTGATTAGCTTGCGAAAGATCTATATACCGTGTCAGCTTTAAGAAGCTGACAGCACAGAAACATCACATAACGTGGAAACTATTACAAAGCATGAAACTTGTCTTTGGTCTTAACGGCTACGACCTACTCTTTCTGGCAGCCGTGTTTATTGGTGCCACATTTGGTTTTTTGTTGCTGTTTGCCAAACGTATTAACCAAGTGGCCAACCGTTTTTTGGGACTGGTTCTGTTAACGATTGTTCTTTGGATGATTTGGGTCGTGTCCATCGATATTAATCTGGGCAAATACTACCCACACTGGAGCTGGATTCCGCTCCAATACTCCCTAACCATTGGTCCGTTGCTTTACTATTATGTGCGTAAACTGACCCAACCAGAATCCCGTTTCCGGGCAAGCGACCTTATCCATTTTACCCCTTTACTTGGAGAACAGAGTGTTCAGGTTTTACAGATTTTCGAAAGCCAGCAACGACATATACCCACCTATGAAACAGCTACTTTTCAACTCATCAATCCCATTCTACAACTCCTGGCAATTTGCTCTATCTCTATTTACCTGTTTTTTGCGCTCAAACAACTTAGGGCGTTTGACAGGACTTTAAGCGATCTGCTCAGCGATAGTTATCAATACCAGTCCAAGTGGCTGCAACGCCTGCTGATTCTGTTCGGGCTGCTTTGGCTTGCCTGGGTTCCGTATACTCTGGTTGATTATGTTATTTACAACTATCAGTTAGGGATCGACAGTTATTATCCACTTTACTTGCTGCTGGCCTTCATGACCATCTGGATTGGGGCTGAATCCTTTCTGCGACCCGAACTCGTCATTGTGGAAGTCGAGAAAATAAAGGCATCGGCTACACCACCAGAAACACCCACGCCCGAACTGCTGGAGGCAGGCATGCAGTTACGAAATCAACTGGAAACGAACCTGTTTTATTTAGATGCCGGGCTAACCCTTCGCTCGCTGGCAGATGTTCTGGAAATCCACCCGCATGAATTATCGCGGATTATTAATCTGGGCACTGGCAAGAATTTCAATGATCTGATCAATGAGTACCGTATAAAGGAAGTTATCCGTAAAATGCAGGACCCGCAGTACGATCGAATCACGCTGCTGGGCATTGCTTACGATTCAGGCTTTAATTCGAAGACGACCTTCAACCGTACGTTTAAACAACTGACGGGGCAGAACCCAGCAAACTACAAAAACGACCTAAAAAGAGCGACCAACTTATAATTCGGGACGTTCCACTGCCCATTTTCCCTTCTCTTTGTGAGTGCATTACGAACGTCCGCATCAGTGGCTCAGCGTACCACCCTGCCCCATTTTTCGACCCGTTCAACCCATTTATTCCACGCGTCCACCTGCTCCAGTTAGCTTTGACCACGTATCAATCTACTTTTCATATCCCATGCGAATTCGCTTATTAGTCTCATTTCTAAGCCTGCTCGTTGTCGGCAACCTGTATGGTCAATCGCCTGATCTTGTCAAAACCCAGGGCATCACCTCGGCGGTGCACCAGGCCAATATTGGCAAGATCATCTTTACGAGCAAAGACATTCCGGCGACAAACCTCCAATCGTCCGATTTTCTGGACACCTATGAACTAACCAACAAAAGCAATCTATTCATGACGGTCTTCATGGGTAATTCGCTCACCAATTACCTGCATCAGCTAGCCCCTGAACTATCGGCAGATGAGCTTACGAAAAACGGTTGCTACCAGTTCAATTTTTACGTAGACGACCGACTCATTTATCAAACCAATCTCCATCCGGGCGCACCTTATGCCCAAATCAAAAACGTAGAAACGCTTATCAGCAAACCCTTGATTAACAATCAGCGAGAAGGCGCCTGGTGGAGCCAATCTGCCTGGAATCGGTTTATGAACAATGGCGGTGATGGGGCATTAAGTGATGGTTCTCATGTGTTCAGACTTGAAATCAAACCGTATCTCAACAAACCTGAATTAATTGTAGGCAATCTGATTGCAGCCGGTCAATTAAAGCTGTTGGTCAAACGCAAGCCCGTTATTGATTTGACCAGCGTACAGCTAACAACCCCCAAAGCATACAATGGACTCTCGGTATCTTCTGAGCCTTTTGACACGAACAAGATCAAGGCGTTGAAGGGGAATATCGACGCGGATGTCTTCCGACATATTACCAGTGTGGTGGTCATTAAAAACGGTAAACTCCTGATCGAAGAATATTTTAACGGCGCTACCCGCGACTCGCTGCACAATGTTCGTTCCGTGGGAAAAACGTTTGCCTCCACGTTAACCGGAATTGCAAAACAGGAAGGCTATCTGAAAAGCGAAAGTCAGACACTCACCGAGTTTTACGATTTAAAAAACTTTGCCAATTACTCACCCGCCAAAGCGAATACAAAACTGAGTGAGTTATTAACGATGAGTTCGTGCTTCGATGGCAACGATAATGACGGTGATTCGCCCGGAAACGAAGAGAATATGTACCCGACACCAAACTGGGTAAAATTTGCCTTGGACTTACCCGTTGAACCAGCCAAATTCAAGCACGAGTGGCATTATTTTACGGCGGGGGTCGTCTTATTGGGCGATGTGCTAAATCAGGTTGTTCCTGGCAAACTGGAGCAGTACGCTGACCTGAAACTATTTAAACCGTTGGGTATTAGTCATTATAAATGGCCATACACGCCACAGCATGTAGTCAATACGGCAGGAGGAATTCAGATGAATGCGCTGGATTTTGCCAAATATGGTCAGCTTTACAAAAATGGCGGTAAGTGGAATGGCAAACAGATTATTCCAGCAGCCTGGGTGAGTCAAACCTTTACACGCCATAAAACCATTCCCGGTCGCAACGATGAATATTACGGCTACCTGTTCTGGAACAAGAAATATACGGTGAATGGCAAAGCCTATGAAACCTATTACTGTTCTGGAAATGGTGGCAATAAGATCTTCGTTTTCAAAGACCAGCCGTTGGTTGTTGTCGTAACCGCAACGGCTTACAATACTGCTTATGCTCATCCACAGGTAGATAAGATAATGGAACAGTATATTCTGCCAGCGGTGATTCGTTAGCTTTTCAAACTGTAGTTTATCGAGCAGCTTTTTGTCATCTCGACGTAAGGAGAGATCTCAAAATCAACACCTTGAAATCTCTCCTTACGTCGAGATGACAAAAAATAGACTTTGAGAAGGGCCATTATCCTACTGATGGCGTCACCGTAACGACAATTGATTTCGACGTTGGCGTGTTGCTCTTATCTGCTTTTGAGCCGATGGGCACCAGCACGTTGGTTTCGGGAAAATAAGCTGCTGCGCAACCGCGTGGAATATTGTATGGCACGACCACAAATCGATGGGCTGTTCGCTGCTTGCCATCGTATTGACTGTGTAAATTCACAACCTGCTTCTCGCGCAATCCTCGGTTGGCAATGTCATCGGGGTGCATGAACACGACCCGTCGTTCGTTGTAGATGCCCCGGTAGCGATCATCATTGCCATACACCGTTGTGTTGAACTGATCGTGACTACGAATCGTCATGAGTAGCAATTCACCCGGTTGTAGGTCGTGGTGTGTGGGCGTATTGACCGTAAAGTGCGCTTTGCCATCTTTCGTTTTGAACTCCCGAACACGAGGTCCATTGGGGATGTAAAAACCACCCGGTATCCGCACTTTGGTGTTGTAGTTATCAAAACCCGGAACAACCTGCTCAATCAGATCACGAATGCGGTCGTAATTGGCAACGAGGGAGTCCCAATCGATTGTCGATTTACCGTCCAGAGTTGCTTTGGCCAGCTCGCCAATAATGGCCACTTCGCTTTTCAGATAAGCTGATGAAGGCTCAACGACTCCATGCGACTGGGCAACCACGCCCGTTGTGCTCTCACAGCTAACGAACTGCTCACCAGCGGCTTGTATGTCATGATCGGTCCGACCAAGGCAAGGCAGAATCAGTGCCGTTTCGCCGTAAATCAGGTGGCTCCGGTTAAGTTTAGTCGAAACGTGGACTGTTAGTTTGCATCGTTTCAGGGCTTCTGCCGTGTAATTCGTGTCGGAAGCGGCCATTGCGAAGTTGCCGCCTAATCCGAAGAACACTTTGGCTTTTCCTTCGTGCATCGCCTTTACGGCAGCCACAACATCGTAGCCGTTTTCACGGGGAGGCTCAAACGCAAATACACGTTTGAGCGCGTCCAGAAATTCGGGTTTTGGCTTTTCCCAGATACCCATCGTACGGTCGCCCTGCACGTTGCTATGGCCACGAATCGGGCTGGCTCCTCCCCCCTCGATACCGATGCTCCCTTTGAGTAAGAGTAGGTTAATGACTTCGTTAATCGTCTCAACGGAGTTGCGGTGTTGAGTCAAGCCCATCGCCCAGCAGATGATCAACTTAGGTGTGTACTTGAATAAATCGACCGCTTCCTGAATCTGTGCGATTGTCTGACCACACTGCGCGGCTAAATCGCTCAATTCAAACTGATCGAGGCTTTTGACAAAGGTTTCGTAACCGCTTGTGTATTGTTGGATAAATTGCTGATCGAGTACCTTACCAGGACTCTTTTTCTCTTCCTCCAGCAACAGCTTGCACATGGCTTTCAGGAGTGCCAGATCAGAATTGATGGGAACCTGTAAGAACAAATCAGTAAGTTTTTGGCCACCGAATACAACATCCCGGACACTTTGCGGGTACTTGAATGATAGTAGCCCCGCTTCGTGTAATGGATTGACCGCAATGATTTTAGCCCCGTTTCGTTTGGCCTGTTCCAGGGGCGTCATCATCCTTGGCGCGTTGGTGCCTGGATTCTGGCCCATAATCATAATCACATCGGCCTTCTCGTAATCCTCATAGGTAACCGACGCTTTTCCCAAACCAAGTGAATCCGCCAGTGCAACACTGGTCGATTCGTGGCACATGTTCGAACAGTCGGGCATGTTATTGGTGCCGAACATTCTGACGAACAGCTGGTACAGAAAAGCAGCCTCGTTACTGGTTCGGCCCGAGGTATAGAAAATGGCTTCATTGGGCGAATCGAGTGCATTGAGCTGACTGGCAATCAATCGGATAGCCTCATCCCAACTGATCGGTTCATAGTGCGTAGCGCCGGGTTTCAGGACCATGGGCTGCGTCAATCGCCCTTGCTGACCAAGCCATAAATCGTTTTTCTGAAGCAACTCGGCCACCGAATACCGTTGAAACAGAACCGGCGAAGCGGAATGCTTCGTCATGATTTCATCGGCTACGGCCTTGGCTCCACTTTCGCAGTATTCGCCCAAGGTAGATCGATGGCCATCAGGGTCGGGCCAGGCGCAGGATGGGCAGTCGAATCCATCTTTCTGGTTCAAATCGGCCAAGACCTTTAACCCGCGAATAAGGCCCGTCCCGTTGCGAATATGCTCCAGCGATTTCACGATGGCTTCTACACCAGCGGCTTCGGTATAGGGCTTACCGACTTCAAGTTCGCCGGTTAATTCTTCGGGAGGTGTATTTTGTTCCATAACCAATTTTATAAGGCGGTTAATCCACTTTCTACGGAATGCTGTCGGGCTTCGGCGCTGTGTGCAAAGTAGCAATAAGGAACACCCATTGCTTCGATCTGACTCAAAATTTCACGCGTTTTCGGCTGATTTTTATGATAAACCTGCCGAATATAAACACAGCGAATCCGACTCGGAAAATGCATGACTACCGACTCATAAATTGTCGGATCTTCCTGCGTATCATCGCCCAATAAAATAAAGCTCTGTTCCGGATAAGCTTCCAGAATACGGACAATCCGCATAAACTTGGTCATGTGCTTCCCCTGTCCCGTTTTCAGAACTTCGGACAGTTGTTTCAACGGACTTAACAGATATACACCTTTCGGTAGCCCGTTCTTCTTCGAAAACTCTACAATGTAATCGTACAGATTCCATTCGCTGCTCGATACATAGAAAAATGGGTTTGTTGCCCCGTCTTCCCGGTTGGCTTTGGCCAGCAACTGATAATGCGCAACGACCCCCTCAAATGGCTGACGCGTGTGTGCATTCCGGGTGAGCAAGACGCGTAATCGTTTCAATAAGGTTGCCGAATGCGACACCAGAAATGTATCGTCGATATCAGATATACAGGCAAACTTTGCCGGGTACGGAATCAATATAGTTCCTTCGCCTTCAGCCACTACGCTTTCCTTTCTGCCATCTTGAGTAATACACTGCACCTGGACCACATGCCAGCCCGGCGGCAGCGGCTGAGCCACCGAAACTTCAGCCCGAAAATACCCATCCAGATCGGTCTGTACATCTACCGTTTGTCCACCCGCGTATATTCGCATAGTCGCGTGTGGGTACGGGCGAACCAAAAACAACCGAATCAGACCCAGAAGATTTAACCAGATACTCGTTCGATATTTCGTTCTGGGTAAAGCACTCCGCCGAAGCATACTACCATGAACAATCAGCGTTTTTCCATTGCCAAAGCCCCGGTATACTTTCACAGCTGGCCGATCTACCAGACGTAGCCATGAAAAAAAATGATGTTTTATACTATCCTTCGGGTCTTTATTTTGGTTATGAGTAAAAGGCAGTTGTAACGTCTCCATTGTGTTCAGTCAATACCTGTTATTTATAACTTCTAAAACGCTCATAAGTTGACCTTTTTATTCGCAATTAATCCAGTTTCGGGTGGAACCGATAAAACGGTTTGGGAAACAGGTATCCGAGACTACTTCGCCGATTCGCCACATACCGTTCACCAGTTTTACCTGGATGGTAAAACCGACGATGAGACAATTCCGCAACAAATTGAAAAGTATAAACCCGACTGCGTTGTAGCAGCTGGGGGCGATGGCACTATTAAACAGGTGGCAGAACACCTGCTTGGCACCTCTATTTCGCTCGGGATTTTGCCTGTAGGATCGGCAAATGGTATGGCTCGCGAATTGGGTATTCTCACCGATGTACATGGTAGCCTGGATACACTAGTCAACGGTATGTCCAAGAAAATAGATGTTATTTCGGTGAATGACGGAGAAAGTTGCCTGCATCTGGGCGATATCGGTCTGAATGCTCAGTTAGTTAAATATTATCAGCGGAATAATCTGCGCGGTAAACTCGGCTATTTACAAAGTGTTATAAAGGTACTGCGCAAACATCGGCTCATGAAGGTGTCCATTACCGTTGATGATGAGTGCGTACACAGAGCTGCATTTATGGTGGTGCTGGCCAACGCCCGCATGTATGGCACTGGGGCTGTTATTAACCCAGATGGCGATGTATCGGACGGCAAATTCGAAGTGATTGTTTTCCGGCGCTTATCGTTTGGCGAAATCCTGAAATTATTCTGGCGATTCCAGCCCTTCGATCCGAAGCAAATCGAGATTTTTCCCGCCACATCGGTCACAATTGAAACAGGGCGTAAAGCCTATTTTCAGGTTGATGGTGAATATCGGGGCCGCACAACTACGGTAAAGGCCCATATTCGACCGGGCGCTCTTACGATACGTGTACCTGCTCCGGTAGTTTCTAAGCCAGTTGAGTTATCCGAACCCGCCCTGGCTCGCTATATAGGTTAAATCGTTCGTTACGAACAAATCCAGCTAGTGTCATTTGGGCGTCCTGCGCCATTTGCATAGCCAGGCTGGATGGCGCACCCACGGCCGCAAGCAACGGCACACCCGCCATCCAGCTTTTTTGTACTAGTTCCACTCCCACTCGCCCACTCAGAAAAATGCCGAACTGAGTAAGTGGCAGCCAGTTTTGCCAGAAAGCAGCTCCAATCAGTTTATCCAATGCATTGTGTCGGCCGATATCTTCCCGGACTAACAACAGCTTTCCCTCGGCGTTAAATAAGGCAGCCGCGTGAATACCACCTGTGTAGGCAAACGCCAGCTGGGCTTCCCGAATCCGGTCGGCCAAGGAATGAATGATGGACGATTCAACAGCGAAATCAGACGACATTGGGCCGAGAGTCAGTGCTCTGACAGCATCAATCGTGGTTTTCCCACACAACCCGCAACTCGACGATGTAAAGGTATTGCGCTCTAAACGGGACCAGTCAACAACCACGTCGGGCTTAAGTTCAACCCGCAAAACATTCCCTTCCTTTTCCGAATCCTGCACACAATGTCGGCACGAAACAATGTCGGAGGGCTGATGAATAATTCCTTCGGTAAATAGAAAACCCATCGCCAGCTCTTGGTCATGGCCGGGCGTCCGCATGGTAACCGAAACGGATTTCTGTTGGCGATCGTCAATTGGTCCAAATCCTAGTCGAATTTCGAGCGGCTCTTCAACCGCCAGCAGATCAGGAACTTCGGTCAGGTTTTCGCCAACTACTTTCTGAATAGTGGCCGGAGCAACAAGTGACATAACGATACTGGTTTCTAGCAGAACAAGCCGTAGATGCAGAAAGTTATCGCATCTACGGCTTGTTTGTATAAAGTATATCACGCGTTATATTATGCACTGCCAAACAAGAAGGCCTGCTGTACTATTTTCTAAACGAATCGCTGAAAATCAGTTCTTTGGCAGATACCTATTTTTATCAAGGGGCAAGTAGTAACTGAGCTCCCATAGCTATATTCAGACTACCCTCCATTTGGTATTCTACAGTCTGGGCCTCAGCTTGATAGTTTAATAGTAGATTAACCGGATGCAGGATCCGAACCTTTTGACTGGCCGTTGGAACGGCTCCACATGACCATATAGTTGCATCATTCCAATTGCCAGCTTTAACTGTGTAGATATCGCCTACAAACACGCTTATAGTGGTCGAACCAGCAGGAGACCCGAAAACGGGTGTAGTTACAGTTACAGAATAAAGCCCGGATGTATTAACAACAGCTTGATTCGTTGTCCCAATCTGAACAGCACCAGGACCAAATTGATAAGCAAAACCTTCTCCTGACGGTTGGGCCGTAAGCGTAACAGATGTTATTGAGCAATTTGCTGAAGTAGTTGCTGTTAAGACGGGTGAAATAGGATACGTAATTTTCCGAACGCGTCTGTTATCGGTATCAGCAATGTATAAATTACCAGCGGCATCAACACTGATACCGTTGGGACGCGACAAATTAGCATTTATCGCCAATCCCCCATCGCCACTATAACCAGTGACGCCAACGCCAGCCGCTGTTGTAATAATCCCATTAGTAGCAACTTTACGAACGCGTGAATATCCTGGTTCTGAGATATACATAACTCCTTTTGCATCAAATGCCACTTCCCAAGGTCCGCTCATTGGCGTATTCGTAGCCAGGATGTTTTCATCACCATAACCATACAAGCCATTACCAACTACTGTTGTAATAATACCATTGGCGTCAACCTTTCTGACTCGATAATTGGAAAAGTCAGCGATATAAAGATTTTCATTTTTATCCAAGCTGACACTGGTAGGGTTATTTAGTTGTGCATTGATTGCCAGTCCTCCGTCGCCACTATATCCGGTACTAGCTGTTGTACCGGCCACAATAGAGATGATCCCATTAGGTGTAATTTTCAGGATGCATTTGCTGGTAGGAACATAAACTGTTCCGGCTTTTGAGACAGCCATTCCACTAGGATTATAAATGTCAGCACTTGAACCATATGGCCTATTTTCAATGAAACTTGGCGTTCCATTACCAGCGATGGTAGTAATAATGCCATTGGTAGCGATTTTACGGATACGTGTATCGTACTGATCTACCACATAAAAATTACCTGTTGAATCAAATCCAATACCACGTGGATGTTTCAGGTCAGCTTGTATCGCGGGCCCACCATCACCGTTGTATCCATTGACGCCCGTTCCGGCAACAGTAGTAATAATACCATCAGGACTAACCTTGCGTATTCGATTACCAAATCGATCAACAACATACACATTTCCCTTGGGGTCAACACTGAGATTAGAAGGGGTCTTAAAGAGAAACTTCCGAAAGAACGCATTGGTAGCATTACCACCATCGCCCGTAAAACCGCCTGCTATAGTATTAATAACTCCATCGCTGGTGATACGACGTATCCGATAGTTATTCTGATCTGCTATATAAATGTTTCCAGAAGCATCTATATCAACTCCAGAAGCAGAGCCAATTAATGCATTCACAGCCAAGCCACCATCGCCACTAAAACCATTGGTACCGTTTCCGGCAACAGCCCATATGATACCATCTGTGTTAATTTTCCGAACACGCCCATCTTGCTGCGATATATAGACAGCTCCACCAGCATCGACAGCCACATCAACAGGGAAGTATAATGACGTGTTTAGCGCCTGACCGCCATCGCCATTGAATTGGTAGTCTCCATTACCCGCTATAGTCGTAATAATTCCATTGACATCGACTTTGCGAATACGCTTGTTGTACGAATCGGCGATGTACAGATTACCGATATTATCTACAGCAATAGCAGTAGGATGATATAGTTGAGCCTTAGTAGCTAATCCACCATCGCCACTAAAACCCGGCGTAGCATTACCAGCTACGGTATTAATAATGCCATCAACTCCTATCTTACGAACACAGTTATTGTTTATATCAATAATATAGAGATTATCAGCCTTATCTATTGTCAAATTTGCAGGATAGCCTAAACTAGCGTTTACAGCTGGCCCTCCATCACCACTAAAACCATATGCACCGTTTCCGACAACAGTGGTAATAATCCCATTTAGGTCTATTCGCCGAACACGATTATTCTGAACATCAGCTATATAAACTCGCCCAGCGGCATCAACGGCTACCCCGGCAGGTTGCGTGAAAGTAGCAGTCGTAGCCGGATTATTATCTCCACTAAAACCTCCTCCTCCGGTTCCTGCCAGTGTCGTAATAATCCCATTTGCATCTATTTTCCGAACCCGATAGTCGTCCGTGTCTACAATGAACGAGTTCCCATTCTTATCGAACCCAATAGCTGTGGGACTACAGAAACCAGCACTAAGAGCTGGGCCACCATCGCCTATATTGGTACCAGAAACGATGGTCGTTATAATTTGGGAATAAGTTACTCGGGCAACTAAACAAAAAACTATAATGATTATTACAGATAGGTGGGGACTGATGCGATTCACAGAAAACGGCTTTAAAATAAAGGTGTATTAATATGGATGAGTCCCACAAATCTATTTATTAGAATGTGGCAACACCAAATATAGTAACACTAAAACTACTTAAACCTTTTAAATCATCCTTAAAAACTAATTGTTGCCGACGCCTTTAGCGCAAACGAATTGAATGGAATACCATTAGGGCCGTCCTCCAGATAATCCAGTCGGTGAATAGCCTGAATCCGAATCAATTTGAAGATATTATCGATGCCATAACCCACTTCCATATACGGCTTTTTAGGATCGAGCGCTCCGAAGTAGATAGGCCTTACGCCATCGGGTAATGGTTTAGCGCTCGAAACGGCTCGGTTCTCTTGCGACAAACTTCCCCAGAGCGCATCGAAATTGGCAATTAATCGCCAGTTCAGTTTCCGTATTCCGGGTATACGGTTGAACAACAATCCTTCAAAGCGGTGTTGAACATGCATAGCCACAAAGCGGTCGCTGACAAATTCATAGAACTGCATCCGGTTGAACGTATTGGTTGTCAGCAAAGGCGTTGGATTACCAATGTGCGGGAACAGCATGGGAGCCGGCATTACGTCTGGAGTATAGCCTGCTGATAGCAGATAGGTCATCCGTCCGAGTGGGCCAAGACGCAACGTCTGTTGCGCCCGTAGGGTAATCCGATTATAATTAAAATCGCTACCCAGTGATTTTAGTCCACGCGTGTACCGAATGGTCAGGATAGGGGCCCGTTTTGTACCGAGTGTAATCCGTTCGTTACCGTCCATCAGGTATTTTTCCTTTCGGGCCAGTCGAGCTTCAATTGACCAGTAAGCGTCGTTAATATCCGACTGTAACGGCGACTGATCGCCTAGTTCGGGGTTCTTCCGATAATGAAATGGGAACAGCGGATCAAACGTCCGGCTGCCTAACATAGCTGTCAGCAGGATTCCTTTAACGGGTTCTGTTTTAAAGAAAACTTCTTTCTGATAGCTCTGATAACCACCTCGGTACCGACCAAAACGGCTAAATGCGTAGAAAATCCGGTTACCCCCAATCAGTTCGGGCGTTAATCCAAGGCGTTCCAGATCATTAGCGATCCGAACACCCAAAACAGTCCAATGCTGCCTCGAGAATAGGTAATCGATTTCACCACCGTACTTGAATTTATTATCCAGTGTACCGTAAGCAGCATACCCACGAAGTATCCAGTTGCGGCTAAACTGTTCGTTGGTCCGAAACCCGATTCGTGTCCGTAAACCCTCGACACTATTCACGGCAAACAAGTAAGGATAGGGCCCTATATCAAACCCACCCACTTTATAAAAACCGGTAACAGCTACCTGCCCTACTGCTTCGGCCATCTTCACGGCTGGTACGGCCCTTAATTTCTCAATGATCTGACGCGTCTTCTGGTCCTCTTTATTTAAGGAGTCGGCCCCAGCCATATTTTTCTGTACGCTATTCCAGTAAGCATCGTTCTGAGTAGCTACCGTATCACTTGGTTCAATAGGCTGTTCATAAAAGCCCGACGGTCGAGGTCGGTTAACCGTTATATTGGTGTTTCGCAAGGTCACCTGAGCCCGAAGTCCCAGCGATTGTTTACCCACTCCCGTTAGGTTTGCCATAAGGCGGATGCTAACGGGCAACCAACCCGCCGTACCCGATACCGATGCGGTAGAATCGAGCGTTGATTCTAGCTCCTGCTCAATGGTGAGGGAACGAACATAGTTCAGGTTAGCACCCTGACCGATTTTAGCTTCAATCTGGCAGAGAGCAAATGAAGTTGTATCAATCCAGGCTTTCCCGATAAAGGCAAGATCTTCTTTTCGTTTGGGATCGAACTGAATTTCGTAACAGATATGATCGCCAATCTGGGTCGTGTCGGCCAGAAAGAACTCGTACCAGTTCCGCCAGTTATCGCCAATGGGCGAGGCAAAATCTTTCCCCAGAATAGGAATGTAGTTGTCGTAGAAGTTCTGACTAACCAGATTAGTGCCCCCCAGTAACTGCGAGCTAAGCCCAGCGTCGTCCACCGCCACCCCTTTGATTCGCGTTTTACGAATATCTTCGCGTTTACGGTCGGGACTGGTTCGATAATAATAACGGGATACCGACTCCGAAGCCAACAAGGGTAATAGCCGATGGCCTTCATCGTCAACAATCGAATCCTGTTTGCTCATCGCTTCGTTAATGCGCTTGATGAGTGGATTCTTCCGCATCCTGTCGGTTACATGACTGAGGGCAATATCGGTTTTAACATAGCTGTCATATTCGTAAGCAGCCAGTCGTTTTCGGTCGTTGATGGATCGGTTTTTACGCACCTGCCGAAGTACACGCCAGGCGGGGTTTTCGCCAGCCTTTACCGTTACCTCCTGTAAGGCATTTCCCGCCGATGCCAGCTTGAAATCCACCGCCTGACTTGGCCGCTCTGGGTCGATAGCCTGACGCAGCGCTTTATAGCCCATTGAGCTAACGGCCAGCGAATCCGACAAAACTTTAACCTTGAGGGTATAGCGTCCTTTTTCGTCGGTCAATGTACCACTTCTACGGCCCACGAGGGCGACGCTGGCAAAGGGAATTGGCTCACCTGTTTGAGCATCTGTAACCAGCCCAGTGACGGTGAAATCAGTCTGGGCTTTTACTGTACTGCTAAAGCTGACTAGGGTCAAGCAAAAAAAAGCTAGCAGTGTTTGATATAAAAGTGTCTTCATAGAAATTACGGTCGGCTAAATTACAAAAAACTTACCAAATCCGAATCCTAAAAAGAGACTCAATTCTCGCAAATAAGTCCTTAATTGTCAAAATATTGAGATCAACTGTTCCTTATACCCTAACAGGTAAATATACCCATAAAAAATGAATAGTTAGCTAAGTAATTCTAACAGTCCAATCTTGCCTTTTAACTAACCCTATTCTGCCACTAACCAACTAGCCAGATACGGTCAGCATCAGCCCCTTGCTCGGTCCATTCAACCAGTACTTGTTGTGACTCAAGCGTATTCACCCGCTTGCCCGTATAGTCTGGCTTAATGGGAAGATCACGGTTATACCGCCGATCGATCAACACCAGTAGTTCAACTTTTCTCGGGCGTCCAAAGGCAGTCATGGCATCGAGAGCAGCTCGAACCATCCGGCCCGTTGCCAGCACATCATCAATAAGAATGACCCGTTTGTTTTCAATAATAAACGGAACATGGGTTGTATTAGGCCGCAATGGGGAATCTCTACGACGAAAATCGTCCCGATAAAACGTAGCATCTAAATAGCCCAATGGCACCGTGTGTCCTAGCGCTCGATTCAGTTCCCGTGCCACTCGCTCGGCAAAATAAATACCTCGTGGCTGCATACCCAGAATAACAGTATCGGCAAAATCCTGGTGGGTTTCAATTAATTGCTGGGCAAGTCGGCTAATCACAATTTCGAGTAGCGGACTCGATAAAATCAGGCGTTGTTGGTTCATGAAGTAAAAATAGGAAGGAAGTCTAAATAGTCGCTAGTTATAAATCCGACATATTCCCAATTGTTGCTACATTAGTAGACCATACATTAGGTGTCTCGCCTAAACACCGCTGTTATGAACCGAAACATTACCATTGGCCTCTTACTGGTGTTCGGGCTGGTTCTTGCCGACAGCAAGGCGCAATCTAACGTGGCAGGTTTCTGGCTAGGTGTAACCTATCCTGGCAACCCTGCTCAATCCATCTACAATTATGCACTGACGCTTACCCAAACGAATAACACCTTAAGCGGCACCGCGCAATCGTCTAACCCAACTTTACCGTTTGGTGTTGGGATTTATGCAAACGGGAGTATATCCGGCTCGACCGTTACGTTCAACGAATCAGATAAAAATGGCAGCACCGCCGTACGCGGTATTTGTTACTGGCGGGGCACACTCAATTACAACCCTGTCGATGAAAGCCTGATTGGCACCTACGAGAACATCGTGAATGGAAGTACTTGCTTTAACGTAGAGAGCGGCAAAGTTGAACTCTACCGAGTTGTCCTGAAATCGGGAAGCCCGGTTTGCAAAGGAAGCCCGGTTAATTTAGTCGTTACAGGTAAAGATATTCGGTGGTATTCCTCTTCGTCGGGCACCAATCTACTGGCAAGAGGCAATACGTACAGCCCCCAAATTACAAAGACGACTACGTTCTATATCACGCAAACGCTCTATCAAAACGAAAGCCCACCAATTCCCATTACGGTTGAGGTTGTTGAGCCAGCCCTTAAGGTAACTCTCAGCAACACGGGTTGCGACAAAACCAATGGATCTATCGAAGTTGTTGCGACTGGATCAACTGGTTGGCAGTATAGTTTAAATGGAAGTGCGTTTCAACCGAATCCTATATTTACCAGTCTCGGCCCTGGCTCTTATACGGCTGTTGCCAAAGACGCTGCTGGCTGCCAGGCTTCCCAATCTGTCACCCTCACGGCCGACACTCCGCCAACTATTACAAGTCTGAAAAGCACCCCTCCTCACTGCGAAACAGCGAATGGCGAGGTGACTGTTTTGGCCACGGGTGGCAAAGCTCCCCTAACCTATTCTATTAATTACGGGGGTTCGTTTCAGTCCAGTTCGCTTTTTACGAAGCTGCCGGGTGGTACGTACACCCTTCGCGTACGCGATGCGAATGGTTGTGAAGTCAATAGTGCGCTGAGTTTACCTTCGTATAAACCGATGGTTATTCTGGATGCTACCGAAGTTCATACCTCCTGCGGTCAGGCAAATGGACAGCTGTCTATGAAAATTGCGGGAAATAGTAGCCCCGTTCAATTTAGTATCGACAATACTAAATTTCAGGACAGTCCGACTTTTACAGGCCTACCGCCGGGAAGCTATACTCTTGTGGCGCGAGATAGCGAAAATTGTACCCTTAGCCAATCAATGAGTGTAGCAGCTAGTACGGGACCGCAGCGAGTCGCTGTTAATACGTCTGACGCGGCCTGTGGCCAAAAGAGTGGCGCTATTTTGATTACCACTGCGCGTGTTGCTGGAGTAGAGCAATATTCGCTCGATGGGCAGCAATTCCAATCCTCGACCGCATTTTCGGGCTTGACCGGCGGAGTTTACATTTTAACGATTCGCGATGATCAAAACTGTGTGATCACGCAACCCGTTCAAATAGCGGTCGATTGCGCTAATCTCGTTCATTTGCCAGCGGCTTTCTCGCCCAATCATGACAATCAGAACGATGCCCTTGCCGCTTACTTTACGTTTTCCTCACTGGTCATTGCCCGATTTACAGTTTATGATCGTTGGGGGGCAGTCATTTATAATCGTGCTAATTTTGTACTCTTAAGTGGTGAGCCCTTATGGGATGGCTTTGTAAATGGCCAGTTGGCCTCCAGTGGTATCTATGGCTACCGGCTGGATTGTCAATTCCCGGATGGCACCCAAACCACCTACCGTGAATCGGTAACTTTATTGAATTGATCTGTTATGAAATTTTTGATTGTTGGATTGGGCAACATTGGCCCAGAGTACGCGCTTACCCGCCACAATGCTGGCTTTATGGTTCTGGATCGACTGGCCGCGCAACATGGTTTTACCTTCTCGATGACCCGTTTGGCCTATACCGCCAAATGGCAGCACAAAGGGAAGCAGCTTTTTTTCATAAAGCCCACTACCTATATGAACCTCAGCGGGCGGGCGGTGCAGTATTATATGAAGCAGGAGAATATTCCTGTTGAAAATATCCTGATTATCACCGATGATAAAGATTTGCCCTTTGGAAAGCTACGCCTGAAGCCCAAAGGATCACCGGGTGGACATAATGGACTTAAGAATATTGATGAGGTCTTGGGCACACAGGAATATGCCCGACTTCGGGTAGGAATTGGCAATAATTTTTCAAAAGGCAGGCAAGTTGATTTCGTCTTGGGGCAGTTTCCCGAGGATGAATTGATTCAATTGCCAGACTATTTAGATCGTGCAGGCAACGCAGCCATCACTTTTTGTACTATTGGAATACAGGCCGCCATGAATAATTACAACCAATGATATAACTTTTTAAAGAATTTTATAATTTTACGAAGGCATATTTTATAGATATAAAGCATAGTTAATACAATATATTATTCCGAATCAAAGGAATTAAAATCATTATTATAAAAAAAATACCTCAAAATCAGCATTAAATTCGGAATAATATTTCGCAAACGCCCTATATGGGCGTTTGCAGTTTAGGAATTTCTACAGACATTTGTGCGTTCATTAATCGAAACCAAATAGAACAAAACAATGAAAACGCGTGTTATCTTTGCATCACTGATTCTTGGATTAGGATTAGCAACATCTCAGGCAACCGCGGCTACCACCACCAATACTGATGATAGCCCGGCAGCCAACAAGCCGGCAAGTACTATGCTTGTCAATGGTTCACAGAAGCTTTTTGCTTCGTATGTTGAACAAAACGTTGCCAAGTTTGTAAATACTACCAACTGGCAAAACTTTATGAGCGTTGTCTCGTTGTACAACCAAAACCCGGCTGCATTGCTGAACATCAGCCCTGCCGACCGAGCCAAGTTTAACGAAGCGGCTGTTCAAGTAAATAATAGACTGGCTAAGCAAAAAGATGCAGCTGCTGGTCACTGGATGAATCAGGCTGGTTATACAGCCCGGATGATCAACTTCCTTTGGGACGCGAATCAATCCATCAGCCAAGCTGCTGACATTCAGTAAATTGAAACAAATACCGAATTAATTCGGTATTTGGAACAGAAAAGAGTAAAAGTTAGTTTTTCATGTAGAAAAGGTTAAGGGTTTAGGAATAGTCAGTATAGGGTTCTCTGCAGCGTTCAGGGAACCTTATCTTTTTTATAGGCCCCCCGGAGCGGGCTACAAGCCCGTTACTTTATTAATAACTTCTTGGCCATTGGGCTATTTATAAAAAAGGCCACTTGCTCAATAGCAAGTGGCCTTCGTGCATTCGTTAAGAGTTTATTTATTGAGCCCCAGCCGATTCAGCAAAGACGCATAAAGACGCTACATAATCTTTGCTACCATCGGTAACCCAGGAATCCAGTTGAGCGGGGTCTTTCATTTGCTGGCCCCGGAAGCGGGGAACTTCAATATAGCCGCATTTTACATCAGCCAGCGCCGACATGTCGCTCCAGAGTTTTTCGATTTGTGCTACCGGATAAATGTCTTCCTGACCGTGGCCCCAGCGATATTTTACATCTTTGATTGTCACATAGGTCGGAATCCGGTGCGCCACACTACGTACGGCTTTAGCCAGTTGCGCTTCATCGCCCTTTTGTAGGTCGGCGCGCGTGAGGCCGAACAGTTTTAACAACGGATCAATCTGAATCCAGGTTGTATTGGTGCTGTAATAGCTTAGGTTCAATTCATCCTCTTCACGGGGTTGCGCTAACCCTTCTAACAGGCGAAGCTGGCCATTTACGCGCGCCAGTCCACCCCCACGATCTTCAATCCGACGGGGCACAACCTCAAACGTGAGCGCATTTCCCGATTCGAGGTGATAACCCAATACGGCCGGGTCTACATCAGCACCGAGTGTATCGATGTTATGCAACATAATTGTTTCGACCTGTGGGTATTGAGCCAGTAACGCTGCCAGCGTACCATTGCGCAACAGGTTCGATACTTCGTACCAGTGACCGAGGGGAGAAAAGCGCTGAGCAGCAATATTATCGACATAATCGCTGCCCTCCCCTTTCGACTTCGCCCAGGCAATCATTGACTGACGCACCGCATCGCGAACTTTTTGCTTGTTCTCATCAAGCGTTTCCTGGGGCATATCTTCCCACAAGAAGCGTAAGTCCCGCTCCATCGGTACAAAGCGCTGCCCAATGGATCGCCCCGGCGACAGGAAGGTTGGCCCCTGATAACCAAAATTATTGGTCAGGCTCAGCTTTTTTCGGATGGGCTCATGAGTCAGATAACTGGTCGCTACGAGGTGCGGAATAGCGGCCTCATATCGTTCGGCTACTTTCCGGGTTTTGGCTAAATGAATTTCCAGAAAACTCCGATGCACGCCATCAATCTCCACAAATGGGTTGATAGCCTTGATCACACCAGCTCCTTTAGTCCAGCGACTGCCTACACCCGCAGCTAGACTCAGGATGGCCGCTTTGCCCGATCGGATGGCAGCTTCACCCGTTTGAGCAGCGGCAGCCAATGATTCTAGCGAAACAAGATCTCCGGGCAACACATCGTCAATGGCAGTTTCGGCTGACAATCGATTGCGGGATAGACCGATACGTCCTTTTTGCAGCTCTTCGCGAATTTCATTATGCTGAATATAATCGAAGCCATTCTCCTTCTTAACCCGGTCGGCTTTTTCATTTTCAGCACTCCGATTTCCTTGCGAAGTAGGGTCAGAAACCTTGAATAAGTTACTGACAATGGTGCGCAGTAGTGGATACGCCAGGTTATTCTGATCGCAATAGGTGGTGAAGTAATCGATCTCGGCCCGACGCACGTACGAAATCGAACCGGGATCTTTCCGGACCAGCTCCGACACCTGAATACCGTAGTATTGCTCCGGCATAAGTGCCTGATTGCCTTCCTGAAGCGTGGCCCAGGTGCCTTTGTTATTGATACTCCAGTTGTAGACTACGGGCTCCATTGCAAAAGGCAGGGAATCGGAGAGTTCGTTTTTCGTTTTTCGAAGCATCTCCAGTACCTTCATTTTGTACTCTTCGTAATGAGCCGGATTAACAAACATACCCATACCACCACCCGACATGCCTCCCAGCATCAGGAAGCCATAGTAATCGTCGCCAAGTTGTTTTTTCGCTTTGGCAATGATCTGCTCCGTGAAATAAGTCGAGGCCCAGGGAATAATTGTTTTGATGGGGCCTTCCCAGTTTCGAGCTGTATTTTGGCCCAGTTTCTTAATATCGCCCTCCTTAATAGCGGCCAGGATATTGTCGAAAATCTGGTTCGTTTGCTGGCGGGCATTCCATTCATTGTTGCCCCGGAGCAAGTACTTTTCGGTTACCATTTCCAGAATTGGGCCAACGTTAGAAGCCATACCACCGTGCATCAACACCAGTGAGTTCATGATTTTCTCCTGAATATCAGGATGAATCTCTTCGCCCTGTAACACCCGGTGACGAGGTAGCAGCGTGCCACGACTGATGCCAAATTCGGGGTCACCCTCTTGCGCAAATGTTCCCTGAATGGCTTTAATACCCGGCCAGACGCCACCCGAATCCTGCCAGCCACCACCCGAACCACCAATCCATTCGCCCAGAATCGCCCGCGAGGCTACTAAACGACGTTCGCTTTCCTGTAAGCCACCTTCCAGATTTTTCGTTTGGCTCGTAGCCCGCATCAGCAGACTAATAATCGAACCTAACAAGTTGGTCGACACGGCAAACCGGGAGCCTTTGGGAATATCGTTCACTTTCGTGACGAGTTCAATGCCCATACCGGGCGCCACAATACGAGCCAGAATTTCGGCCAGCGATTGGTTCGTACCTTCAAACGAAGGGGGAATCAGGCCCGATGCAATAACCCCGGCTTTAACCAGACTCATGTAGTCATTACCAAAATTGAACAGATCGGCGAGATCGTGTACATCTTTGGTCGTATTTAAATCCACGCTGGTCAGGCGCAGAACGGGTTCTGAAATAACCCGAACGTAGCAATGTAGGGGCGGTCGAATGTCTTTGTCGCGCCCAAAAACGCCCAGATCAATGGAGATATTAATAACACGAGCGCCTTCGGGATAATCCATCCCGAGGAAAAAAATATCCGACCAGCCGCTATGGGTTAAGTCCATCCGGACGGAGGTCTGCTCGTGCAGAATCGGGTAGAAGAGCGAGTTATCTGAGCGTTGAAGCAGACTCGGGTGAATCCGAATGGGATGCTCGGCCTGATGCCCTACGCGGAACATCCACTGGTTACCTTTGCTAGACCGAACACTCTTACGAACCTGATCGGCCAGTGTCTGGAAAGATAACTGGTGGTAGCTATCAGCCAATCCGCTGAACAGGGTTGCATTGGGACCTCGTTTGTCCAGATCCTGCAAAAACGTGGCAATAGCCTGTTCAAATCGGCGAGCCAGCAAATCATCGAAACCGGCGTAGGGGATTTTTCCAATGGCCGGAATCTCCTTTGTTTCCATCAGAAAAAAGCGGAAACCAGCATACAGGAAAAGAATCGCCCGGACTTTATCGTAGAGATTGGGTGTGGACTTTCGGAATTCGTCCAGTTCACGCAGCGCTTTTAATAAGGTATTGGCAGATAAATTTCGGCTTATATCAAAAAAGGATCGGTTACGAACAGCGGGATCGGCAGACGTAATCGTTTCTATAAAAACATTCATGTTGATTGATAAGTAAATGAATAATGAATAGTGGACAATGCATAATGAGTGGTGGATAATGAATACGGTTTATTCATTGTCCATTATTCATTATCAATTGACCATTTACTTACTGAATCAATTGCGCTTTTCGAGTATTGGCTTCGGCCAGCAGTTCGACCATCGACGTCAGAATTTCGTCGTGGGCCACGCCCGCTAAGCCAAGGGCCATTTGTGCCCGTAGCAAACCCTGCCGTCCGCTCAGGTCATAGCGATTGCCCTTAACCTCCAGTGCCAGGTATTTTTCGGTATCAGCCAACTCCTGTAGGGCGGGTGTTAGTGGTGTATTCTTGCTGCCCAGGGCCAGTTGCTTCTCAAGAAGGCTAAACACGGTGGGTGTCAATACGTGCATACCGAAGAAACAGAGATAGTAACCAACGCGTAAGCCGGGCGTTTGTAGTTCGAGTTCGGCCAGACTCAACGAGGGTTTCTCAATAAGTTTTTCAATTTGATAAACCCCGTTCACCCCCGGCTCATGCTTGCCCGTAATCGTGCCGTACTTTCCAATCTGGTGCTCAATGGTGGGATTAACCGCCGATACAGAGCAGTTCTCCTGCATCGCCAGTTCGATGAGCTGAGCCGCACACCGTTTGCTGGTGAGGTTCGACACGTACAGGTAATCGCCCAGGAGAAGTAGAAAAGGCTCATCGTTGACGAAGTCTTTGGCACAATAAACGGCGTGACCATAACCGAGCGGCTCCTGCTGCTCGGTAAACTGAATTCGGCTAATAAGATTATCAATTTTTTCGGCTTCTTCCCGTGCCCAGTCAACACTTTTGTATGATTTAACCAGGTTGTCGCGCAGTGAGGTAAAAGCATTAATATAGCGCTCACCATCGCCAGGGGCACAAACAATGCAGATTTCCTCAATACCGCTTAGAAAAGCCTCTTCGGCAATGGCCTGAATGACGGGCTTATGCAATCCATCGGTATCAATAACCGGGAGCATGGCTTTCTGTATCGTGTCAGCTACTGGATATAATCGTTCTCCGCGAGCGGCTGCGGTAATCACTGCTTTTCTAACTTTCATTTATCGAGCTTATTTGCCAACGAAGATAGGACAACATGCCTAATCTATCCAAAGCGTATGTATGTAGATTTATTTTACGCCATGATGAGTGGCTTAACCAGAGAACCCAATTTTTATACCTCCCCAACGATGTGGCATGCCGGTACCAAACTCTCGGGTAAGTAGGGATTGATAATATTCCAGATACAGTTTTTTGTAGCGCAATACGACTCCATAGTTCGCCTGAAATGTCGTTCTCGACACTTGTTCAGTTGGAATCACGTAGGGACTACTTCGGTTAAACAAGCCACCTTGCAAAGAAGCATCGTAGGCAACAAGGCTAACCAGCGGCTGTGCATACACATATAGTTGCAACGGCAACCTGTTGGCAGTTATACCAAACGGCGAATCAAATCGACCCGCCATCACCACAAATCCCGTTTGTAGCCGATCCACAAACGTCCCCACCTGAGCCTGTGCATTGGCGCTTACCGACAGCGCATGACGATAGGCATAGAGTTGTTTTTCGTAATTGAGGCTATAATTCACAATCGCATCGTTGCGAATCTGATGTTGCCAGCCATGTGGTTCAACACCGTTTATGAGCCGGTGAATGGCCGACTGCATTTCGTACCCAAACGCAACCGGCCCTATTATACCCGTACTCAATAACGACGCTATTCTGACTCGGCGCAGTGTATCGGTTGATATACTGAATGTTTTGAGCAGAATACAAGCTGCAAACGGACGGTCGCCCATTAAAATAGCATCACTCCCTAGGGTAGTCGGCGTAAAGCCGAAATGTTCTAACGCCAATCCATATTGAACCTGACTGTCTCTGGATTTAAGGAGCAGTTTTGTCAGTGGATTTTTTCGGAGTGCCGGATTAACGATTTCAATATTATAGCCCTGTGTATAGTAGTGGTCCGTGGCGGTAAAATAGTCGTTGTCGTAGTGAAAGCGGCAGTACTTATCCCTATCAATTTGCCGAAACGATGCTGTATTATCAATGCGTTGGGCGAAACCCAACATCGGGATCAAACACCCTAAAGCAACCAAATAGCGTTTAACGTTCAGCATGATAGGTTATCTACGCCTATCCTATGCCAGCGGATTGATTTATGCACGAACTTCTTTCAATCTAATGATTACCTTTTGCTACCCAATCGATTCCAGATTAAGCATGCCACCAGAACAAGTGTGTAGACGGCTAGTAACGTATAGCTATTGCCAACTTTAAGAATGTAATGAAGCACTGCTGAAAGTAAAATTGAAGAAGTACTGATACGCAGTCCAGGTAACTTTTACAAAAGTTCAATTAGGCTACGAATCCCGCTTTTTGACACCTCATCGCTTCTGTCTCAAACGGTCATACACTAGTCCAATTTGGCCAGCCAAACCGTACGATACCCACAGGTTGGATCTTCCACAATATGATCGACTACTCTAAAGCCTTGTTCTTGAAGAAGGTTTTGGTAGTCAGCAGCATCTAAACTGGCATGATAAAGCGGTTCACCCTGATATTCGCCTATTGCCTCACCGTATGAAGGGCCACTGGTAAACAGCAAGGCAGCACCTGAGGTCGCGTAGTTACGAAAAACCGGAAACATCCGACGTTGGTCTGCGTGATTCAGATGAAAGAAACTATCCCAGGCTAAAATCCCCTGAAACTTCCTGTCGAGAACTACATTCCGCATATCCGCAACTAACCAATTTTGTTGGGGAAAGCGGTTTTTACATAGGTCGATGAACGTATGTGAGGTATCTACGCCTGTAACCGAACAACCTTGCTCAATTAAATAGTTGGCAATAGGCTCTCCCATACCGCAACCAAGATCAAGAACCGAAGCATCAGCCGGGATAAGACTCAGAAAACGATCCAGCCACGCCTTTTCGAATAAGCTTCGATTTCGCTCCTCATTCCATAATAAGGCATGCCGCTGGTATAAATCACGAATACGTTCTGAGTCTGATTGCCTATACGAAGAACTGTGCATTCTGTTGCTATGAAGGTATTTGTGCTTGTCTAATATAAAAACTTTCGTTTATAGCCATGCCAGCGTAACGACGCAATGTGGTTTGTGGCATATTAAATAGTTACGTTAAAAAAAATCTGAGACTGTAGTTACGTTGTTATCGCTCAATTTATGTTTATCGACTTTTCATCTCGGGCACGAATCGCACTAGCAAGACGTGCTCAGCGTGCTGTTGCTCAAAATCACTTTACTACTTCACTAACCAGTATAGTAGGAGTGATATTGGTGTACTTTGGAAAATCTGCCCGTATTGCCTCTCGATTAGGGGCGATAGCAGCCTGATAATCAGTCAGGCTCTTAACATAAAAACTCCCAATCGCCATAAATGGCAATGGGGAGTTGGGAATTCCACTAGCAATACCTTTTTCTATGGTATAGCGTACTAAGTTAGCCCCTAACAAACCTGCTACAAACGGCATATGGCTTTTTTCATAATACTCCATATCGAACGTTTTACCTTCTGCATACGGGTACAAAACAGATACCTTAATCAACCCTTTTTCGACAACAGCCGCTTCGGATTTACGAGCGTGTGTTTGTTGCGCAAATGTTGAAAAACATGTGCCAAGAACTAATAAAACGAATAAGAGCTTAGTTTTCATAATAGTGTTTTTTAAGGGTTTCTGTATTAATTGGTCTATCGGCGGAAACGGACATAGACCCACTTTTTTTAGCCTGCCTAACCGGAGCAATTCTCGTGTCAACCGAAGCCTGGCCGGCGAGCCAAAAAAGCTGTCCTGTTAAGACATGCGGCCAGCGAACGCAATCCGCACGCTATTGATCTGCCTGGTACGCTTGTTTACGGTCTATTATGTTGCCCCAACGTTGAACGGCTTAGTGTTATAGCGGAATCTAAAATACGTCAGCCCAATTTAATACAAAAGTTCAACAGTAACACACCAGTTGAATGAGTTCCCTCGGCCACCCTATCGCCAAACCGATATTACCAGTAGGGCTTTTTGTCAGTCACTGTTTTTTGTTTGTCAGTTGAAAGATTTCCTGAATTGTAAAGGTGAAAGCTGAGTTTTTATTTTGAATAGTTTGCTGAATGATTGTAGGTATTCAAACCCCAGGGCATATGCGATTTCGCTAACGGGTAGATCCGTCGTAGATAATAACTCTTTGGCCTTCGAAATAAGTTTTTCGTGAATATGCTGTTGAGCATTTTTCCCCGTTATTGATCTCAGCATTGCACTTAAATAGTGCGGAGAAATGTTTAATTCCTCAGCGACCGCTGTAACATTTGGCAAGCCTGATTTAGATAACTTTTCGCTATCAAAATACTTATTTAGTAAGTTGTTTAATCTATCAAGTAATTGATGGCTAGCAACCTTATTCGTATTAAATTGCCTCTGATAAAATCGTTCAATATAAGCTAGCAAAACATCAATTAAAGCAATTGTAATATTTTGGCTAAATTCGTCTGTATTTTTTTGAAACTCATAAGAGATATTTGCAACAATCGTGTTTATTGTGGTTTGTTCTTCGTCAGATAAAAACAGCGCTTCATTTAAATCATAATAAAAAAAATCATAGCTCCTGATTTTCCTTGCAAGCGGAGTATGCCATAAGAAATCGGGATGAATGCAAAGCATCCACCCTGATGCACTAGAGGTTACAGCCTTATTGGGTCCTACCTTTACTACCTGTCCTGGCGCTCGAAAGCCTAAAACGCTCCTGTCAGAATCTTCAGATAGCTGACTATATTTCGTATTTGCTGTGCGACCACTTTTAAATGAGAGTACATAAAAACCGAAGACTACACTTCCTGATTCGATCTGTTCATATACTGGGGCATTGGAAATATCGAGAACGCTAATTAGTGGATGCGCTGGTGGTGCTAAATTTCTTAATTTATAAAATTGTTCAATTGTTTTTATTTGATGAATCATCTGGCTAAACTGTAAGGACAATTTTCCCTGTGGTGCGACGGGTTTCTACCTGTATATGCGCTTCAGCCATTGCCGTAAAAGGGCACGTTCTAGCAATGTAGGATTTTAATATACCCTTAGCCATTAAATCGGCAAATGCTCTAAGATCTTCTCCATTAAATTGCAATCCCCATAAGGACAATTTTACGTTTTTTGCCTGCGCTTTGGGCTTTAGCCGCTCGTCTGCCATAGGAATAATCGAAATAATTGTACCACCTGGCTTGGTTACGTCAATCGAATGTTCCAACGTTTCTCCTCCGATAGTATCAAAAACAAAATCGACATCGCTAATTACTTCCCAGAAATTTTCAGTTTGGTAATCGATATGTTTATCAGCACCGAGAGCCATAACAAAATCGTGATTTTTACCGGAAGATGTTACAATCACTTCTGCACCCAAATAATTGGCTATTTGCACAGCATAATGCCCTACACCACCTGCAGCCCCATGTATAAGAATTTTGTTGCCTCTTTTGATATTCATTCTGTGAATCAGTGGTTGCCATGCTGTCAACCCAGCCATTGGAGCAGCAGCAGCTTCTTCAAAAGTAATGTTATCTGGTTTATGAGCTAATAACCCTACATTGACCGCCACGAATTCAGCATAACCGCGAGCATTTTGCAAAAGGGCAAACACGGCATCACCTACCTCAAATCCAGCTGTATTCTCAGACTTTGCGACAACCTCCCCAGCTATATCCCAACCCATTATTACGGGCCGCTCTTCGCCAAATATATGGGAAATAAATGTGGGTGAATTTCGATAAATGGTATCAGCGGGATTTATACCGATGGCTTTTACTCTGACTAAAACTTCTCCACTTTTTAAAGTAGGTCTCTGGGTTTCGCCAAGAACCAGTTTATCGACCTCTCCGGCTTCGTATAATAAGTATGCTTTCATGGCTCAAAACTCGGAACAAATCGCAATGGTGATTTAGCCTAACCGGACTACTATTTAGCCAAAACGGAAATGTTGTTTCGGCCGACTAGCAAGTTGTCAGATGGCAGTCCACCGTAGATTATTTCCAAATGAGTGCCGAACTAAAACCGTACTTCAACCTTTAAAACCTCGTTTGGTTGAGCAGCAAACTTACCAAACGGCGAGTATCCCGTCACGAGAGATTTGCTCTTGCCTATTTTTCGTAAGATTCGATTACTTCAATTGGACCGACTATGTGGCTATTGAACACCTCAAGCTCTTCAGCGGGAACCCACAATTCATTATGAATAGGACCTCCCACGTTTTCGATAGTATACTTTTTCAGATATTCACTATCAACGTCAAACTTGGTTATGTATCCGTTGCCGTAAGCTGGCACGTTCCATTCAACTGTTATTTGTCGGGCGTATTCGATATTAGTGACTGGATAGAAAATAGGCTGTTCAAGTAATCGAGGTGGAAATTTTGTCCAGTTGGACTGTTCAATCAAGTCCAACTCTTTTTTACTAACAGGTCGAAATAAGGTAGTTGTCATTATTTACAGTTGTCTTCACTAATTTGTCATATGATATGGCCTGTCTGAGAGTTTCTATGTCACACGGAACCTGCCTAATGAGTCAAGAACTATCTATGTAAGCCGTGTAATCTGTCGACCGAAAGCTAGCAGACGAGTATTTTCACTGCTTGTCTGGCGCACCCAACGACCCGGGGGGCTGATGGATGAGTGCACGACTCCAAACCACGAACAAAACCTCAACTTTCAGACGTGGCCTTTGTCAACCGAAGCTGGCAAACGAACTCACAAGTCACCTCGTCGAGACGTGCGGCTTGTCGCCGAGACGA
Organism: Spirosoma litoris; assembly: GCF_054776755.1. NCBI lineage: Bacteria > Pseudomonadati > Bacteroidota > Cytophagia > Cytophagales > Cytophagaceae > Spirosoma > Spirosoma litoris. Next base: position 2,079 of record NZ_BAAHBI010000036.1, on the reverse strand, counting down.
TGGCAAACACTCACGACTTTGACCCGCCACCCAACGACCATGAGGGTTGATGGATGAGAACGCTACGTTACTGAACACAAACCACTGCCAATCTTTACAACCTCATTTGGTTGGGTTGCCCGGCTTCGACTTAGGGACGTGCGGCCTGTCACAGGAGACGCTGAATACTAATTGACAGATAATTGAGCCTGAATCTGAGCTACAAACTCAGCCGACACATTTGCCAATTTTGCTGCTTGTTCAACAGTTAGACCTATTTGGAGTGCATTCCTAACGGTTTCGCTTTTCACCAGATTTTCTCTACGTTCCTCGGCTTCCTGAATTTTTTGCTTCTCAGCCTTGACTGCTTCAGCGGTAGCTGCTGTTACACGGGCAAAATACGCTCGTTCCTCTGGAGTCATTTTCCGCGTATCCAACTCATCAATGGCCCGCTTAAGCCATTCCTCATTCCAGAAAGCCGGATATTGAGTCGGTTCGGTTGTGTGAAGCGTCTTCATGGTATATACCAGTTTTTCTAAATCAGTCTGAATCTCGGCAACTTGTTTATTAAACTTAGCCAATTCTACTGTGATAAACGTCATCTGCTCATCGATGATTTCACCTTGTTCGCTCCGTAAATTGGCCACCGTATGAAAATGCGCGGTTGGTAAAATACTCTTCGCCAAAATGGCGATGGCGTAGATCTTGGGCAGATTGGCATAGTCAAACTCACCTCGCTCTACCACTGTATTGAACTTGTGTAAAGCGTAAAACTTCATCCGCTGCACAAAATGCGGGGCTAAGCCCAACTGCATTTCCACGATAAACTGACTGCCGTTTTCGTCGGTGCAGGCTAAATCAAAAATGCCGCTACGGCTGTCAATAGTTAATGCCTCAAATACGTTTTTATCGAATCTAACTTCCCGAATAGGGGTGTCCGACTTTATGAGTGCCTGCAAGGCGGTACACAAAAACAAACTGTCGTTCGTTACCAAAAGTGGCCTTAAAACCGTAATCGGAAATAATAGGCATATAAACGCCTGCATCCATGCGATAAAGTTACAGGAAACTTGACAGTGTTCAATCCGTAAGCTAGAACCTAAAAATACAAGTTCAAACTTACCGAACTGGGGCGATTCTCGTGTCAACCAAAGCCAGCTGACGAGCCAAACAGCCTGCCTTTCGAGCCGTGCGACCTGTCGACCGAGGCCCGCAAACACGCCACTCTTTTTGTTCATCACCCAACGCCAACAGGGGTTGATGGATGATGACGCTACTCAAGACAACAAGCAGAGCGTCAACCTTTACACCCTCATTTGGTTGGTTGCCTGGCTTCCCAACCGGCGAGCATCCTGTCGCCCGAAGGACGACAGCGCAGGATGAAAAGTTACTATTCCTTTTTATAGAGTTCTATCCGCCTGCCGTCTAAATCCTCAACTACCGCCAAATAGCCAAAATCTGTAGCTTCTGGCTCGGAAATAAACTGTACACTTTGGCTTTTGAGTATTTGAATAACTGCCTCAAAGTCATTCACACTGAAGCCTAATCGCAACGATTTATCTGGCTCAGATTGGTTTTTCAGTAACGGGTAAATCTCAAAAGTGGCCTCGTCAACTTGGGCTGAATAGTGATACGGTGAATTGCCATGTCTATGATAGTCGAATTGAAGCCCCAAAAGGCTATAAAACTTGGCAAGTTCTTCTGACTTATTGCTTCTTACTACTATCAGTTTTAGACTTATCATTACAAAAGCGGTTGGCTAGTCAGACGAGACGTGGCAAATGAGACTAAAAGCTGACCTATCGGGGCGTTTGGCCTGTCAACCGAAGCAACCTAACGAGCCAAACAGCGTGACTTGTCGAGACGTGCTCGCTGTCGCAGGGAAGCTGACCGTTACGTTGTTTTCGCTGTTTGGTTCACCCAACGACCATGAGGGCTGATGGTGAGCGAACCAACTCACTGAACACGAACCACTTCCACCTTTACACCCTTTGCTGGTTGGGCTGCAAAGCTTACCACGGGAAGAGCATCCTGTCGCCGGAGAGTTACCCCTATTACTTTTTATTGCCAAGTTGCTGTTGAATACTAAGAACAAAATCA